>NZ_JBDPLX010000007.1:0-352134 GCF_039871815.1 Micromonospora sp. B9E7
CTTCAACCGGCTCAAGCAGTGCCGCAGCGTCGCGACCCGTTACGACAAGACCGCGACCTCGTTCCAGGCCACAGTCACTATCGCCGCGCTACTCCAATGGTTGTGAACCTTTGAAGACACTGCCTAGGCCCTCGGATGCCCGCTGGGAGCTGCTGCTCATCCGGCCCACGCCGGAACCAGGCAGACCGGCCGGCACTGCGGACCCGTCCGCGCGCCGCCGTACGTGGAGTGGCTCACGGGCCTCGACCCAGGCCACGCCACCGACCCCGATCTGGGGCGGCCGTTTGCCTCCACAGCCTCACCTTTGAGAGCGCAACGCCATTTCGATGGCAGGCGGCTGCGAAGAGCGAGCCCTCATCTGAAACCCAGGACCCCATCCCTGCAACTGGTGACTGCGATTCTCCGAGTAGGAGCCAAGCCCATGCGATCAGCACGACGAACCCGCACCCCCGCCACCGCCGCCGACCCAGGCAGCGATGGTGCCCCCTGTACCTGGACCACCGAGCGCATCCTGGCGCTCGGGGCGACCACGGACCTCGCCACCGCCGCCGCCATCCTCGGCATCTCCCGCTCGGCGGCCTACAAGCTGGCCGCCCGCGCCGCCTTCCCGGTGCCCCTGTTCCGGGCCGGCGCGCACTACCGCGTACCGACCGCCCCGATCCTGCGCAAACTGCACCTCGAGTCCTCACCGGTATCGACAGTTGATGGCCCCGACAGGGCGGGTGCCGATGAGGCGGGCGGGGACAGGGCCACCACGGACTGCAGCCCTCCGTCGTGACCTCCGCCCGGTAGTACGCGCTGTGCACCGGCACGGCTCCGTAAGTCGTGCCGGTGCAATCGCGCCCACTACTGCTCCACGACGCTGTCGGATAGGAGCCGAACCAGGGCACGGCGCAACACCCGCTCGATGTCATCCACGACGGCTGACAGGTCATCTGTCGGCTGACCGGTGAGCGTGCGCAGCTCCCGACCGCTCGGGTCGTCGCCGTGCATCTCGTCGTTGCGGAGCCGGTATCCCAGACGCAGGAGAGCCTCGAGCCGCTCGGGCGGCGCCTGCAGGACAGGATCGTCCGCCAAGAGTGCGAACGCTCCGTCAACGACCTTGTCCTGCTTCCAACGATCCGCTGGCAGGCCCGGAAGTTTGATGAACAGCACTTCGGCGCAGACGATCAGGTCGATGAGCCGGTCGGCCGGCACCCGGTCGGCCCCCGCCAGGACCAGCCGGCGCAGGGCGGTCTGCAGACCCCGGTTCTCCCGAACCACGGGACGCGCGAGGAGGCCGTACACCTCGCGCACCGCCTCAACCTGCTCTCGCCCAAGGATCGTCGGTCGCTCCTCGTCGAAGGTGGGCAGCGCCGACAGTAACGCCGTCGGTCCGAGACCCAGGGGAAAGTCGTCGTCGGGCTGGCAGCGGATCGCCCGAGTCGCTGTGACGGACCCGCCGCACACCAACCGCAGCGCGGTCACGAGGCGGCTGGCCGGCTCGACCAGCGAGGGAAACTCCGGCGCTGTTGGGTGGGCGGGTACGTCAGTGGACGAGCACACCGGATACGAGGTGCAGCGGGTAAGGGCCCACTGGTGGAACCGCGACACGGTCACCGAGTTCGGGCCGCCGGCGAAGGTGACAGGAACTGCGTGGTACCCGATCGCGGCGCTCATCTGCCGGTCGCTCATCGCTTGCAGCACCAGGCCGTCTGGCAAGGTGACCGCCTCGATGCCCGCGGTGGGAGTGAAGGCGTTGAGCGGAACCACCTCGACCAGCCGCGCCCGCGTGACCAGCAGTCCATCCTCCAGCCGGCTGTACGCGGCGTCGAAGGCGTCCTGGTCGAACCGTTAGCTCCGACCGGCGGCAACCATGGGTTCCAGGATGCGCTGTACCAGCGTCCACCCCAATTGCCGGAGCGTGAGGGCGAACTCCACCCCGACAAGGCAATCCACCCGCTCGCGCAGCACCTCATCGGCGGCCACGACGGCGCGTACCGCCGTCATCTCGGCGAAGGTGTCCAGGAACTGGTAGTCGGCGACCCGGCCCGGCATCTGCCAGGCCCCGCGGCGGATCGCTACGAACGACTCCTGCCCGTGGCGGTGCCACTCGCCGAAGTCAGGAACGGTCGCGAACACCGGGGCCCTGTCGTCAGCGGCGAGGTTGCTGAGTACCGCCGCCATCAACTGTGCCGCCGCCGCACGCAGTTGTGGGCGCCGTACCCGATACCCCACCAGCTCATCCGCCACCATTGCCCATCCTCCATGACCCGAAATCAAGCGAACCGGCCAGGATCCCAGCACCGTCAGCGGCGCGCACCCGAATTTCACCGCCACAGGGTTCCGGCGCGCGCGAATTCCCCTCGCCGGACTGGGCCCGCCGCGACTTGATCACGCCCCCCGATCACGCGTGGATGTCGATCGACAAAACCGATGCCCCACCCCTTCACGAACGGGAGCACCACCAGCCATGCCAGACGGAAGCATCTTCAAACGCTGCGGCTGCCGCCACCCCGACACCGGCAAGCCCCTCGGCAACGCCTGCCCGAAACTACGCCGCCCGAACCGGGCCTGGAGTTCGCAACACGGCCACTGGGCCTACCAACTCGAACTCCCCGCCACCGGCGACGGCCGCCGCCGGCAACTACGCCGCGCCGGGCTGGACAGCCGACGCGACGCCGCCGCCGAACTCGACCACGCCCGCGCGCTCCTCGCGCTGGCCGGGCATGACCGCCGCCGCCGTACCGAGATCGCCGACCTGCTCCAAACCACGGTCCGCGCAGGCGGCGTCCTTCCCAACATCGACGGCGTGCGCCAGCGGCTGCGCGGCGACGGCCCACTCGGACAGATGCCAACCGTGGCCGAGTACCTCACCCAGTGGCTCAGCGACCTCACCATCGACGCCAACACCATCCGCGGGTACGAGTCGATAGTGCGGGTACACCTCATCCCGCACCTCGGCCAGATCCCCTTGGACAAGCTGCGCACCGGTCATATCCGCGCCATGTTCACCGCCATCGAACGCCGCAACGAGGAGATCCGGGCCGCGAAGGCCAGCACCGATCCCGGCGCCCGCGCCACGGTCGTAGGCGTCCGCCCGACCGGACCCTCGACCCGCCAACGCATCCGCGCCTGCCTACGCAAGGCGATCAACGACGCTCTCGCCGACGAACTCATCGTCGGCTCCAACCCCGCAGCCCTGGTCAAGACTCCCGGCAACCGGCCGCTGCCCCTCGTGTGGGAGGACGAACGGGTGCAGCGGTGGAAGGCCACCGGGAAGGTCCCCGGCCCCGTCATGGTGTGGACCGACACGCAGATCGTGCGGTTCCTCGACTACGCAGCCGAACATGCCCCCGCCCTGTACCCAATGTGGCACTACATGGCCTACCGCGGGCCCCGCCGCGGTGAGGCGTGCGGGCTACGCGACAGCGAGGTCCGCCTCCACCGCCGCGAGACGACGATCAACAACCAGATCGCTACCCACGGCTACACCGCGGTGCAGAAGCCGCCCAAGAGCAGAGCCGGCATCCGCGACCTGGTACTCGACGCCGAAACCGTCAAGGTCCTCACCGCCTACAAGGCCCGCCGCGCCGCCTGGCAGCTTGCCGCCGGTAGCAGCTGGCCCGACACCGGCCTGTTCTTCGTCCGTCCCGACGGCCGCCCGTGGCACCCGAACGCCGTCACCCAACGCTTCCGCAGACTCGTCCGCCAGGGCGGGCTGCCCCCGATCCGGCTGCACGACCTCCGCCACAGCGCCGCCACCGTCGCCCTCGACGCCGGCGTAGACATCAAGGTCCTCGCCGAACAACTCGGCCACTCCACCACAACCCTCACCCGCGACACCTACCAGAGCGTCACCAAGGAACTACACCGCAGTGCCGCCGACGCGGTGGCCAACACGATCGATCGGCGCCGCCCGAAGACCGCTTGAGGGACGTCCCGCGTGGTCGATGGCCGACGCGTGCCGCGCGGTACCAGTGGCTACGAAGGGCCGTCCGTCCGGCCTGCCCGCTCCGCACTGTCAGGCCGTGCTCCCAGCCAGGCGCGGACCGTCGCGATGTCCTCGTCGGAGAATGTGATCTCGGCTGCGTCGGCGCGGCTGAGGACGTTGCCGACAAACGCTGCGGCCATCTCCTCGGCTGTCGGTGCGGGCTGGCGGTGCAACGGGCACCCTCCGTATGAGGCGCCCCGCACGATGAACCCGACAGCGTTGCGGCTGACCGGCAGCCCCTGTTCATGCAGATTGTCACGGACCCAGCCGGTGCACTGGGTCAGGTTGAACCGCTGGGATTGGGCGTATTCGGCGAGTGCCCGGTAGAGCGCCGGCCACCAGTGTTGCGGCATTCGCGGCAGGTCGAGCTGATCGACCAGGCGTTCGACGGGATCCGGTAGAGCGACCCGCGGCGGTGCGATGGCGGTCGGCGGGGCCGGATGCCGGCTGGTGTCCCAGAGCAGGTGCTGCGACGTCCGCAGGTTCGGCAATGCCAGGCTCCCCACGGCGCGGGCGAAACTGCCGAAGCCGAACCAGTTGCTGCCGCTGACGGACGGGCCGAGCTGTGTCCGCAGCCGGGAAGCGAGCGAGGCCATGTTCAATGGCGCGGTCGCCGTGGCGTACTCCTGGGTCAGGATGGACCGGAAGGCCTCGTACGCCTCACTCTGACCAGCGGCAGGATTCACACCGTCGGCAGCGGCCACATGATCGTCGTACCCGTCCTCCACCTCGCTGCCGGTCTCGTCGTCGAGGTCGACCGACTCGCCCTGCGCCAATGCCAGCAGGTGCTGGCTATCGAGAACCTGGTCGGCGATGGCGGTGAATGCCTCGGCCGCGTCGGCCGGTGACACGATCATGGTTCGCCGGTCGGCGCGGCGCAGGCGTTGTAGCAGCGGGGTCATGTCGGAGTCGCCGGACGCGATCACGAACTCGTCGTACCGGGTGTCGACGGACAGCGCGTCGACCGCGTCCACGACGATTCTGATGTCGGCTGCGTTCTTCGTGCTGCTGTAGCGCGGGCAGTCGATCACGTCGAACCCGGCGCGGACGAAGAAGGGCCGGAACTTCGAGAAGTACAACCTGGGCTGCTCCTCGCCCGCGTCTGGCCGGTACACCCAGCCTGCGGGGTTGAGGTAGCAGCGTAGGACCAGCCAGCGCCGCTCGCCGTCCGTCGTGGCCGTCGTCGCCAACCGGCGCAGCCATCCCCCTGGATCCTCGGCGAAGTGGACTGCCACATCCGGGTCCAGCTTGTAGAGGCCGCTAAAAACATTGTCGAAGTCGAGGTACAGCGCCGCCCGAACGCGATTCACAAGCGCAACCTACCAACGCAGCGCAAGGACGGGATCACGCTCGTGCTGCCGGAGTGGCAGTAGGCCTATCGGGTGGTGACCGCAGGTGATGGGGCAGCGGGTGGAACCGGCCGCGTACCAGCGTGGATGGGGTTGGTGGGCCAGCGTCGGCGCTGCCGGCGGGTCGGTGCATGCCGAGCAGGGTCGGGCCGTCGGGGAGACGGATCGGGGTCTGCGGCCGGTAGCCGTGGCGGGTGACGGTGTCCAGGGCGAGCCTGCCGCTGGTGGGGTCGATGTGCAGGAGCCCGCTGTGCAGGACGTCGATGGCACGCCCGGGCGTGTTGTCGGCGGTGTGGCGCTGGGCCATGTGCAGACGCTGGGCCATGGCCATCATCGGGCCGGTGATCTGCCGGGAGACGCCCTCCAGGTGATGTGTTGGTCTGTGCCGGTCACGCGGGCCCGCGAGACCCATGCCTCGCCCGTCGCCGGCGACAGGCCATGGCTGCGGGCCGCGTCCCGGAACGCTCAGTGCAGGCCGTCAACGGCGGCGTGCTCGATCCTCCCGGCGACGACATCAGCGACAAGGCGGGTGTCCACGCGGCGAGGACTGGCGTCCGCGTCGACATCGGCGTTCCTTCCTGTTGCTCGTGCTTGGGTGGTGGGTGTGGGTAGCGCCGCTGGAGTGGCGCAGGCGGTCACGACCGAGGGCTGCGCACATGGCGGAGGGTGTGGCCGGCGGCGACAGCGGGGGACTGTCGTCGCCGGCCACGTCGGTCGCCGCTGCCGTGCCTCTACGGGCGGGCGACCGGCTTGTACGCCCCGAGGTGGGCCCAGCGCAGCTGGCGGGCAGCGAGGCGGGACGATCGGTGGGGGCTGTGACCTGGACCTGGGCGTCTGCACCCGGCCTAGCGCTGCGTGTCGGGCTGGGCGAGCGTCGGCGCGGTGACGGTCGCCGGCTTGGCGGTGTTCACGGGCCAGGATGCGCGAGCCGGGTGAGGGTTGCGGCGCATCGGGGCGATGACCGGCCCGTCGGGCAGGGTGAGCGCGGGTCTCGGGAGGTAGCCGTGCCGGCGGTACACGTGCTGGGTGTAGGGCGTGGTTTCGGTCCACGAGGGCAGATCGATGCGGTCGAGGCGGCTCTCGTGGTGGGTGAGCATCGCCTTGCCGATCCCGCGCCGCTGGGCGGCGGGAAGGATGGCGAGAATTGCCAGGTGGTAGTGAGGTTCGGTGGGTCGGACCTGGGTGAGTAGTTGGTCGAGGAGTTCGAACTGCCGTGCGTGCGGGCCGGCGGCGTCGGCCAGTCGGCTGCGGTAGTTCGACGGTGGCGGGATGCTGCGGTAGCGGTGGAACCCGATCGCGGCGGCGCTCAGGTCGTCGGTGATCTGGATGTCGCCGAAGAACATGGCGTGTTCCACCCAGATGACCGCCACGTCGGTGAGGATCCGGCGCCGGCAGGTCAGGTCGGGCACCAGCCACTGGGCGAGCGGGCCGGAATGCAGGGCGTCGGCGACGATCGCGGCGACCGGTTCCTTGTCCGCCCACCGGGCGGCACGGATACGCGGAATGACGTCCATGAGATGTCTCCAAGGGCAGCGGATCGGGTGGGATGGTGCGGGTTCACCGATAGGTGGCGGTGGCGAGGTCACCGACGGCGGCGTCAACCGCGGCGGTAATGTCGCGTACCTGCCGGTGGTGCTGCGCGGCGATGGTGCGTAGCTGCACGGTGAGGGCGGCGATGTCGTCGGCGAGGTACAGGTGGTTGGTCAGGCCGAGGGTCGCGACGAGGCCGCCGAGGGCGGCGGTGTGGTTGTCGGGCTGGTCACGGCCGGTGGCGATGTAGTGCAGCCGGGCGCGGGCGACGACCGGCCACTTCAGGTCGGCGGGCAGGTAGCGGTCTGTGCGGGCGAGCCCGCCGAGGCGGCGGCGCACGTCGTGGCGCAGGATCCCGCCGGCGTGCAGGCCGGCGCGGGTGCGGTCGTACAGATCGTCGGCGAACCCGCGCAGCCACCCCCGCAGGGGCGGGGTCGGGTGGGCGTAGCGGATGGAGGCCAGGGCGGTGTCGGCGATCAGGTCCCCGACCGGGCGGTCCAGGTGCAGCCAGAGACGCTGTTCCTCGCCCGATGGGGTGTCGTCCGTGGTGTCGAGAGCGATCCGCCCGGCGAGGAACAGGTCGATAAGAACCGCACCAGCCAGGCCAAGGGCGAGGGCCCGGCGGTGAATGTGCGGCTGACCGGTGTCGTCGTCGTGACCGAGCAGGAACAACTCGTCGCGCAACGGCAACTGGGGGATCGAGGAGGTCATTTGGTCCAGTCCCCTCTACCGCGGCCCGCCGGCGTGCTGTCGGAGGCGGGCGTGCATCCCGCCGTAGGCGGCCTGCGGCTGCGGAAGCAGCAACTTGTCGACGGCGGCGAGGACCGTGTAGTTCGGGTCGCAGACGTTGCCGATCGGCGCCCGCCCCGCCTGCGACACCAGCTGGTAGGCGTCGAGCTGCTCCAGGCCGGTGAGGTCACCCACCCAGCCGACCAGGTCGCGGTGCGCGACCCGGTACGCGTCTTCCAGGGGACGGGCGCAACCAACGGACATGATCGACGTGTCTGTCTCCAGGCGGGGCCACACCGTCGGGACGCCCTTGATGACCTCGATGATCAGGGTGGTGGTCGTGGCGATCTCCACCCCGACCCCGCAGGCCTCACCCTCGCCCTGGCGGGCGTGCCCGTCGCCGAGGGCGAGCATCGCCCCGTGCACGTTCACCCCCAGGTACAGGGTGGCCCCGGCGCGCAGCTCCGGGCTGTCCAGGTTCCCTCCATGGGAGTCGGGGACGATCGTGGAGCGGGCCTCGAACCCGCCGGGCGCGACCCCGATCGTGCCGATCATCGGATCCAGCGGCAGGTCGACGCTGTGGTCGCTGCCCGTGGCGTGGAAGCGGATCGTCCCGGCCTGCCGGTCGATGTCGTACACCCACACCCGCTCCTCCAGCGGCGGCTGCAGCGTAGCGGTGTGCGAGGTCGAAGTGAGTGCTCCGAAGTGCGGGAACGTCGACGAGACTCCCCAGTCCCGGGCGGGTTCGATGGCAGCGAGGTAGATCGCGAGGGTGTCGCCGGGCTCAGCGTCCTCGACGAAGAACGGTCCCGACACCGGGTTCAGGTACGGCATCCGGCACACCCGCGACGGCAAATCCGCCGGCCCGCGCACGAGACCGCCGAAGCAGTCCTCCGTGAACACCCGCAGCACGTCGCCGGAGCGGACGTGGGCCACCGGCATCCGGCCACCGAAGGTGTAGGCCAACTCATCGCGAGCCGGACGGTAAGTGATCGTGTCCATGCCGGTCACACCCGTTCCACGTGACGGGCCTGCGGCTGCGCGGGCGCCAAACCCGACAGCGCGGGCCGGCGGCCGACCAGGTACAGGCCGGCGAGAACGACCATGCCGAGGGCGAGCCAGGCCAGGCCGAGGCGCTGCGCGGCGATATTGGCGTTGACCACCACGTAGGCGAGGATCGCGAACCCGATACCGGGCATGACCAGGTGCGCCCACCAGTTGCCGCTGCGCTGGCGGATGAGGTGGTGCACGACCACGGAGACGTGCAGCACGAGGAAGGCGACCATCGCCCCGAAGTTGATCAGCGACGACAACAGTGTGATCCCGTCGGCGCGGGTGGCCATGTACAGGCCGAGCACCAGGGACACGGCGCCGGTGAGCAGGGTGGCGTTGATCGGCACGTTGCGGCGGATCGACACCTTGGCCAAGAAGGCGGGCAGTTGTCGGTCCCGGGCCATCGCGTACAGCAGGCGTGAGGTGGCGACCTGCGCGACCATCGAGTTCGGCAGGCCCCACGCGATCGCGGTCGCTACCGCGCACAACGTCGCCAGCCACCCTCCGCCAGCCACCTGCGCGGCGTCGTAGAAGGCGGTGCCGTTCGGATCCCCGTCACTGAGCAGCGAGGCCGGCTCGGGGACGAGCATCGCAGCCAGCCAGGTCTGGGCGATGAACAGCACCCCCGCCAAGACCAGGACGGCGGCCATGGCGCGGCCGATCTGCCGGGAACCGCCCTTGGTCTCCTCGGCCAGCATGCTGATCCCGTCGAAGCCGAGGAAGGACAACACCGCGATCGACACGGCGCCCGCCACGAGGGACCAGGTGAACGTGTCGGCGTTGTAGAAGGCGTCCCAACTGAACCGGCCCCTGCCCGAGGCAAGAGCCCAACCGGCGACAGCGAGGAAGACCGCTAGGACGATCAACTCGCCGACCAGCATCACCCGGGTCACCACCGCGGTCATCCGGATCCCGACCGAGTTGACGACCGTGTTGACCGCGACGAACCCAAGCAGCCACAACCACACCGGCAGCGCCGGGACGGTGGCGTGCATCGCCACCGACGCCACCAGGTACAGCAGACCCGGCACGAGAACGTAGTCGAGCAGGATCACCCAGCCGGCCAGGAACCCGACCGGCGCGCTGATGCCACGGCCGGCGTAGTTGTAGACGCTGCCGCTCATGGGGAACGCCTTGACCATCTGTGCGTACGAGAACGCGGTGAACACCAGCGCCACCACACCGACCGCGTACGCCAGTGCCACCATCCCGCCGGAGCCGGCGTACACGCTGCCGAAGATCGCCATCGGCGCGATCGGCACCATGTACACCAACCCATACGCGACCAAGTCCCGAAACCGAAGTTGGCGGCTCAGTTCCTGTCGATATCCATATCGGGAGAGGTCGTTCTGAAAACTCATCACACTCCTCAAATGTTTGCGTCCTAGCCAATCTCGCGACTCGCAGCTGACTCGTCAGCGAAGGCAACTGCTTCGTCGAACCTGAACCGCTGCTAATGATTTCGACCAGCAAGCCGACGGGTATCTCAGCAACGAGATTTGCTCACCGAGACAGATGAGTCGATAGCGTTGATGCGGACACACGGTGTTGTCCGCATGCAACTGTCCGCGTAGCGTTCGACCACGTACGGTCAGACCTTCCGGATGCGGCAGTGACGGACAGACAGCACTCAGGAGTACCGGTGGCGCAAACTCCACGACGGCTGACCCCGCACCGATCGGCGCTGCATGGATTCGGGGCCGCGCTTCGGCAGTGGCGCGAGTGCCGCGGTCTGTCCCAGCGCGCTCTAGGCAGGCTGGTGCACGTCAGTGGGGACCTCGTCGGCAAGGTGGAGAAGGCCGAACGTTGGCCGTCCGCCCGCTTCGTCGAGTCGTGTGAGGGCGCACTGCAGACGGGTGGTGAGCTGGTCCGCTTTCTATCAGACCTCGAGAGTGGGCGTCGCCTCACCAGCGTCGGCTACCGCTTGGTCGACGGTGCGGAGGGCCAACTCCGGGCCTCCATCGATCATCCCGACAGGCCCTACCTGCTCCGCTCGTGGCACGAGCAGCTCGCCGGTCTGGCCATTGCCGGAAACCGCACCGGATACGCCGGGATGGCGTCCACCGCCCATGCACAGATCAGCATCGCGGCCGCGGTCGGGCGGCGGAGCCGTTCAGGCGATCGCCGAGACGTACTCATCGCGCAGGCACTATGGGCGGAGTTTCTCAGCTGGATCGACGAGCAGGGCGACGCCGCCGAGGCTGACGCCTGGTTGCGACGTGCCCAGCAGCAGGCCGTCGAAGCCAACGCGCCGGCGCTCGCCAGCTACGTCCTGATGAGGCAGAGCCAACGCGCCCTCGAACGCTTCGATCCGCGTAAGGCCATCGCCTTGGCGCAGCGGGCGCTGGAGGAGGTCCGGCTACCAGGCCGTATCCGCGCTCTACTCCTGATCCGCCAAGCCCAGGCCTACGCGATGGGAGGTGACCAGAACGCCTGTGCAGCCAGCATCGACAAGGCGCACAGGGCCGCCGGCAGCGCCGACTGGGGCTCGGAACTGCCGATCGATGTCGGCGTCCACTGCGACACGGTGTACGTGGCTGCCCACGAAGCGCAATGCCGTCTGCTCCTCGGCCAACCGGCGGCTGCTGCCGATCTCTACGAGCAACTCCTGCGCCACTGGCCAGCTCAGTGGCGCGTCGACGAGGCCCTTTGGCGATCGGCCCTGTCCACCGCCTATCTCAACAGTGGCGACGTCGAGCGCGCGGCCACCGAGGCCGCCAACGCCTTGGCCTTGGCCACTGGCACCTCCTCCGCGCGGGCTCTGCGCTGGTTGAACCCGACGGCGGTGGCCCTGCGCCAGCAGACAGCCATTCCCGAGGCGGCGGCCTTCGTGCTCGCCTATCGGCGGGCGACCCTCGAAGCGTGCAACCATTAGCCCGTGGATCTCATCACCACGGCGACGAGCACCGACGAGTCCGACCGAGCAGCGTCCGTCGCGGTCCTCCCAGTCGGGAGTTTCGAACAGCATGGCGCCCACCTCCCGCTGCTGACGGACACTATCGTGGCATGCGCGATTGCGAAGGCAGTCGCCGAGCGCTACGGCCTCTTTCTGCTGCCGCCCGTGACGATCTCCTGCTCCCACGAGCACGCCGCGTGGCGTGGAACGGTCAGTATCAGCGCCACCACCCTCGCCGCCGTGGTCGTTGACATCGCTGACTCCCTGCGTGAATCGGGTGTCGACCGGCTCGCTGTGATCAACGGACACGGCGGGAACTACGCGCTTGCCAACATCGTTCAGGAAGCCAACGTCGCCGGACCGAGGATGACCCTGTTCCCCGCTCGGGCCGATTGGGACGACGCTCGAGTTGCCGCCGGCCTGCACAGCACAGCCCACCAGGACATGCACGCCGGCGAGCTCGAGGTTTCGCTGCTTCTGCACGTTGCGCCGGAAGTGGTGCGTGATGGCTTCCAGCATGCAGACCACCTAGCGGACGATCGACGTCACCTCCTCACGAGGGGCATGAGTGGTTACACCACCAACGGCGTCATTGGTCTGCCGTCCCACGGCACCGCGGCCAAGGGCAAAGCCGTACTCGAAGACCTTGTTCGCTCCTTCGCCGACCACTACGGCCTCCTGCCGAGACCCTAGGCATGATCAGGAATGATGCTGGACGAAAGCACATACGCCGGCCCGGAAGACCGAGCCCTGCCGGTGGCCGCGCCGGTGTCCCGGCGACCGGTTGACGAGCCCGCCGTCGTCCGGCCCGCGTGGGAGTTGTTCGAGGAGGACCTGTGAGGCTGGGCGACAGGATCGCTGAAGTGTCGGTGGACGACGCCGTCCGCGCCTCCGTGAGTTATGACCAGCTGCGTACCGGTGATGACGGCCTGTACTGGCTGGAGACTCGCCCCGACGCCGGCGGGGGTACGACGGTGACACGGTGGCGGTCCGGCGAGGGCAAGCATGATGTCAGTCCGAAGGGCTTCGATGTCGCCAGCGGCGTGCACGCGTATGGGGGCGGATCGTTCGCTGTCGTCGAGGGGACGTTGTGGTGCGTCGGCGGAGATGGCCTCTATCGGAGCCGTCGTCACGGCGATGAACTCGAATTGGTCAGCCATGGATGCTTCGGTGACCTGACGATCGGCGACGGCGAGTTGCTGGCTGTGCGGGAGTCGGAGCAGGGTGACCAACTCGTCGCGGTGTCGCTCACCGGTGCTCCGCAGATGCGAACTCTCGTCTCGTCCCGGGGGTTCCTCGGCGCGCCTCGGCCAGGTCCGGGCTCGTTGGCCTGGACCGCTTGGAGCGAGCACGACATGCCCTGGGACGCGTGTGAGGTGTGGGCCGCCGCCTACTCACCGCACGGTGGGGCCGAGGACCCAGTAAGGCTCGCCGGCGGTCCGGATGAGTCTGCGCTGGAGCCGCAGTGGGGACCCGGCGGGGCGTTGTACTTCGTGTCGGACCGCAATGGCTGGTGGAACCTCTACCGGTGGAACGGCCTCCAGGCGGAGGCGGTGGCGCCGATCGCGGGTGAGTGCGCCGCGGAGCCGTGGGAATTGGGTTACACGTCGTATGGCTTCCTCGACGACGGTCGGATCGTTGTGGCGGTGCAGGAAGGGCCGCGGCACCGCCTCGTCGTCGTCGAGCCCGACGGCACTGTCCGCGCGGTCGACCTCCCGTACACGTCGATCAAGCCGTACCTCGCCGTGCAAGGGACGACCGTGGCGTTGATCGGATCGTCACCGACCGCAGCCCCGCAGGTCTCGCTCGTAAACCTGGCTGACGCTGCCCCCCAGGTGGAGGTGCTTGCCAGGTCGGAGTACGCCGCGCTCGACGGGGCGTGCGTTTCGACGCCGACGGAGCTGCGCGTCCGAGTGGCCAGCGGTCGGAAGGTGCTTGCCCTGGTGTACCCGCCGACGGGCTCGGCGGCGGACTGGCGGGCGCCGGTGATCGTTCGGGCGCATCCCGGGCCTACCGCCTCCTGCCTGCTTCGCCTGGATTGGCAGGCGCAGTTCTTCACCAGTCGCGGGTTCGCCGTCGTTGATGTCGACTACCTGGGTAGCACCGGGTACGGCCGCGTGTTCCGGGAATCGCTGTACGGCCGGTGGGGCCTGGACGACGTCGATGACTGCGCGGCGGTGGCGGTGCACCTGCTGTCCACCGGGCGGGCGGTGCCGGGGCAGGTGTTCATCCGCGGTGCCAGCGCCGGCGGCTACAGCGCGTTGCACGCGGTGTCACAGGAAGGCCCGTTCGCCGCCGCCACCGCGGTGTCGGCAATCGTCGATCCTGAGCGGTGGGCGCTGACGGTGCCCCGGTTCCAGCGGGCGCACGCGATGCGGCTGCGCGGGGGCGCCGGCCCGGTCCGTGCCGCCACGGTTCAATGGCCGGTGCTGCTCATTCACGGCACCGGCGACGAGGTGGCCGTGGTCGAGGATGTCCGCGACCTCGCCGACGAGTTGACGTCTCTCGGCATGGCGCCCGAGGTGTTGCTTCTTCCTGATGTCGGCCACTATGTGGCGTCGTCCCGTCGAGCAGGCGCGGCGCTGGAGGCGGAGCTGGCTCACTATCGCTCGGTGATGGCGGGTGCGGCCAACGATCAACCGGGTTGCACAGCCGCCAGCGGTAGTCGGTGACGCACGTACTCGCCGAACTCGCGGACCTCGGGCTCACCCCGATAGGACTCGAGGTCAGCCTGTACCTCGACGATGCGCTGCAGGCAGCGGTGCGAGGTGGTTCGTGCCGCGAAGTCGACTGCCTCGCGCGCGGTGGCGCAGGCTTCGTCGATGCGGCCGGCGGCGGCCAGCGACGAGGCCATGAGCGCGGTGTCGATGGCGAGTCGCCGGACATGGGTGGGGCTCAGCGCGGCGAGAGCGTCGCCCGCGTGCCGTTGAGTGTGCTGCGGTCGGCCCAGGTCGTGGAAGCAGTGGGCGATCTCGTCGGCGAGGTACGCCGCGTCGAAGTACCGGATCCACGCCGGCTCGTCCTCGGGCTTGCTGCGGGCTAGTTGCGTCTCCACGATGTCAAGCTGGGTCAGGCAGTCGCCTTCGCGTCCGAGGCGGGCGTGCGTGCGCGCCACCACCGCGTGCAGTGCGGCTGCCACAGCGGGCGTCGCCCGGGTCTCGCTCCCTCTCACCGCCGTGAGCGCCATTCTGCGTGCCGGCTCGGGGTGCCCGCAGTGCAGCGCGAGATGGCCGATGTTCACGGCGAGCAGGTAGCTGCCGTACAGGCGGTCGTCGGCAGCTTCCGTCAGACGTAGAGCGCGAAGGTACCGGCGCTGGGCGAGGCCGTGGGCGCCAGTGTCGACCGCCTGGTACCCGCAGAGTTCGAAGAACCCCGCCGCCAGCGTGTAGAGCTGGCGACCAACCGCCGTAGACGTTGGAGTATTCGCCAACAGTCGGTTCAGCTCGCCTTCGACGTACCGCTGCACCTGCGCGTGAACTCGTCCAGCACCGTGGGTGTGGTCCAACTGCCGGAACATCGCCAGAGCGGTCTCCGCCGAATGAAGATCCTCTTCGTCAATCTGGTCAGGCGAGCCGGGCCGTCCGGCCGCGGGCGGCCGGGGTCCCGCCGCAGCGTTCAGCCAGTCAAGGGCGGCGCGATCGAGGACACCGGGTTGGAACGGAACCCGAGCGACCATCTCGGCCAGCCCCAACGTTCCTGTCGGGCGATTGGACAGCGCGCTGCTGAGGCCGCCGTCGGCCGGTGAGGGGGCGCTCGGCTTGCCGTCGCTGGTCCGGTTCTTGTCGAGCAGCGGTAGCAGGCGCATCAGAGAGCCGCCGGTCACCAGCGCCTTGTCGCAGGCCTCGACGAACTCCCGGGAGGGGAACCGATCGGCTGTCTCCACACGACGTACGAGATCGGCACTAAAGCGGATCATGATGCCGAGCCGCGCCTGCGAGAGGTTCGCGCGTTCGCGCAGTCGGCGCAGTTCGGCGCCGAAGAAGTGGCGCTCGGACAGGGATGGCTCGAGCTCCCGCGGGGTCTGGCCCATGACACCGCCTTTCGGGCTGCTCGCCGCCGACGGCATTGAGCAGCGTGGACATCGCGTACATAGGGTCACTCAGTGTTCAGCGCGGCGCAACCAGGATCGCCCTTAACTACGCCGCATGACCGTCGGCCTGTTCGGCGCGCCGCATGCGGACAAACCCTTCGTCCGCATGCTCGCCATTCACGACAGCGACGCTGAGGGTGAGTGTGAGGAGGAGGGGCGCGATCACTCGTCAGATCCGCCCTCTGGTTGTTCACGAACCTGGGAGGTGCCAGTGGAGCACGAAGTCGTTCCATCCGCCCTGATCGTGACGAGTGCCGGGAGGGGTATCGGGCTCGCCATCGTGCGGGCGACCATGAGCAGGGCCCTTCATGTGTACGGGTTGGATATTCACGTGCCCGCGGACGTTCCGCGCGGAGACCAGGGCCCTTCCTGGCACGACGTCGATGTCGCGGATGAGCAGCAGGTGCGGTCGTTCTTCGCCGATCACGTCAAGCCGGGTTCGGTGGGTGGGCTGGTGAACTGCGCGGGAGCGGTGGAGCGCACCTCGATCATCGATGCGGACGTAGCCGAGTGGGAACGGATGCTCGCGGTCAACCTGAGCTCGGCTTTCCTGGTGATCCGTGAGTTCGTTGCGTATGCCGCCCTTCCTGCCGCCATCGTCAACGTCAGTTCCGTGAACGCCCACTACGGGCACCCGGAGCGACTCGGGTACGCGGTCGCCAAAGGCGGCGTGGAGGCCCTCACCCGGGTCACTGCTCGGCAGTTGGCCGGTCGAGGCATCCGCGTCAACACGGTCGTGCCGGGTGCGATCGCCACCCAGATGACCCCCGACAAGGCCGCCGCCGGTCACCGCTGCCTCCTCGGGCGCTGCGGTGAACCGGAAGAGGTGGCGGACGCGATCACGTTCCTGCTGTCGCCGAAGGCGTCGTACATCACCGGCAGCACGCTGCACGTCGACGGAGGACTGGGACTGCGATGACGACTACCCACGGCGGCATCGCCGAGATCGACTACGCAGCCATGATCCGCGCCCTGAACCAGGTCCACTACGCGGGCGAGACGTCGTTCTACAACACAGCACCACTGCGCCCCTGCGAGGAGGCGCTCTATCACCGGCTCGGTGCGGGGGCGCGAATCCTCGATGTGGGATGCGGTGCCGGTCGCGTCACCCAAGCGATAACCGTATTGGGCGGCGACATCGTCGGCGTCGACATCAACGAGGTGGCTCTGGCAGTTGCCCGGGCCGCGTGCCCGAACGGCACCTTCGTGCACGGCAGCATGAACGCCCTGCCACTACCAGCGGACACTTTCGACCAGGTGTGGTGCCTCCGCTTCTCCTTCAACGCGCTGGCAACCGAGGCAGAACGTGTGGAAGCCCTGCACGAGATGTGGCGGGTGTGCGCCCCGGGAGGCACCGTCCTGGTAGAGACGTTCAACTGGCACTACGCCGGCCGGCTCGGGCTTGTCCGTATCGCCAATCTGCTGGACCTGGCCGCCCGCGCCGCGCGATGGCGGGGGCAGCGCCGCACCGGCTCGCGGCCCCTGCCAGCGCGCGACATCATCTACCTCGCCAACAAGACCAGCGGAGCGGCACCCGGCTACGCCCACCTCACCACCGCCCACGAGCTGTACCTCCTCGCGGCGACATGCGGGATCCGGCAGTACGCGACCGTGACATCGGAGGAGGGTGTCCTGTCGGCCCCCGCGCTCCCGGTACGCGGCAGACACCGCCGGTACTCGATGTGGCTCGTCCTCCGCAAGCCCGGGGAGCGGTCATGAGCTTGTTGAGAGTCGGCAACCACGCGCTGGAGATCCGGATCGCTGAGTCGGCACCACGCTGCCTGCGGCGGTTCGTCGCCCGACTCGCTGACACGGAACTGCCGACCATGCCGGCCGGGCAGGTCATGCAGGTACGTGATGGGCACCGAACCCGGCTGACCGTCGACGTCAGTAGAGGTGAGGTCCTCCTGGAACTAGCCGCAGAGCTGGCTGGCGATCCACCCACGTTGGAGATCGGAGTGCTCCAGGCCGCGGCACGCTCCTTGGCCGTCATGGGGGACGGCGAGCTGACGCTCCTGCACGGGAGTGCGGTGACCATAGACGGCGGACGGTCGGCCATAGCGGTGCTGGACGGCGGACGCGGGCAGGGCAAGACATCACTCGCGCTGGGCGTCGCCGCTCACGGAGGCAGCCTCCTGGTCGACGAGTTCGCCTTCACCGCTTTCCCCTGCCGTCAGCCCTGCGTGGTGCCGATGCCCACCCTGCCCTGGCACGTACGCGCCGACATGGCGTCGCTGCTGGCACCTCACGCCACCGAACGGCTCCTCTACGCGGTGGATCTTCCCACCCCCACCACTGCCGGACACCGCCTGCTGCCGCTGAGCCTCATCGTCATTCCGGATCAGGGTCTTGCGGCGGGTGAACTGCGCGAGACGCCTACTCCCGCAGCCCGGGATCTGCTGCGCGCGGCGGTGACCGACCACGAGGCGAAGCTACGCGACCCGACTCTTGACCACGTCTCGATCTTCTCCTCGACTGACGAGGTCACCATCAGCCGCAGTCTTCCCGCATTCAACTTGGCGGAGAAGGCGCTCGACGCACTTGCCGCTGTACCGGTCATCCGCGTCGGCATCGGCAAGCCAGACGATTTGCCCACCAGTGTTGCCGCGGTGATCCGTCGGACAAGAGGAGATTCGTGATGCGGCAGCCGGCCGCGCCACCGATGCTCCTCCTCGCCGGCACCAGCGAGGCTGGAAAGTCGAGCGCGGGCGAGTACCTGGCCGCCCTCGGCGCCCGCCGCGTCAAGATCAGGACGGTCCTCGTGCAACTCACCTCAGGCCGGCAGGCCTACCACGAGGGCGTGGAGACGCGGGAAGGCTTCGGGTACGACGAGTTCGTCTCGAAACTCCTCGTACTAACCGACCGCGGCGAGGCCCCCTTGGCAGTCGAGAGCTTCATCGATGCCGCTTTGGCTATGACTGTGAAGCGAACGTGGCCGGCACCATGCTCGATTATCTTCATCACCGCTCCAGAACTCATCCGCGTCAGACGCCTCGCGCAGGCCCGAGGGCTGACCGCCGACGAGGCCCGACGCATCATCCGACGCAAAGACGAGCGGAAACGCGTCCACGAACAGCTTCCGGCCTGGCGCGCAATTACCGATCACTGGGTCGACAACACTGCCAACATCATCAGCTTCAGGGCTCGTCTCCGCGACGCGTTCCAGACCATGCAGACAGCCCCAGGAGGCATCCAGCCATGACTCGTCGATACGCCTCCGCCGGTGCCGTCGTCGCGACCGACGACCTCAGCTCTCCACAAGTCCTGCTCCTCGATCAGGTCCGAAAGACCGGTGAACGACAGACCGTCGCGCCGAAAGGCCGACTGGAGCCGGGCGAGGCGCCACTTCAGGCAGCCAGGAGGGAGGTGGCCGAGGAAGCCGGCCTCACCGACACGCACTACAGCGCGTATCTCGGGCAGGAGGCTTACACGTTCACCGACAACGACGGCACGCCAGCGGCGAAGATCGTCGACTGGTTCCTCTTCTCGACGTCCACCACCACCACGACGCCGGCCCGGGACGAAGGCTTCGTCCAGGCCCGCTGGCTCGAGGCTTCCGCCGCCCGGCAGGCCGCCAGCCATCCCCAGTTCCAGCAGGTGCTGGATCACGCCCTTGCCGTCATCACCTGGCGTGCCGCTCATCCCCTGCCGTTCAGCCGAAAGCTCAGTTACCTGGTCAACCAAGTGGCGGCAGATGCCGAGGCCGTCATCGCCGGACATCCGGATGCCGGGGTGGGGCTGTGCGGATCCGCCGCACGAGGAGACTTCATCGAGGGCTGGAGCGACGTCGACTTCATCGCTTGGAACCTGCCCCCCACGTCGGCCGCCGCCACGTCGCTCCACGAGATCGTCAGTGAAGCGGCCCGACGCCACGGTTCTCGAGCGTCGCTGCACCTCGCCGACAGCCACGGGGGCGACGCTCGTCGCCTCGGTCCGCTCGACGACATGAAGATGCGGGCGGTGCTGCGTCGCGTAGGGCTCGACACCGCCGTGATCGCAGGTGCCACCGCAGCTACGCCGGCCGCCACCACAGAACTGACCGATCTCGCTGGTGATGTTGGCGTACTGCACGAGTTCGCCGTCGCCCGTCTGGCCGCCAGCCACCACACAGAATCGGAGCGCGAGGACACCGCACGCCGAGTGTTGTCGGTGCTGTCGAGCGCCGGTCGACTGCTTGTGGCACATCGAGCGCCAGAGGTCGGCCTGCGGCTTCCCGAGGTGGTCGAGGCGCTGCGCGACTGGCCGGGCGCCGAGCTCAGATCGCTCCTTGGAGACTACGACGCCTACCGCCGTGCAGGCGCAGACGACGTAGCGCAGGCCGAACTGCTCGCCGCACGGGTGCCAGGTGCGCTTGTGGCCGTGAGGAGCATGCTCGAAGAGTCGGCATCCCTATGATCATTTTCGTCGACGGGATCGATGGTAGCGGGAAGACGACTCTGATCAGACACCTTGCCACCGCCCTCAACAGCAGTGGCATTGAAGCAGTCGTCTCCAGCCCACTGTGGCGTTACCTCCCCACGATCGCCGCGCCGGAACAGTTCGCTTCCTGGGTCGTCAGTACCCCAGGTATGGACGTTGCAGAGGCGCTCATCGGGGCGATGATTGATCGTCTCGATGATCTCCGCGATCTGAGCGTCGCACAAGACCGAGTGCGCCTGGTTGATCGCGGGCCGAAGACCGTCTACGCATCCGCCCACGCCCACGCCCGACACACCGAATTCGAACCTCTTCGGGAACACCTGGCAGCCTCGGTCCGAGCACTCACCGACGTCCAGCCGTGCGTTTCGATCGAACTCGGGGAGGGCGAGGAGGCGCTCCAGACGGCCTTGCCACGCCTCACGTCGTCTCAGACCGTGACGCCCGGTTACCTAAGGTATTTGCAAGCATTCGCCACAGAGATGCATACCTCTGGCGACTGGCCGGGCCTGCCAACGCAACGACTTGACGTTTCCATGTCGGCCGAATCCAACTGCGTGGCGGTCATCGAGTCACTCTGCCTCCAGACGATCATGAACAGTCGTGCGGACGTAGGGGCAGCAGTGCCCGCACACGGACGGGACCGCAGGGCATGAGCCAACGCGTGCCCGCCAACGTCCCACCGCCACGAGGGCGGCGAGCGGCCGCACTGCTGGCAGCCGTAGTTGAAGCCCGTACGGCCTGGCTCGCTGCCACTGTCGACGTGCTGCACCAGCGGAAATCTGTGGGGGCGGCGTGGCTAGTGGGATCTCTCGGACGAGGCAGCGCTGACCCGTACAGCGACGTCGACCTCGTCGTGGCCGTTGACGACACCACACCCCAGAGCGTGCTCGACGATCCGGTTGCCGGCCTGCATTTGCCCGGCCGGCTGCTGTTCACCAGAGGTAAGCCCCGCAATGCCCCCGCCGGTGGCGGTTACGTGACCGTGTGCGTCGAGCTGGCCGCCTTACCCGTTCTGATCGATCTCTACTTGTGGCCCGCCATCACCGCCGCCATACCCACCGACGGTCGGCTCCTGCTGTATCGCGAAACACCACCACCGCGCACCGGCTTGGCGTTCATGCCGCTGCTGGATCAGCACCGCACCCCGGACTCCACCGGTGCCGACGCGAATCACCCGGCGAGCATCCTGCTCCTGGTGCAGTTGGCCGCGAAATATCTCGCCCGTGGCGACCGACAGCGCCATGTCGCCATCACTCGACACTTGGGGTTTCCATCCGGCGTCGAGATCGTCACGCTGCGGCAGATCCTCGACGAACGTGTCGACCAAGCCGCCGCCGAGGCCATGCGCCCCGCGATCAACGCGGCCCACCGCCTCCTCGACCTCGTCGACACCGTTACCGGCGACGGGCTGACACGGGACGGTGGGCCCTCTAGGAACGCCAGGTAGTTTCAGCTGTCGAGCACTTCTACTGTCATCGATTGGGGATGCCGGCCACGTGTCGCACATCGAGAAGATCACCGGTGAGTTCCGCGCGTTGATGACCGGGGTCGAACGCGCGCAGGGGTTGGCAGCCGCCGCCGACAGTCAGGCGCAGGAGGTGGCGTTGCGGGCTGCGGGCGCCGGCTTCGTCGCCGTGGCGGCGGGTGTGGCGCGGGTGCGTAACGCGATCACGGGCATCCAGGGTGCCCTGGGAAGTCTTGCCGGGTCGATCGGTGAGGCGGCGAAGGCGACCGCGGCCGTGCCGAACGAGGCCACCCCGCAGGAGACGATCGCCGGGCTGGCGCCTGTGCTGACCGCCGTGGACGCTGCTCGTGACGCGGCGGCCGGGGCTATCACCGGAGTCGGGGAGGCGCAGCAGCTCGTCGCCGTGGTCCTGCAGGGTGGGCAGCCCGGGCCGCTGTTGCAGGCCCTGGAGGCCATCAAGCAGGTCCTGGTGCTGGTCGTTCAGCGCACCGGCGGGGCCCGGCAGGCCATCGAAGGGGCGATCGTGCAGGCCCGGCAGTTGGGGTCGTCGGGAAACTGACGGGGGCTGGCGGTCATCCACCGGCCAGCCCCGCCCCTCATACCACCGGCAGCCCATCCCCGACGGCCCCCACCCTGGGCAGAACTGTCTCCACGGACCCTGACGCAGCAACCCCGTGGACCAGGCGTCCCACCGGCGTCGGCGGTGGGTCGCCTACCGGACGTCGAACCCGGATCTCCGCAAACGAGAAGCCACGGGAGCGGCGTGCCCTGGAGTTGGAGAACGAGTGTGCCGACAGGGTCGCCGGCAAGGGGTACCGGGTTCACCAGAACCCCACGGGGCAGGAGGTCGCGGACGCGCGACGCGAGACCGGGGATTCTGGGAGGCCGGAAAAGGCACCCGACTTCCTCATCGAGGGGCATGTCTTCGACTGCTACGCGCCCACTGCTCCTGTGCCGGCCCGCGCCGTGTGGAGCGCGGTATCCAAAAAGGTCGACGCCGAGCAGACCCAACGGGTCATGTTGAACCTCCACGACTGGCGAGGAGAGCTCGCGACCCTGCACAAGCAGTTTCACGACTGGCCCATCACAGGGCTGAAGGAACTGGCGGCGGTAACGCGCGACGGTGCGATCATTCAGATCATCCGGCGAGACTAACGAAGGGATGCAGATGGCTGTCGAGTACCGGTTGACGCTGGCGGGCGACATTCCACTCGAGCAGGTGGCGGAGCTGGCTGCTCCCGCAGCGGTCGAGACGTCCACGGCGTCCGGCGGCAGGATGCTCAGCGCCGACCTGAACGACGAGCGCGGGTACGTCGTGGACATCACCGGCGGCCGGCACGGCTACTACAGCGCCGAGGACGACGGTGGCGCTCTGTGGGAATGGGAGCCAGAGACCTACGTCGACGTCAGCTTCTACATGCGCAAGGACACCCTGGCCGACAAGGGCAAACCTCACATGCTGGCGACCGTGGCCAGAATCCTCGCCGGCAGGGCCGAGGACGCCGCCCTGACCCTCAACGGCGACGTGCTGATGCTGACACGCGTCGCTGGCACCCTTCACAAGCACAACACCGACGGCTGGTACGACTACAGCTACGACAGGATTTTTCACCCCTGACGGACCTGCGTCCTCGGTTGGACCCACCAGAGGCACTCACCCCCGCTCGATCGGAGTCGGATCGCCGGCATCGCGGCGTCGATCGCGTGTCACAGGGGCGGCAGCGGTGAGCTGCTAGCCGACAAGGCGGCTCGCGCCAGGTAGCGCATCAACGGCAAGTCACGCTCGACGGCGAGGAACTGGGGCGTCTGCGGCAGCAGCAGTACCTGCGCGTTGGCACCGCCGCCTTCTTTGCTGTGCACCACCATGCAGCGCAGGTCGTAAACGCGTTTGGCGACGGCCTCGACAACTGAGGCGGGCGAGCTGTTGGCGTTGACGCGTACAGATGCGACACCGGTCACGGCGTTGGCTCGCAGGTGGGCCCTCAAGGCCGGGTCGGACAAGATCCGCTGTTTGAGTCCGGTTGCCGTCGCCGTGGCCTCGATCGTGGCCCGTAGCTGGGCCAGTTCGGTGCGCTGTGACCGGGCCACCTGGGCGATCGCGTCGAAGACTTTGGCATGGAAGGCAAGACTGTGTAAATCCGCGCCTGGGCTGGCCAGTAGCGCGGCCACCTCTTGGACGCCTCGATTGTGGGCGTAGCGGGTGAAGTGGTATTCAAGCACCTGGTAGAAGGCCAGGAACTGCACAAACGGGGCACGCGGCATGGCCCGGGCGTACCAGTAAAACGCCAACGCTTCGGAGTCATACGCCCGTGACGGCCCTTCAACAGAGGGCTCGATTGCCGCAGGACGTGCCCGCCTTGGACTACGCCGGTGGTCGGGCAGCGGCCACGGCGGACGCAGCGCAAGACGGAAACCCAGCCCGCACTCCCCGTCGATGTCAAAAGACCACGAACCGGCAGCAAGAGTCAGCAGTTTCAAGGCCTCGTCCGGGGTGGATAGCGGCCGGCCACTGATCTTCAGTGTGGTATACGTCGGTTCGTCCCGGTTGAACTCCCTACTCATATCGACAAATCGCTCGCGCAGGCACCAAAATACCGCCGAGCCGGGCGACAACTCGATTCGCCAACCACCGTCAGGGGCTACCGCGCGGATGATTCCGGGGCGGTAACTGTCCCAGTGGTGCCACTCCTCTACGGTGTCCGCCTCCGGCTCAGGGCCGGCTCCAACGACGAGGGCTTCGATGTAGCCCTCGTCAAGTTGGGCGAACGCGCTGTACGCACCGAGAATCACCAAGCCGGGCCCCACCATCGCCGTCAGACTGTCTATCGACCCTGGGCGGTCGTCGGAAAGGGGAGCCTCGAATGGCTGTCCGGCCAACTCAAAGCGCAGGGCCAGGCGATGGTCGCCTCGCGTGAGGTTCGCTCCGGTTGCGGCGGCGGCAGCAACCAACCTGTCGATCGCCTCCGCCTGCTGGCGTTCGCGCTTCTGCCTCTCCTGGCGCTCGCGGACGATCCCCTCCTCGAGGGCGCGGAGCGCCGCTGCCCTCATGGCACGAGGGCCCTGCCCCCGGGGCTTCCGAGAGATCTGCTCTGTCACTAAGTCTTCCTATATCGAAGCCAATGCCATCCTTATCGGACAACTCCGCGACTATAGGCTCAAGGTTCGCGAGTGTCCATGCATTAGTTGGACTCGGGGTGGCCGGGGGCCTCGCTCTCATTTCGGCTGCCCACGCTAGTCGTGTGGCTCTCATTTGGCGCTCACGTCACCGGCTTGGACCGTCGCCAAGTCGAGGGGGCCGCGACGCTGTGCACAGGTCAAGATCCGCGGCACTTGAAGCCGTACCTGCTTCTGTACTCGGACCGGTACGCCGACAACCTGAGCCAGCGAACGAAGCTCGCGGAGCCGCGCCCCTTGCGGCTGGCGGTCCCGGGCTCGGGTCGCGCGCACGTCATGATCTCCGATGTTGTGCGCGGTGTGTGCTCTCCAGCGGATGCCAACCCGGGCGAACCGGTGTCAACGCGGGTCACCCCGGCCGACCGCCGGTCGCAAGCCGGGGTTCGTGTGCTCCGGGTGTGGTCCAGGGCTGCGCGAACACGGGGCCGGGGAACGCGGGTGAACGTGGGCCACTCCCTGCCACCCCGGGTGAACCCCAGGTCGCTAGACTGTGCCCTCGCGCCCTCGTAGCTCAGGGGATAGAGCATCGGTTTCCTAAACCGTGTGTCGCAGGTTCGAATCCTGCCGGGGGCACCTCGATACACAGCCGAAACGCTTCCTGAGCTGGTAATACGCATGCCGTTCAATTAGAACAGGTGTGCAGCCGTAGGTCACCGGAAGCCGCCGTTTGTCGCAGCTCGCGGAACCGGCGCGGAATGACCTTGGCGGCATCTGCGCAGGTCAGTTGGCACGTCCGAGGCAAGATCCGGAACGGCGACCATCATACGGGCCAGGCCACGCCGGTCAGAGCCTCAGAGATCCGGTCATTGACGGTCGCCTCCGCGCCGTCGATGCACTTGGCGTAGACCTTCAGCAGAACGTCAACGGAGTGTCCGGCCCGGTCGGCTACCTCGGTCGCCGGCACACCAGCGTTGAGCCACAGCGACACGGCGGCGTGCCGAAGGTCGTACGGCCGACCAGCGAGCGGCGAGTCAACCTGACGCGGCGTCAACGCCAGTCGACGCGCCTCATCCCAGACGCGCGAGTACGTCGAGGCCGCAACGACATTGCCCCGCTCACTCTGGAACAGCCGGCCATCCTTGGCGACCCCGAACCGTTCGATGTGCCCCCGCAGGATCGCCACGAGCGTGGGCGGGATCGGCACGCTACGCGGCTCATCCTCGGCTCGATGCTTAAGCCCTCGATCGTCGTGAACCTCGCCGCTGTCGGTCCACCGCTTGCCCGCCTGGGGTCGACTCTTGGCCAGCGTCAGCCGACCCCATCCCTTCGCGGGTAAGTCGCAGTCCTGCTCACGTAGCGCCAACGCCTCTGCCGGACGGAGCGCGGCGAAGTACAAGCAGGCGAAGAACGCGACCAGGCGCTCACCACGCTTGGCCTTCCGTCCGCGCTGACCGACGTAGGTGACGGCGATCAGCAGTTCCAACGCCTGGCGCTGGTTGACGACCACCCGGCGATCGACGACCTCGGCAATCTTCTTCCGCTGCGACCGCACCCGAAGCTTGTCGATCGGGTTGAACTCCAACTCTTCCAGCTCGACCGCGTACTGAAGCGCGTTGTAGAACACCGACCGCTTCCGGCGCGCGGTGGTCGCGGCGGCCGGCTTGCCGTCGAGCTTCACCACCAGGACGTCGAGCGCACTCCGAACGGTCCCCGCCTCTCGAAGCTCAGGCAGCGGCAGGGAGGCGTGGCGCAGCCAGCGCGTCGCGTCGGCGATGTCCGGCGGCATGTCCAGGCCACGAGCTGGCGGCGGTAGCACGTGGTTGCGCAGGGCTTGGCGAAGCAGTTCGACCGGTGGCCGGCCGGGGGCGTCCTTGACGAGTGCCGCCGTGATGGCGGCGAGCGCTTCGGTCATGCTGTCGCGGGACTTGGCCGCCGCGCCTGCCCACTTCATATCGACGTACTTCGTGGCAAAGTCCAGCCAGGTCGTGGCCGCCGGGGTTTCCGTCAGAGAGTCCGGTAGCCCGGTGCCAGTGTCGAACGCCTCGCCCTGGTTGGCCGCTTGCATCAGGTCGGAGCGGAAGCTGTCGGCCAAGGCGCGGGTGACGAACGTGCGGGACTTCTCGCGGCCAGCCACCACCCATCGGACGGTGTACGACCGCTTGGCCTTCTTTGACCCGACACCTCCGGCGTTCGGTTTGATCGCCCAGATGCGGACGCGACGGGACTTCACGCCGCCACCTCGCGCCGCTGCTCAAGCCAGATCCGGAGGTCTTTCCTCGCGATCCGAAGCTCTCCATTGGGGAGCCGGATGCAGGCCGGGGCGATGCCGAGTTCACGCCACCGGTAGAACGTCCGGCGGGACACGTTGTTAAGCGCGGCGAGCACCTCCGGAACGGTCATCAGTTCGTCATCCACGGTCGGGGTCCTTCCTCCTGTCGAATCAAGCGGCTACCGGCACGGTGCCGGTGGGGGTGGTGCCGAGTTCGTGGGCGAGTTCTTCGCGACCGGCGGCGTGTCGGGCGCGGGCCATGGCGGCGGCGGTGTTGGCGAGCAGGGCGTCTCCGGTGGTGTGCCAGCCGACGCCGGCGAAGGTGAGGGTGCCGGCGATCAGGGTGGTGTCGTCGAGGTGGTCGACGGCCCTGATGGGGTCGGTGACGGCCTGGTCCTGGTCGTCGTTGCGTTGGTAGGTGACGCGGGTGTCGCGCAGGAGTTGGAAGGTGACGGAGTATCGGCGGGCTTTGGTGAGGAAGTGGCCGCCGAAGCCGAGCATGTGTGCCCAGCGGCGCAGCCGGGCGTACGGGTTGGTCGTCGCTGGTTTCGCCGGTTCGGCGTCAAGGCTGGCTTGACGTTCGGCGACGCAGACGGGGCAGGCGGCGTAGCGGGTGTGGGTGCCGCAGTCGGGGCATTCCCAGCGCTGCACGAAGCCGGGCCGAGGCCGGTGATCCCGAGGCCGCTGCGAGAGCGGGATGGGTGTGCTCGTGGGTCGGCCAAGTCGCCAGCAGGCGTCGATGAGGCGGGCGGTGTGGTCGCCGTCGGGGTCGGCGTAGTCGCCGATGCTGTCGGCGTCGAGCCTGACGGAGCGGTGCCCGGTTACCTCGGTGCTCTTGGTGGCGTACTTGGCAAGGTATCCGGCGACCATGCCGTCGGTGACCTCTCCCCGGCCTGTCAGGCTGATGGGTCGGATGTCGAGGCCCTTGGACGGGTCGCCCCACACGATCGACCAGCCTTCGGGCCGGTCGGGGTGGGTCGGGGTGGTGTAGCCGACTTGGTCCACGGCGTGGCGAATGGCGTCATCGAGGTCGGCGGCGGTGAACCCGGCAGGTGGCGGGATGACGGCGGTGGGGTCGGTGAGGTCGACGCCGTCCAGGCGCACCAGGGCGTGGAAGTGGACTGCGCCGCGTGCTTGGAACTCGGCGGCTTTGCCGTGGGACAGCCGGACCGGGGCGACCGTGCGGACCTTGCCCGAGTCGGTGACCATCCGGGCCGGTGGGATGCCACGTCGGCGAGCGAGCTGAGCCAGGTAGCGTTCCGCGGCTTGCTTGGTCCGCCGCCACAGTTCGCCTGCGAACACGTTCCAAACGACCTGGTGGTCATGGTCGTAGCAACCCAGGCACAGCGGCTGACCGAGCACCTGGTCCCCGGGTTCGTGGCGTGCCCAGCAGACCGCCGGGCGGCCATGGGCGCAGAGGCCGGCGGTGGGATCGGTGCTGCGGCGGGCGTGGCAGGGGTCGGGTCGGCAGTCGCAGCGCTTGCGATTGGCGCAGGTGTGCCGCTTGACCGCGCGGACGTGCACGGGACCGAAGGACGGGGCGGTGAAGGTGGCGAACACCGCCGGGTGTCGGGAGACGGTTTCGGGGACGCCTTTGCCGCCGACGAGGCCGGCGCGAAGGAGTTGGTAGGCGTCGCGTTGGTAGACGCTGGCGCAGGTGGGGCAGACGGTGGCGCGCCGGTTGCCGCACGCCTTGTAGATCGCGCCGTCGGGCATGTGATCGGTGTGCCGGGCGTCGAGGAGTCGGCCGGTGGTGGGTTCGACGGTGAGGAGCTGGCCGGCGAGGCGGATGGGGCGGGTGCAGCCGGCGGCGGCGCGGACGTGTTCGAGCCAGCCGAAGTAGTCGGGTTGCTGGGCGCGGGTGAACGCGGAGCCGGCGGCGGTGTAGCCGACGAACGGGATGGTGTCGGCGTTCGAGCCCACACCCCGGGCCGAAGCGCGGGGTGTGAGGTCCAGCGTCGAATCCATCAGGCGGACACCTCGTCGAGGTGCCGGGTGGTGATGGTGTGTTGGGTGACGATGATGCGGCAGGCGCCGCACTGTCGGTCGGCCGGTTCGTGCCGGTGACAGGCGATGGTGGCGATGGTGTCGCCGCAGCGGATGGTGACCGGGGTCCGGCAGGGACCGCCGGGGATGACGTCGATGACGGTGCGTCGGGTGTCGTAGGGGTGTGGCTCGGCGAAGGCCGGGCAGGTGTGGAAGGTGTATTCGATGTCGACGACGTGGATGGTCATCGGGCACCACCTGTGACGGGGGTGCCGTTGACGGCCGGGGTGTGGCCGGTGATGGTGTGCAGCAGTTCCCGGGCGATGTCCGGGGTGACGGAGAGCAGGTCGGCGAGTTCTTCGGTGGTGATGGGTCGGCCGGTGCTTTGTTCGTGGCGTCCGATGACGAATCGGGCGGTGGGCATCAGGTGCGCCGGGACCTCGGGTCGGGCGGTCGGGATCGGGGTGAAGGCGGGTGCCGTGATGGCGGCCGGCGCAGGCGCCGGCGGGGTGTCGACGACCGGAGCAGTCTCCGGCGGGGTGTCGACGACCGGAGCAGTCTCCGGCGGGGTGTCGACGGTCGGCACAGGGGCCGGGGTGGTGTCGACGGCCGGGGTGGTGGTCGGCTCGGTGGCCGGTGTCGTGTCGGTGAGGTCGTTGACGGCGGCGAGGAGGGCGGCGGCTTCGGCTTGGATGGCGGCGAAGTCGGGGCGGATGCGTCCGGCGACGAGTTCGACGCCGATGACGAGGACGACGACCAGGGCGAAGACCAGGCGTAGGCCGAGGCTCCCCGGGGAGGCGAAGTTGATGGTGGCCGACAGCATGGCGGCGGCGGCGAAGACGACCATGGCTCCGCGTTTGGCGTCTTTGGCGATGCCGGAGGTGCGGACGACGGTCAGCATCGACACCATCGCGGCGTCGAAGATCAGCGGGACGAGGTAGGCGAAGTAGCCGGCGTTTTGGGTCCACAGGTAGTGGGCTTGGTGTAGGTAGCTGGTCAGCAGCGCACCGAGGAGGACGAAGCGGTTGTACCGCTTGATGGAGCCGATCGCCTTGAGCATGGTCGGTACGGCGTTGCGGGCGTACTCGGCGGCGAACTGCTCGGTGACGGCAGCGGGGTCAGTGGTGGCCATGGGGAGTCACCTCCGGAGCCGGGATGGCGTCGAGGGGGATGAGGTCGACCACGCCGGAGCAGTGGGCGCACATGATGGGGGCCAGCCCTTGGGCGGCGAGCTGCTCGCGGAAGCAGGGCAGGCAGGCGAAGTCGGCCGGGAAGAGTCCGTCGCCCTCGCAGAGGGCGCAGGGACCGAGGCAGACGGGGCAGGGCTTGTAGACCGGGCCGAGGATGTCGTGGATGCCGGCGGGCGAGCTGCCCTCGATGCACCACAGGCAGGGGTCAGACAGGTGGAAGCTCACGACGGGTTCCCTTCGTGGCAGTCGAGGCATTCGCCGTAGCGGCGGGGGATGTAGTAGGGCTTGACCTGGGCGCAGACGCGGCAGGTCCGGCGGGCACGAAGTGCTTTGGCGATGGCCTCCCGCTGAGCGGGCGTGGCAGTGCGCTTCGGCGCGGCCATATCAAGGCGGTAGAGGTAGGCGACCCGACGCTGTTTGCGGTGCCGCCAATAAATCTGCGCGATGGGGTCTTGGCCGTTGGGGCGAAGGCCGGCGGCGCGGAGCTGCCGCACGGTGGCCAGCCCGGAAGGTGCGGCGTGGTAGGGGAAGGTGGGGAACCCGTAGCGGGTGCCGAGCGGGTCGTAGAACTCGACCCGGATGCCGCTGCGCTCGGCCATGTTGTCGAGGTCGACGCTGCGAAGGTCGGTCATGGCTTGTCTCCCCAGCGCTGCTGGGCGGCCTGCTTGGAGATCCCGAGCCGGGAGCCGATCTCCGACCAGGAGTAGCCGAATGCGCGAAGGCCGATCACGGCCTCACCGATGGCGTCGTCAATGACCGATGAGAGGGCGACCAGGTCGCGCAGTGCTTCCACATCGCCAGTGGCGACGCGGCGACCGTGAGCGCGGATGATCCGGCGGCCGAACGCGGCGAATTCGTCGTTCTCGACCACGACGCGGCGCTTCTGCCGGGGCAGGTTCGGCGTCAAGGGCCTCTTGACGGTGCTCATCGGTTCTCGCCTCCCTCGTTGTGGAGGGAGTTCCACTCGTCGGCAGCCGCTTCCAGGGCGGTGATGACCTGTTCGGCGGTACGGGCCGGGTCGTCGTTCCACGAGTACGGGGAGGTGTGCTCGTCGAGCAGGTAGCCGTCCTCGTCGATGAGGAAGACCGGGGCGGTGGTGTCGAGGTAGTCGACAAACACGCCCAGGGCGGCGAGGTAGTCGGCGAGGGCGTCGGGGTCGAGTTGGGAGAAGTGCTCGACCTTGTGTCCGGCGCAGGCGATGCCGATGGCCCCGGCGGCGCAGGCCGGCGGGGTCGGGTTGTCGGTGGTGTGGGCGTAGTAGGTGCCCTGGTGCCAGCCGTGCCGGCGCAGGTAGAGGGCAGCCGTCCGTAGCAGATCGGCCAGTGTGACCGGTGCTGCGGTGGGTGGGTTCTGGGTAGCCTTCATGGCAGCCACGTCCTTTCAGAAGGGCTTGGTGGGAGGTCGGCGGAACCGGTCTGCTTTCCAGGGCTTGAGCCGGTTCCGTCGGCCGGTTAGCGGGCGCGTAGCCGCAGGTAGCGGCGGTGCCGGTTGTCGTCACCCGGGGCGCGGGTGGGTGCGGAGAGGTAGACGAGTCGCCCGCTGCGGGCCACGGCCTGGACCAGAGCGGCGATGTCCTCGGGACTGCCGGTGATCCACAGCTCGGTGAACTGGGCGGCCCGCTGGTTGTTGGCCTTGGCGTAGGCGCGCTCGCGGGTGGTCATGCCGCCATCTCCCATTCGGTCGGGTTGACCGCCGGGGTGCTGGTGCCGCTGGTGGGGCGGCGGGTCCAGGCGGCGTAGTCGGCGATGTTGTAGATGTCGGTATCGGTGAGGTAGGCGGCCTTGATGCGGCGGGGAACGCCGCCTTCGGCGAGGAGGTAGGCCGCGCCCTGGTTGGTGGGTGAGATGTCGGAGGCGGTGTAGCCCTGCTCGGCCCAGCCCTGACCGAGGATGATGTTCGAGCTGTTCAGCGAGGTGCACCGGAACGCGGCCCGGTAGCCGAACAGGTCCCGCAGGCTGGCGGGGATGATGTCCCAACTTGGGCGCTGAGTCGCGGCGATGACGGGCATGCCGCAGGCCCGGCCGAGGGAGACGAGGCCACGCAGCAGGGTGGAGAACTCCTCCTGCTGTGCTTTGGTGCCGAGCACGGTCGAGAACATGGCGAGTTCGTCGATGATGGTGACGATGACGGACATGCCGTCGCCGTCGGCGAGCTTGCGGCGCCGGTTGGCCAGGAGCCAGGCGTAGCGGTTGGTGGCGACGATCAGGAGGCGACGTAGCACGTCGATGCCCTGGTCGATGTCGGGGCCGATGAAGGCGTCGGCGAGGTCGCGCCAGGGGCCGAGTTCGACGAGTTTGGCGTCGAAGAGCACGAGGCGGGTGTTGTCGCACAGGGCGGCGTGGCCGCAGATGTTGTTGATGAGGCCGGACTTACCGCCGCCGGGTTCGCCTGCGGTGAGCAGGTTGCGGTAGATGACGTCGAGGTAGACGGGTTGGCCGAACTCGTCGATCCCGATGAAGATCGGGTCGAACATCGACAGGCCAGGACCCACCGGCACCGCATCGGCGGTGGTGGGAATCGTGGTGGTCATGAGGTGCCCTCCTGGGCGTTGTGGGCGCGAGGAGCCACACGAACGAGCCGCCATGGCTCCTCGCGTCCGGGTTGGGTGTGGGTCAGATCCAGTCGGAGGTGTCGTCGTCCGGCACGGACGACGAGGAAGCCGCGGGCTTGCTGCCGTTGGCCGTGGTGGCCGGCTTCTTCGCCGGCTTGCCCTGGGTCGGGAGGGTGATCGTCGGAGCGTCGACGTCCGGCAGGTCCAGGGCGGTGGGAACCGTCAGCGGCGATGCCGAGACGGGTGCGGTCGGGTCGATCACGTCGACCAGCGGGGAGCCGACGTGGGCGGTCAGCACCTCACGGCGTTTGATGTCGAACCGCAGGTAGGCGGCGTTGTTCTCCGAAGCGCGCTCGATGAGCACGGTGGAGGCGTGACAGGTGACCGCGATCTTGTCGAGGCGGCCTTCCAGATCCTTGGCGGACAGGCCGGGGCGCAGGTAGACCCAGACCCGCTCTCCGACAGGGGTGGGCTTGGCCCAGAGGATCAGCGGCAGCGAACCGGACTGGTTGGCGATGATGAACTGCGCGAAGCAGACGCGCAGCCGGTGCCGGACGATGAGGCACCATCCCCAGGCTTTGATCTGCCGACGAACCGGGCGAATGGCGGCGGGAACGCCGACGACCAGGGCGACCACCAGCAGGGTCACCAGGGTTGGAGTGTGGTTGGCCAGCTGCACCCACGCGGTGAGCAGCAGAACCGCCAGGACGGTTTCGAGGCTCCACCACCACAGCAGCCGGATCACCGGCCAGACGCGAACGAGCACCCACACGACGGCACCGGTCGGAACGCCGATCAGCGCGCCGACGAACAGGGACACGATGGGGTGCCAGTAAGAAGCGGCCACCACGGCCGCCAGAAGGCCGACGATGACCGCCGTCAGGATGAACGCCATCTTGGCGTTCCGCGCGGAGGAACGGTGAACCTTGGCCTCGATGACCGTCACCGTTCCGGTTGACCTGCCGGCGAACCGGCGGGGGCTAGACTTGGACACGACGAGTCCTCCCAAGCACATTGGGTTGGATGAGTTGGAGGGCACGGGGTCGGCAGATGTAGGAATCGGTACCGACCCCGCGCCAGCTCTTGCGAGGTGCCACCACCGCAGGTGATGACCGGACCAGGAACGTAGGAATCGGAATCGTTCCCGGGCCTGTATGCCAGTTGTTGAGTTCAGCGGACCGTCAGGCCGCTTCGGTTGCCACGGACACCAGGTGGCTCACACAGCACGTCGTGCGAGGGACCTACTTGGCCGGAGAACCAGTCTTCGGCTTCAGCGAGACCGCCCGGAACGCGACGCCGTTGCGCCCGTTGGTCGCCCACGGAATGGCCTCCAACTGCTCGACAGCCAGGAAGTCGCCCACCTTCACGCCCGGCTTCTCTCCCGCCGTGGTGATGGTGATGACCTCCCCGCCGTTCTCGTCGAGCACGAAGACCTGGGTAGACCACATGAGCCGGCCCGTGTTCTTCTCGGACTTCTGATTGCCGTTCTGGTCGTTCTTCGGCTCCGGGTCCTTCGACGCCGTCACCTGCTTGCTCGTGGTGTCCACGTACAGCTTCACAACAGACCTCCTGTGTCTGAGCGCGTCCCCAGTGGACGACTGCTCCTGTGCGGCTTGTCGCTCGCACTTCAAGGAGACATCGACGTAGGTGACGCCGGAACGCCTTTGCATGGACGCTTGGGACGTTTATAGTGATAGAAACGTCCCGATCGCGAGGAGCGACGATGGCAAACGATCGTCTGCGAGATGCGCTTGACCGATCTCGGGTTTCGCCAGCCGAACTAGCGCTTCTCACTGAGTGCGACGTCAAAACCGTGAGCCGTTGGCTCGCTGGCAGGGTTCCGCATCCTCGCACCCGCTTTAAGATCGCAAAGCGGTTGAAGGAGGACGAGGACTACCTGTGGCCGGGAGCGCGCAGAGTCGCCGACGACGTATCGGACTCGGCCGGGATGGTGCAGTTCTATCCCACACGAGGAGCGGTGCCCCCGAACCTCTGGGACCGACTGCTCGACGCGGCGACAGCAGAGGTCGGCATCCTTGTGTACGTGGGAATGTTCCTCACCGAGAAGCCCGACCTCCTGGACCGCTTGCACAAGAAGGCGACCACTGGCGCGAGGATACGCATACTGCTCGGCGACCGGGAAAGTAGCGCGGTCAAGCAGCGAAGTGTGGATGAAGGGATCGGACGAGAAACAATCTCGGCGAAAATCGACCAGGCGAACGCCTTCTTCGGCTCGCTCACGGGCGTGCCGAACATTGAGGTGCGGAACCACTCGACAGTGCTCTACAACTCCGTCTATCGCTTCGACAACGACATGATTGTTAATCCTCACGTCTACGGCAAGACCGCACCTATGGCACCTGCGATGCACCTCCGCAAGACAGCAACGTACGGCCTCTTTAACACGTACGCGGACAGCTTCGAGGCGGTCTGGGAATCGGCACGCGAAAGCAGGAGCTAGTAGATGTCTAAGACTGACTACCTAAACGACCCCACTGCACCTCAGGCCAACTCCCTGGTGGTGGCCGTGACAGTCTTCGTCCAAAATGAGCGAGGACATGTCCTGCTCATCAGGCGATCTGACAACAGCCTATGGGCCTTACCCGGTGGGGCGCAGGACGTCGGGGAGTCGACCGCGCAAGCGGCTGTGCGTGAAGTAGAGGAAGAGACGGGCCTCCGCGTCGAACCGAGCGGGATCTCTGGCATCTACTCAGACCCTGCGCACGTTATCGCCTACGACGACGGCGAGGTGCGGCAGGAGTTTTCGATCTGCCTACGAGCCCGGTTAGTCAGCGGCCGACTCCGTACTAGCAGCGAGTCATCAGAGGTGAAGTGGGTCGAACCGGAGAATTTACAGACCCTTCCGATTCATCCGTCCATGCTTTTACGGATCAAGCACGGCTTGGAGAACAACGCACCCTACCTGGGTTAGCCGGCAAACTCGCGAAGTCGGCTCGTCGTTCTGGCAATAGCATCTGCCAAGTCTCGCTGGGCGCTGTCTATGAAGACGGTTACCAAGTCGCCCGGGCCATACCGCTGTTTGATCTCGGCAACCCTACTCACGAAATCCGTCGGTTCTCCGTCAGGCGTTGTGGTGAGGTCACACATCCACAGCGCGTCTCTGACCGGCCCTTCTTCGTCCTGAAACTCGGCCAGTTGTCCCTCCAAACCTCGGAGATGGGCCTCTCTCACGGCGCAAGAGTGGTGCGCGACGAGATGGACGAGTCGATCTGGGGCGTCTATGCCCCTCAGATAGACCGCACCATCGAGGGGATGAAATCCAGTCATCGCTAGGTGAGGGGCGTAGCCGACATCGTGCAGGATCGCTGCGGCCTCAAGCAGAGCAGCGTCATCACCAACAGCTGCGGCAAGGGTCTGTGCCTTCTGAGCGACACCCTGAACGTGAGCCCAGCGGCGAGGCAGAGTGTCCGACAGGTTTTGGCGGGAGACCTCATAGGCCCACGGAACCAGCGACATGGATAGACCATAACGCCGTCAGTAGCCCTACAGCACTCCCCATTCGTACGGCTAGCCGGCCGGACTGCCGGCGACGTTGTGCAAAGTTTCTGTACGTCTTCAAGGCGGCCCGAGACGGGCCGCACGCGCCGCCGCCTGGGCGCGCGTCCGTCGCTCCGCTGGCGCTCCGACTCCGGCCACGCAATACGCCCGGCGGCTGGCGCGGAAGCGGGAAGCCCAAGGGGCCGCCGCAGAACGACAGGGGGTGACCAGTGAGGTGATGGGCCGGCAGCCGGCCGGGGCCGCGCGGCCACGAGCCCGCGCGGCGCAGGGAAGCGCACGTCGGGCGCGTCGGCGAGCTGGCGTCGGTCGCGGGGTTGCGGCTAGTACGCCTCCGGCGGGGGCGCTCGGGCTCCAGGATGGCCGAGGGCTCCGCCGGCGGGTGCCGGGCCGTGGGTGGTTGCGGTAGGCCATCCCGCCTGCCATCGACCCGGGCAAGCCGAGCAGACCACCGCCCGACCCGCCAGCGTCCGACCGTGCGTCAAGGCCGTCTTGACGTGGCGGGCCGGGCGGAGGCCCGCTCCCCAGGAGGGCGGGTCGACGGCAGACGGGATAGCAGACCTACTGGAATCTTGACGTAGGTGTAAGACTGGCCGGATGCCAGCAGAACCCCCATTGCCGACTGCCGATCAAGTTATAGGCGCTCTAGATCGTACGGGCTTCCTCTTCGAACAGAGGGTCGCGGCGATTCTAGGGGAAAGTACCGACACTGGTTGGGCCTTTCAGGATCAAGACACGGGCACGAGCCGCGAGATAGACATCTACTCAACCGGCTTTGCGTTCTGGTCGAACGAAGGCGAGACTACTTTACGCTGGACGATATTGGGTGAGTGCAAAAACTATCAGTGGCCTTGGGTCGCTCTGACTAAACGGTGGGAACGAGAGGCGAGGTTCCTTGATGCCCCTGAGCTCATGCTTACGGCGGCAACCAGAATCGAGTTGAAGGCGGATGAGGACCCTTTTCTAAGTAGTGTATCGAAGCCCAACTTCGCGAGGAAATATGAACGAGTTCGTTTCCGCAGTCAGGCCCGAGCAGTTCAGTTGGCGAAGCTGAACAAGAAGTCGGGCGGGTGGGAAACCCATTCCAGCGACATATTCAACGAAGTGACCTACCCTCTAGCCAAGGCGGTATCCTTCCTCGGCGAAGAGTTCAAAAGTCGGGAAAAGGATATCAGTTTCAGGCAAGTTAGACGCGAAGCTCACCTTCTTTTCCCCGCGATCTTCTTGTCGTCTCCGATATACGCAGTGTCTGCCTCAGAGGCCGAACCGAAGGTTGAAGAAGTCCAGCATGTGACCTTGGATCGGAGACTTTCCTCCAAGTCGGTAAAGGGGCGGTTCCGGTACGACGTAGTGCATGTAGACGGAATCACGGATTGGTACAACAATCATGTTTTGCGCGTTGTGCAATTTTTTGCGCAGGAATTGCAGCTTCCTTGGGAAAGGGTTAAGGGGAGAGGAACCAAGGAGTTGGTGTAGCCACACGTGAACCAGGGCGACGGGTATGACATGTGCCGGAGCCGGCGTGCGGCGGAACAGCAAGATCCGGAACATGCGCGGAACGATCAGGCGCGTCGCTGGGAAGCCTTCGCGCGTATCCCCTGGCTAGACCGCAGATGGCTCAGCAGGCGCTAGACCGTTCCTAAACCGTGTGTCGCAGGTTCGAATCCTGCCGGGGGCACCAGGCGAAACGCGGATCAATTGATCTTGATGGCAGTTTCTTGGCCTCACCACTTCCCCGACACGCGCAGGAAGTGACGATCTGGCAGCCTCGGGCCAGATCGTCACCGCGAGGTGCTGCCTGATCCGGTGGACGTTGGGGGCAGGTTCCAACCGCAAGGCGCTGCATCGTCGATCGCCGTCTTGGCGTTGCGCGCGTCTCTCGGCGTTCCGCTGCGCGTGGAGCTGCTGCTCCGTTGAGGCCAATCGTCTGGCCGTGGATCGGCTAAGGCCACGCGGTCCCGCGCTACCGGTGCCCGAGAGACCGGACCAGGGCGGGATGCCGGTGATCGGGAACTCGTTCGACGGGCCCGCCGCCGGGCGTGACCGACCGGAGTGCGACGGGGGGCACCTTGAAGATCAGCTAGAACGCTGCATGGCCTGCGGATACGCTTTCCCGCCGCTCGGTCGATGTGATCATGGTGAGGTCGACCGAGTTGGCCATGGCGCTCATCCCAGCGTCGGTGAGATGCAGGTTGTCGCTGTGCGCATAGGCCGGGAGCAGCTTCGACCCGTCCGCTGGATCGCGGAGCGCCGCGTCGAAGTCGATGACCCCGTCGAACACGCCGCTGGTCCGGATCCACGTGTTCACCTCCTGCCGGACCGTTTCACGGGCGGCGGTGTGGAGGCTGGCCCCGCCGAAGGGGAGGATCGTGCCGCCGTAAACAGCGACCCCACGGGCGTGGGCCTTGCCGACAAGTTGCCGGTACCCCTCCTGCAGTTGGGTCGCGGTCGCGTCGGCGGCGAGGTCGTTGACCCCTTCGAGCAGGATGACGGACCGCACCCTGGGATGGTCGAGCGCGTCGTGGTCGAACCGGTTGAGGGCGCTGCGGCCCCCGGCCGTCGGGTTGCGGTCACTGAGGACCCTGTTGCCCGCCATGCCCGCGTTGACCACGCCGAGCTTCGGTCCGCCGGGCTGGGCGGCGAGGCGGCGGGCCAGGTAGTCCGGGTACCGCCGGTTGGTCAGATGGCTCGACGAATACCCGTCGGTGATCGAGTCACCGAAGGCCACGACGGTGCCGGCGGCGGTCGTGCTGACCACGTCGAGACCGGTGAGGAAGAACCAGGACCACCGTCGCGGCGTAGGAAAGTCGGCGCTGCTGTCGTCCGCCGCGTGGTTGCCGGCGGTGGAGACGTAGGTGTCCATCAGTGCGGCCGGATGCACCGTCGACGGGCCGGTGGTGCCGGGCAGGTAGATGCTGATCAGGAGGTTCTGCCCGGAGGTCACTCTCATGTCGGCCGGGTCGCTGATCCGTTCCTGGCCGGCCGGGATCGTGACCGTCGCGGAGCCGTCGAAGGTGAGCTGGTGGTGACTGCCGGTCTTGGCGACCCCGCCGATGCTCTGCTCGGCGAGGTCGACGTGGCCGACGGCCAGGGCTGTGGTGCCCCGCAGGTTGGAGACCCGCACGCGAGGTGACGTGCCACCGCTGGACGCGTAGACGACCTGGCGGATCGTCTGGTTGGAGAAGGACTCGCCGGAGCCCTCCACAGCCGGCGCCCAGATGCCTACCCGGGCTCTGAACGTTGGTGCCGACGGGTCATCCGTACTCGGGGGCGTCGCGACGGGCAGTGCGACGGCGGCAAGGATTGCGATGAGTGCGCGCATGTCAGCTGTTGTGGATCGCGACCCAGCCGAGGCTCTGGCCGGTCGAGGAGAAGACCTCCATCTTGCGGACCATCGAGCCGAGCGACGTTGCCGCGACACTGTTGCCCACGCCGAGCCCGCCGCCGGCGATCACCTTGCCGCTCGTCTTCAGTGAGCCCTGCGCCGTGATCATCGCCGGACCTGAGCGGTGTATGACGACCGTCTCCGCCGGTGCGGTGTATGGGATGGTGCCCTCGATGGTGTTCCAGGCCAGGGTGACGTCCGTCGAGATCAGAACTTCCTCGGGCTTCTTCGGGTCGTTGTCCTGGACGAAGAGCGCCGGCATCGTCGGGTTCGCCTGCCGGACGTGGTTGCTGGACACGACGATCTTGCTGCACTTGAGGTTGACCGCGATCCCGGACGACTGCCTGGTGGCGCTGCCGTTGGCGACGCGGTTGCCCACCACCGTCGCATCGGTGGTCGCGATGAGATTGATCTGACCGATGCAGTTGACCACCACGTTGCCGGTGATCGAGACGCCGATGGCCCGCCCGTGCACGCTCTTGCCCGGGTCGCCGAGCCCGTCGATCTCGATGCCCCGCAACTGACATCCGGTCACCGTGTTGTCTGCGACGACGATGTTCGAGACCGCCTGGACGTAGACACCGCTCTGGCCGCACTCGGTGATGGTGTTGTTGGCGACCACCGTGCGGTCGGCGCCCGCCCAGACGCAGATGCCGTCGAAGTAGTCGGAGTCGCTGCCGTAGCCGGGGTGGACGCCGCCGTAGCGACGGGCCTCGTCGGTCGACGGCCAGTCCATCGCGACGTGGTTGTCCGTGATGCGGACGTCCTTGCCGTTGGACGAGATGCCGAACCGGGTGTCCTCGGTCGTGCAGTTGGTGATGAGGACGTCATCGCTCGCGCGAGGCACGGCGTCGAACACCACGATGCCGTTGACCCGCACGCTGTGCACCCGGACGCCGTCCACCACCATCTCGGTGGAGGAGGAGATGCGGACGCCGTCGTACTGCTGGGAGCGGTCGGTGTCGCGCACGGTGAGCCCGACCACCTTGACTCGCCGGCAGTCACGGAACAGCAGCACGGCCCTCTGCGTGGGAATGACCGACGGCGCCGCGCCGGTGAGGGCCAGGGTCGCGCCGTCGCCGGCGATGACGACGTCGGTGAGACCCTGCGCCGTGAGTTGGTCCCGTACCCGGAAGACCCGCCCGGCGGGGAAGTACACGCTCTGCTTGCCGGTGGCGGCGGCGTTCAGCGTCGCCTGGATGGCTGCGGTGTCGTCGGTCGTGCCGTCACCCACCGCGCCGTGGTCGAGGACCGAGATCCAGCCCACGCCGGTGTCCGCCGTCGCGCCCACCGGGGCCGCCTGTGCCGCTGCTTCGCTGACCGCCAAGCCGCCGACCGCCACAGTCGAGACCAAACCGGCGCGCAGTGCGCTCCGCCTGCTGACCATCTCCATCAAGAGCCTCCCCGCTGATCTTCCTGGTGCGGAGAGACTACGTAAGATCACCGATCCGCACTGACCCGCTCGCGGAACGTTGTCGGGCCCGCGGCGGAATCGATCACCAGTGGTAGGTCAGGTTCACCGCCAGGGCGGCGATCGAGGTGGCGAAGAAGATCGCCCATCCCACGAGGTTGCGGGAGCCGACCCGCAGGTGTGCGATGAGCGCGCCGACGAAGTAGAGCACGAGACCGGCGGCGGCGAGTGTGCCCAGCAGTGGCACGGCGAACCCGGCCAACAGCCCGAGGGACCCGGCGGCCAGCGCTGCGCCCAACCGCGGTAGCCAGGAGTGTGGCACGCCCTTCATGTCCGCCTGGGCCTTCGGATAGTCGTGGCCGATCAGGTACGTGACGGCGGCGATGCCGGTGAAGACCGAGGCGAGGATGGTGACCGTGACGTATGCGGCGAACATGTGCCCTCCCTTGTGGCTGTCTGCCGCAAGGACGGGGTGGGGCTGCGGGATGTTACGTGGATCGTTGTGACCTGTGGCACAGCGTGGGCTGCGGGAGACCCGCAGCCCACGCTCGGCCGGTGACGCCGGTGACGCCGGTGACGCCGGTGACGCCGGTGACGCCGGTGACGCCGGGGACGTGCCGACGGGTCAGAGGAACTTGTACATGTCCTCGGAGGCGGCCTCGGTCTCGCCGGCCGGCGGTGCCTCCACCGTGACGGGCTTGCCGAAGTCGCTCATGCGCATGTCGGTGACGAGGTCACCCAGCGTCTTCGTGGCGATCGTGTAGGAGAGTGCGGTGAGGCGGCCGTCGGCATCGAGGGTCGCTTCGAACGGGATCGCCTTCGGGTCCTTCGCCAGCTTGGCGGTCGACTCCAGGCCCGCGCGCATTCCGCCGTCCGTGTTGGCGGCCGTGGCGGCCTTCTCCAGGTCGGCGACGCCGGTGTAACGGCCACTGCCCACCTCCTGGGCGGACACGACGCCGCCGATGAGGCCGGTCTGCGCCTTCAGGTCGAAGGACTGGCGCAGCGAACTGTTCGGCCTGAGCTTGCTGAGGTCGATCTTCATCCACGGCTTCCCGCCGTCAGCGGAATCCGACTTGATGTAGGCGACGTCCCCGATGAGTCGTGCCTCGACCGGTTCCGGGGCCTTGCCGGTGACCTGGAGCGTGCGGGCGGCGGTGTCCAACTTTCCGGTGAGGGTGATCGACTGGTTGCCGGCCTTGACCGAGGCGTCCATGGTGAGCGTGCCGGCGAGGCTGCGGTCCATGCCCTGCTGGACGGCAGCGGTCGGCTCGAGTTTGGACGTTGCGGGCGCGGCGGAGGAACCTGAGGCCGCCGGGGTGCCGGAGTTGGTGCCGCAGCCGGCGACGAGGGTCGCGGCGAGGGCAATCGAAAGGGCTGGGATCAGTCGACGCATAGACGTGACCCTAACGGGCGACTGCCACCCGATTTCACGAGCGGCAGCCGCCGCGCGGCAGGTCGGGCGGCAGGGGCAGGATCAGACGGTCGTCAGTTGTTCGGCTCGGCTGAGCACCTGGTCGACGAGGCCGTACTCCCGTGCCTGCTCGGCGGTGAACCACCGGTCCCGGTCCCAGTCGCGCTGGATCTCGTCCAGCGTCCGTCCACTGTGCTGGGCGATCAGCTCCTGCATCGTCCGCTTCACGTGCAGCATGTTCTCCGCCTGGATGGTGATGTCGGAGGCGGTGCCGCCCATCCCGCCGGAGGGCTGGTGCATCATGATCCGCGAGTGCGGCAGCGCGTACCGCTTGCCCGCCGCGCCCGCGCAGAGCAGGAACTGCCCCATCGAGCCGGCGAATCCGAGCGCGAGCGTGGCCACGTCGTTGCGGACGTAGCGCATCGTGTCGTAGACCGCCATCCCCGCGCTCACCGAGCCACCCGGCGAGTTGATGTAGAGGTAGATGTCCGAGTCGGCGTCCTCGGCGGCGAGCAGCAGGATCTGCGCGCAGATCTGGTTGGCCGACTCCTCCGTCACCTCGGTGCCGAGGAAGACGATCCGCTCCCGCAGCAGCCGCTCGAACACTTGATCGCCGAAGGACGGCTGTCCGCCGTCCCGCATGTTCGCGTCGAACCAGAGCATGTGCCGCCGCCTTCCACCGTGCCGGCGGGCGGCGGGGACCGCCCGGTGGACCGGCCCCTTCAGCGTGCGGGCGACGGCGGTGGCTGGCCCAGTGATTCTGCCGCCGGCAGATCCGCCGACGGCAGAACCAGCGCGGCCTACGCGGCGGTCAGCCGCCGCAGGCCGAGCCGGGTCTGTGCGCTGTCAGCCAGGGCGGCGGTACGCGGACCGGGGCAACAGCCACCAGCGGAGGCTTTTCCGCCGACGCTGAGGGTCGGCTGGCTCGGCACCGGCCCGCAGTGCAGGACGAACCCGCTGACACGTGGACCCACCAGCAGGGTGGCGTTGCCGATCTCGCGCCGAGTCGTATCGACCCGTTCCAGGTGGGTGAGCGCGGCGCGCGGCGCGGCCGGGAGGCGGGGCTCGACCCTGCGCATGTCGTCGCGGGCCTCGCCGAGCAGGTCGGCGAGGCTGATGCCGAGCGCCCGGCAGATCGCCGCCAACACCTCCGACGAGGCCTCCTTGCGGCCCCGCTCGACCTCCGAGAGGTAGGGCACGGAGACGTCTGCCGACGCGGCCACCTCGCGCAGCGTGCGGCCCTGACGCTGGCGGTGGCGGCGGAGCACTCCGCCGATGACTCGTCGCAGCAACGACATGCCGGCCTCACTTTCGCGGTCGTCGTCGGGAACACCCTCATCATGCCTGTCCCCGGCCGTCCGGGCCGACCCGTCCCGGGCCCGCGCCGCTCGTTCGGCGCGGGCCCGGGGCTCTCACCGGTACAGGTGGGTGTGCCAGGTTGCCGGATCGGGGACCAGCGTGACCGCCGGGAAGAAGGCCCGGGTGCCGCCGCCGGGGAGCAGAGCGCTGTCGTCGATCGTCACGTTTGCCCCGTTGACGTCGTAGACGGTCAGCGACTCGTTGCCCTTCTCGCCACCGAACCGCGCCGGGTGCCCGTCGACCGTGGTGTTCGGGTCGACGTACGCCTTGTCGGCGGGGTCGGTGACGTTGCGGTAGCGGGAGACGCCAACGGTCAGCGTCCGGGCCCGCTGCCGGCCGGGATCGGTGCCTGGCTCCGCGGTCCAGGTCATCCCGGCGTACCAGGTCAGAGGTTCATCCAGGGACTCGGACACGTCGACCTGGATCAGCCCCAGGTTGGCCGGCACGCCTGTCACCGCCGCCGGCATCGGGACGATGCCCGTGTCGAAGCGCAGCGTACGGGCCACCCGCACCGCAGCGTCCCGTGCATCTGGTCCCACCCCGAACACGCGGACCTGCACCCAGCCCTTCGGGGCGTACTCCCAGCGCAGGATCGCCTCGGGCTTCTCGGCGCCCGAGTAGCTGGTGAAGACGCTCGGCCCACCGTTCAGCTCGGGGCCGGCCTCGGTGGCACCGGCCAGGGCGAACTCCCCGTTGTCCCGCTGGGGCGCCGGCGGTTGCACGCCCTTCGGGAGAAGCGAGACCGCCACGAACTGCCGCTGGTCGTCGGTGCGGCCGTTGGACGCGCCGAGGTGGACACCGGGACCGGAGAGCAGCAGGCCGGCCTGGTACTGGAGATTGCGCAACCCGTCCGGCAGCCAGCCGAACCGGACGTACACCCGCTGTGGGTCGACCGTGGTGAGCGCGACCGGCAGGCCGGTCTCGCCGCCGGCGGGCGCCGTGCCGAACGGGGTGGGGGTCGGCGCCCGGTCCGGGGCCAGCAGGTCGGGAACGGTGAGGCCGCCGACGGTCAGGGCCGCCGCCAGCAGCGCGGCTCCGGCCCCCTGGGCGAGGCGGCGTTGCCGCCGCGCGGTGGTCATCGCCCGGTCCACGTCGAGCAGGGTGGAGGGCCGCTCCGCCGATTCGATCTCGGTCAGCATCAGGTCGCCGATCTGGCGTTCGTCAAGCATCGTCGCTCCTCTCAGTTGCCGGTCAGGCTGGGGGTGAGCAGGGTGCGCAGGGTGGCCAGGCCCTTGGCGGTCTGGCTCTTGACGGTCCCGGTCGAGCAGCCCATCGCCTGGGCGGTCTCCTCGACGCTGAGGTCCTGGAAGTACCGCAGGACCAGCGCCGCACGTTGGCGCGGCGGCACCTGACGCAGCGCCCCGACCAGGGTGATCCGGTCGGTCGGGTCGGTCGCGGGCGTCGACACGTCGGGCAGTGCGGTGCCGAGCCGGACCCGCGCCCAGCGCAACCGCCGCTCGTCGATCAGCCGCCGCAGCAGCATGGTGCGTACGAGTGCATCCAGGTGGTCGGCCTGCCGGACTCGTGCCCAGTTTCGGTACAGCTCGGTGAGTACGCGTTGCAGGATGTCGTCGCCCCGGTCCCAGTCCCCGCACATCAGGTAGGCGGTGCGTCGCCACTGGAGCATCCGGGATCGGACGTACTCGGTGTATTCATCGTCGGCCTCGGCTCGTCGTCTGCCGCTCGTCGTCACGAGGGTCGCGCCCCCTCCGTCTGCCGGCCCGTACCGGTTCGTTGTTGTCGTCCAGTAGTCGGGTGCGAGACCGCTGTCGGTTGTCCGTGAGCGACCCGGGCGTGCGATTCCCGGCGTACCCGCTATGTTGTGGGCGTGCAGGCGACGGCGGGGGAGCAGGTTCGACGGTGATCCATTTCCCCGCACAGCGTCGGGGCCCACTGAGCGCGCTGAGCCTACGGCTCGCCGCTGCCCTGGGCCTGGTCTTCGCCGTGGTCGCCGCGGTCTACCTGGGCCGGGACGGCTACCGCGATGTCAACGAGGACGGCCTCACCCTGCTCGACTGCTTCTACTACGCGGTCGTGTCGCTCTCGACCACCGGCTACGGGGACATCACGCCGGCCTCGCCGTCGGCCCGGCTGGTCAACGTCCTCTTCATCACGCCGGCCCGAGTGATCTTCCTGATCATCCTGGTCGGCACCACCCTGGAAGTCTTGACCGAGCAGTACCGGACCGGCCGTCGCCTGTCGCGGTGGAGGAGAGCCGTGAAGGACCACGTCATCATCTGCGGCTACGGCACCAAGGGGCGCAGTGCGGTCTCCGCCCTGATGGAGAACGGTCTGGACCGTTCTCGGATCGTGGTGGTGGAGCGCAGCGCCACCGCGCTGCGGCAGGCCACCTCCGCCGGGCTGGTGGCGATCGAGGGTTCGGCGACCCGGTCGTCGGTGCTGAACGAGGCGCACGTCAAGAGTGCCAAGGCCGTGATCATCGCGACCGACAGCGACGATGCCTCGGTCCTGGTCGCGCTGACGGTCCGGCAGCTCACCGCCGGCCAGGTCCGGATCATCGCGGCGGCGCGGGAGGCGGAGAACGCCCCGCTGCTCAAGCAGAGCGGCGCGCACCACGTGATCGTCTCCTCGGCGACCGCGGGCCGGCTGCTCGGTCTGTCCACCTCGGCTCCGCCGCTGATCGACGTGGTGGAGGACCTGCTCACTCCGGGGCAGGGCATGGCGTTGGCGATGCGCTCGGCGGAGCGGGACGAGGTGGGCCGCTCACCGCGTGAGCTGGACTCCCTGGTGATCGCCCTGGTGCGGCGGGGCAAGGTGGTCACCCTGGCCGACCGGGCCGGTGCGGTGATCGAGACCGGCGACATGCTGGTGCACGTACGCGACGACCGCCCCCAGTCGGCCACGACCGTCTGACGGTTCCACCGCGTGTGACCTGACCGCTCTGCCGTCAGGGTGGCCTCGGCGGCCTGTCGTCAGAGCGGGTCGTCCCCGGCGCAGATCGCCTCGGTGCAGTTGACCGCTGTGCCGGCGGAGGCCCGGCTGAGCAGCTCGTAGAGCGTCTCCCGCTCGTCGGGGCCCAGCGCTCCCAGCACCTCGTTCTCCGCGCCGGCGAGAGCGCATTCCGCCTCGCTGAGGCGTTTTGCCCCGCTTTCGGTGAGTTCGACGACGTGTCGCCGGCGGTCCTCGGGTGAGCGCCGACGCTCGATCAGCTGCTTGGCCTCCAGGTCGTTGAGCAGCCCGACGATGTTGGTGCTGTCCATTTCCAGGATGGTGGCGAGCGCCTGTTGGCCGGTGCCGCCGCCGGCGCGCAGCACGGTGAGCGCGACCAGGTGCCGGGGTCGCAGGCCCAGCGGCGCCAGCACCGACTCCGAGCGCAGTCGCATCCGCCGGGCCAGATGGTCCAGGAGTGCGCCCGAGCGGTGCTCTGCGGAGTCGAGCGGCTGCGCGGACATGTGACCCAGTCTACCGACTCAGCGGAACATCGGCCTGCTATAAATAGTTGGTGCTGCACAGACGATCCTTGGAGGAGGAATAATGCATCTGCTGCATATCGACTCGAGTATTCGGGGTGACTGGTCGGTCAGTCGGAGGCTCACCGCCCGCGCCGTCGCCACCTGGCGTGCGGCTCACCCAGACGGCACGGTGGCCTACCGAGATCTGGGCGCCGAGCCGCTGCCGCACCTGGACGCGGAGGGCGGCCTGGCTCGGATGACGCCACCGGATCAGCACACCCCGGCGCAGCGCGAATCCTGGGAGTTGAGCGAGCGGCTGGTCGACGAGGTGAAGCAGGCCGACGTGGTGCTGCTCGGGCTGCCGCTCTACAACTTCGGTGCGCCCAGCAGCGTCAAGTCCTGGGTCGACCACCTGATCGTTCCCGGGCTGGCGTACGACCCGACGACGCAGGAGGGAATGCTCGGCGGCCGTGAGTTCGTGGTGCTGGCCACCCGCGGCGGCGGCTACGGCGAGGGCACCCCTCGCTACGGCTGGGACCACGCCGAGCCGTGGCTCCCGCACGGTCTCTCGATGACCGGCATGCAGCCGCGCTTCATCAGCGCCGAGCTGACCCTGGCGCCGTCGGTGCCGGCGATGGCCGAGCTGGTCCCGCTGCACGAGGCGAGCCTCGCGGCGGCCGAGAAGGAGATCGACAACCTCTGGACGCCGGCCTCCGCCCTGCGCTGAGCCAGCACCGGCACGAACGAGAGCGGCCGCCCCCGATCCCGGGGACGGCCGCTCTCGTCAGATACGACGGTTCAGAGGATCGTCCAGGTGTCGCCGCTGCCCAGCAGGCCGGCGAGCTGCTGCTCGGGCGTCTCGGTGACCGTCGCCTTGGCGGCCGCGAGCTGACCCTGCACCACGCTGTCGTAGGACGGCCGGTCCACCGAGCGGAAGACTCCGATCGGGGTGTTGCGCAGGTCCAGGCCGGGCAACCGGGAGAGCGCGAACGCGTACGCCGGGTCGGTGACCGTCGCGTCGTGCACGACGATCTCCTCCGGGCTGACGGAGCTGGTCTCCCGGACCTCCAGGCCGAAGCCGCCCGGTGGGTGCACCACGCAGAACTGCCCATCGGCACCGAAGGTGATCGGCTGCCCGTGCTCCAGGCGGATCAGGTAGTCGTCCCGGGTGGACGGGTCCTTGAGCTGTTCGAACGCCCCGTCGTTGAAGATGTTGCAGTTCTGGTAGATCTCCACGAACGCCGAACCCTCGTGCTCGGCGGCGGCCCGCAGCACCGACTGCAGGTGCTTACGGTCGGAGTCGATGGTCCGGCCGACGAAGCTGGCCTCCGCGCCGAGCGCGAGCGAGAGCGGGTTGAACGGGGCGTCCGCCGAGCCGGCCGGGGTCGACTTGGTGATCTTGCCGACCTCGGAGGTGGGAGAATACTGACCCTTGGTCAGGCCGTAGATCCGGTTGTTGAACAGCAGGATCTTGAGGTTGACGTTGCGCCGCAGGGCGTGGATCAGGTGGTTGCCACCGATGGAGAGCGCGTCGCCGTCACCGGTGACCACCCAGACCGACAGGTCCGGCCGGGACACCGACAGGCCGGTCGCGATCGCCGGGGCCCGACCGTGGATCGAGTGCATCCCGTACGTGTTCATGTAGTACGGGAAGCGGGACGAGCAACCGATCCCGGAGACGAAGACGGTGCGCTCCCGGGGGATGTTCAGCTCCGGCATGAACTGCTGGATGGCCGCCAGGATCGCGTAGTCACCGCAGCCGGGGCACCAGCGCACCTCCTGGTCGGACTTGAAGTCCTTGGCGGTGAGCTTGAGGGCGACGGGCTCAGACATTCTTCAGGACCTCTTCCAGCGTCGTCTCCAGCTCGGCGGCCGTGAACGGAAGACCGCGGACCTGGTTGTAGCTGATCGCGTCGACCAGGTAGCGGGCCCGGATGACGTGGGCGAGCTGACCCAGGTTCATCTCCGGGATGACCACCTTGTCGTACGAGCGCAGCACCTCACCGAGGTTGGCCGGCATCGGGGCCAGGTGCCGCAGGTGTGCCTGGGCGACGGACAGCCCGCGCTGGCGCAGTCCGCGGCAGGCGGCGCCGATCGGCCCGTACGTCGAGCCCCAGCCGAGGACCAGCACCCGGGCGTCGCCGTCCGGGTCCTCCACCTCGATGTCCGGCACCGGGATCGTCTCGATCCGGGCGGCCCGGGTCCGCACCATGAAGTCGTGGTTGGCCGGGTCGTAGGAGATGTCGCCGGTCTTGTCGGCCTTCTCCAGGCCGCCGATCCGGTGCTCCAGACCCGCCGTGCCGGGGATCGCCCACGGCCGGGCCAGGGTCTCCGGGTCACGCAGGTACGGCAGGAAGGTGGTGCCGTCCTCGCCGTTGGGCTTGGTGGCGAACTCGACCCGCAGGTCGGGGAGCGACTCCACGTCGGGCAGCAGCCACGGCTCCGAGCCGTTGGCGACGTAGTTGTCGGACAGCAGGATCACCGGGGTGCGGTAGGTCAGCGCGATCCGGGCCGCCTCCAGCGCCGCGAAGAAGCAGTCCGACGGTGAGCGGGGCGCGATCACCGCGACCGGCGCCTCGCCGTGCCGACCGTAGAGCGCCATGTTGAGGTCGGCCTGCTCGGTCTTGGTCGGCATGCCGGTCGACGGGCCGGCGCGCTGCACGTCCACGATCACCAGCGGCAGCTCCAGCGCGACGGCCAGCGAGATCGTCTCGCTCTTGAGCGCCACGCCCGGACCACTGGTGGTGGTCACACCGAGCGAACCGCCGTACGACGCGCCCAGCGCGGCACCGACCGCGGCGATCTCGTCCTCGGCCTGCACGGTGAGAACGCCGAAACGCTTGTGCTTGCTCAGCTCGTGCAGGATGTCCGAGGCGGGCGTGATCGGGTACGCGCCGAGGAAGACCGGCAGCCCGGAACGGACCCCGGCGGCGACCAGCCCCAGCGACAGCGCCGCGTTGCCGGTGATGTTTCGATAGGTGCCCGGCTTCATCTTCGCCGGCTTGACCTCGTAGCGGACCGCGAAGTCCTCGGTGGTCTCGCCGAAGTTCCAGCCGGCCTTGAAGGCGGCGACGTTCGCCGCGACCAGCTCCGGGCGGGACGCGAACTTGCGCTCCAGGAAGCGCAGCGTCGACTCGTAGGGCCGGGAGTACATCCAGGAGAGCAACCCGAGGGCGAACATGTTCTTCGACCGCTCGGCGTCCTTCTTGGACACCTCGAACGCGGCGAGCGCACCGACCGTCATCGAGGTCAGCGCGACCGGGTGCACGACGTAGCCGGCCAGCGACTCGTCGTCCAGCGGGCTGGTCTGGTAGCCGACCTTGGCGAGGTTGCGCTTGGTGAACTCGTCGGTGTTGACGATGATGTCCGCGCCGCGCGGCAGGTCGGCCAGGTTGGCCTTGAGGGCCGCCGGGTTCATCGCCACCAGCACGTTGGGCGCGTCGCCCGGGGTGAGGATGTCGTAGTCGGCGAAGTGCACCTGGAAGCTCGACACGCCGGGCAGGGTGCCGGCGGGGGCTCGGATCTCGGCGGGGAAGTTTGGCAGCGTGGAGATGTCGTTGCCGAGCTGCGCCGTCTCCGAGGTGAACCGGTCGCCGGTCAACTGCATGCCGTCGCCGGAGTCGCCGGCGAACCGGATGACCACCCGGTCGAGTTGACGGATCTGCTTGGTCACTGTGCCACCTTCGTTCGCGACTGCGGGGCTCTCGCCTTGCCCGGCCACGGAACCTCCTCGACGCAACGTCTCACCGCACCGCCCAGGCTGGTCCGGCCGCTGTCGTACCTCACCTGAGAGCCTACGTCTAAGGGAGCCCTAACCATCCCCGGAGGTCCGCCGACTGGGACCCCTAACGGCTGCGGACTGCCCCGGTTTGCGGCGTTACGCCCCGCCCGCCGTAATTCAGATCACGACCGGATCACCACGGCGACCCCGACCGGGTGCGGCGGGGTCGCCGAGCGATCAGTCGACCGGGTTGGGCGCGGGCCCGGGTGCCGGGCCGTTGAGGCGGCGGCGCAGCGAGATCGTGGCCAGGGTGAGGGCGAGCACCACCAGCAGCGCGGAGACCGCGATCAGGATGATCGCGGTGCGCCGCACCGAGGTCATCCCGCCGTCGTCGCCGGCAGCACCCCCGGGGAGTACGCCCTGGGAGCCGGTCGGCGCGGGCGGCGAGACCACCGGCGTGGCCAGAGCGGCCGCAGCGGTGATCCGGAAGCTCATCTGCACCTGGCGGGTCGCGCCGCTGCGCGGGTCGAGTAGACCGATCACGGCCCCGGACAACGGCGCTTCCCGTTGCGCCTCCGGCGTCGCCTCCACCGGCAACCGCAGCTCAGCGGTCCTGCCCGCCGCCACCACGCCCGCGTCGCAGCGGGTCCGGGTCGGGTCGACCGCCACGCAGCCGGCCGGTGGAGTCGGAACGGTCACCCCGGCCGGCAGGACGACCTCCACCCGCCCGGCGGCGTCCACCGAGCCGGTGTTGCCCAGCCGGAGCGCGAGGATGCTGGCGGTGCCGCTGATGTCGAACGCCACCTCGTCGGCGGCGAGAGCGATCCCGGGCACCGGCGGACCGGGCGGGAAGAGCACCGCGAAGCCCTGGTCGTCGGACGCCTCCCCGGGCACTCCCGGCGCCTCGGCGACGACCTGGACGGAGCCGGCGAGCGGCATCTGCCTCCAGGCGTCGCCGTCGACCCGCAGGCGGAGCAGCGCGCTGAAGCGCGCGCCCGCCTCGGCCGTCCAGGCCCCACAGCGGTACGTGTCGGCACCGGCGGCGGTGCAGCCCTTCGTCCCGGCGTCGGACAGCCCGGCCGGCAGCTTGTACGAGAGGCGGATCCGCTGCAAGGTCGTGCCGGTGTTGTGGACGGTGACCTGCAACGTGGTGGCCGTGCTTGCCGTGTTCCAGTACGCCTCGCCGAGGGTGACGTCGTGGGTGGTGACCTGGACGCCCAGTGGGCTCGGCGGCGGCACCGGACCGGACGCGGGTGGGCGGACCGGCGGCACCGGGGGTGTCGGCGGAACGGGAGGCGCCGCCGTGGGCTGCCCGCCCGGCGCGGGTGCGGTGATGGTCGGCGCTGGCGGCACGTCCGGAGCGGTGGTCACCGGTGCCGGCGGGGTCGTCTCCGGCGCGGGAGCGGTGGTCTCCGGCGCCGGATCGGTGGGCGCCGGATCGGTCGGCCCTTCGGTCGGGGGCGGCTCCTCCGACGTGGTGGCCTCGGGTTCGCTGACCGGATCGGTGACCACCACCACCGGGTCCGGGTCGGGCGTCGCCGCGCTGGCCCAGGTCGGTCCCACGGCGAGCACCGCGAGCAGGCCGAGCGTGAGCGCGGTCGCCAGCCGGGGCGCGGAACGACGCCGCTCGGCCCGGAGACCGGGCGATGCCTTCGGGCGGGCCATCTGTCCTCCGGTGCCATGGGTGGGGATCCAGTATTCGGTAACAGTTGCCTTGGTGCACTAGTCCCGACTGGAAACAAATCCGTAACGTGTTCGGGACGGCGCTTCCGACCGGGCGGTAGGCTGCCGAACTGTGACCGGATACCTGGGCTCGTACGCGACGCTCGGGCTCTTGCTGCTCGCCAGCGTCCTGTTCTTCGTTACGGCGTTCTCGGCCAACCGGGTGTTACGTCCGGCCCGTCCGGCCGATCCGCCCGGCAAGCGGGCCAGCTACGAGTGCGGGCTCGACCCGGTCGGTGCGGACTGGGCGCAGATGCAGATCCGCTACTACGTCTACGCCTACCTGTACGTCCTGTTCGCGGTCGAGGCGGTGTTCCTCTTCCCCTGGGCGGTGGTCTTCGACCGGCCGGGCTTCGGTCTGGTGACGGTGGTGGAGATGGCGGTGTTCGTGGCGGTGCTCGCGCTCGGCATCCTCTATGCCTGGCGCAGGAACATCCTGCGCTGGACCTGAGCGTCGCGACCTCCGGCGATCGTGCCGGTCGACCCGGCCGTTCGCGGTCGGTTACGGCGACGACCGGTCAGGCCAGGCCCCGGCGAGTCGCTGCCGGCCGGCGGTCACCCCGGATCGAGGCCACCATGTCCAGCACCCGACGGGTCGGGCCGACCTGGTGGGCCCGGAAGACCCGGGCGCCCAGCCAGGCCGACACCGCCGTCGCGGCGAGCGTCCCCTCCAGGCGTTCGGCTACCGGCAGATCCAGCGTCTCACCGACGAAGTCCTTGTTGGAGAGCGCCACCAGCACCGGCCAGCCGGTCGTGGTCAGCTCGTCCAGTCGACGGGTGATCTCCAGGGAGTGCCGGGTGTTCTTGCCGAAGTCGTGAGCCGGGTCGATGAGGATTCCGTCGGGGCGTACCCCTTCCGCGACCGCGCGCTCGGCGAGCCCGGTCACCGTCGTCACCACGTCGGCGACCACGTCGTCGAAGGCGGCCCGGTGCGGTCTGGTCCGGGGGACCAGACCGCCGGCGTGCGAGCAGACCAGCCCCGCGCCGGTCTGCGCGGCCACCCGGGCCAGCGTCGGGTCGGCACCCGACCAGGTGTCGTTGAGCAGGTCGGCGCCGGCGGCCACGGCCTCCGTCGCCACCTCGGCGCGCCAGGTGTCGATGGAGATCACCACCTCCGGAAAGGCGGCCCGGACCGCGGCGATCGTGTCCACCGTGCGCCGGATCTCCTCGGCGACGTCCACGTCCAGGCCCGGGCCGGCCTTGACGCCACCGATGTCGAGGATGGCCGCGCCCTCGTCCACCGCCCGCTCGACCGCGCGCAGCGCGTTGTCGGCGGCGAAGGTGGCCCCTCGGTCGAAGAACGAGTCCGGCGTGCGGTTGATGATCGCCATGACCACCAGCTCGCCGGGGGCGAACGTGCGCCCACCCAGCCGAAGCGCCCCCGCCATGCCCGCCTCCTGAGAGTCCGCGCCGTCGCCGCGGCGGCCGAACCCGACGCTAGTCGGTCGTCGGAGGGCAACTGTGGGCGGGCGTCCGCACAGATCATGATCGGGACGGGTGGCGGGGTCGCTCCTGGCCCGCTGCCATGCCACGATCAGTACATGGGTCAGCTTCTGCTCCTCCTGGTCGTGGCATTGACCGTCGCGGCGGTGGTATTCGGCGTGACGGTGCTGGTCAGTGGCCGTGATCCCGGCCTGGTGGCCGCCGAGCCGGATTCGCAGGCCGTGGCGTTGCCCGACACCCGACCACTGCGCGAATCCGACGTGGGGGCGGTCCGTTTCGACACCGGGTTGCGCGGGTACCGGATGGATCAGGTCGATCAGGCGATGCGGCGTGCCGCCTACGACATCGGCTACAAGTCGGAGCTGATCGGCGTGCTGGAAGCGGAGGTCATCGCCTTGCGTGAGGGGCGCACCGACGACGCGGACGCGCTGCGTCAGGCCCGCGAGCAGTCCACCAGCAAGGTGGCGACCGCGGACGTGGCAAACCCGGGCGGGGATGTGCCGCTGGACGGGGACGCCGGCTCCGGCTCGGCGCCCGTCGGCTCGGCCGGTGCGGCAGAGCTGCCGGCCGCCACCTCGTCCCCGGCGGATTCCGACGGGGTCGCACCGTCCGTGGCGCCGGCGGGCGACGAGCCGGCGGATCGTGAGCAGACCGACGGCGCGCCCGCCGACGGCGCCGGGCAGCGCGACACGGTGGTCCGGTCGGAGACGGCGTGACCGACCCCGGAGGCGTCGACGACCTTCGGGAGGCAGCCCAACCCGGTGCCGGTGAGGTGACCGCCACGGTGATCGTCGACGCCCCGGCGGAGCAGGTCTTCGCCGCGCTGCTCGCCTGGGAACGTCAGTCCGACTGGATCCCGTTCACCCGCGTGCGGGTGGTCGAGGGCGACGGGCGCGAGGGCAGCCGGATCGAGGCGGTGACCGCGCTCGGCCGGGCCACGCTGCGCGACGAGATGCGGGTGGTCCGGGTCGACGAGCCGTACGAGATCGGCGTGGTGCACCACGGTCAGTTGCTGCGCGGCCCAGGGGTGCTGCGCTGCACCCAGCTGGGTCGGGCCCGCACCCAGGTGGTCTGGCACGAGTGGTTCCACCTGCCGGGCGGTCGGGCCGGTCGGGTGGCCTGGCCGCTGCTCTGGCCCGGCTCCAAGATCGGCCTCACCCAGTCGCTGAAGAGGTTCGCCCGTCTGGTCGAGCAGGGCCGGCTGCCCTGACCGCACCCGGTGCCGGCTGCCAGCCCGGCGCTCGGAACAGATACCCCGCCCGATGGCGCCAGGTCACCGCAGCCCGGAGGTCCCGGGCGATCGAGGCGTACTCGTGGAAGGCCACCCGGACCGGGTTGTAGCTGCCCACGTTCTTGGTGAGGCCGTACACGCAGCGCTCCCGCTCCGGCGCGAACGAGCCGAAGAGCCGGTCCCAGACGATCAGGATGCCGCCGAAGTTGCGGTCCAGGTAACCGCCCTGCGAGGCGTGGTGCACCCGGTGGTGCGACGGGGTGTTGAACACCGCCTCGTACCAGCGCGGCATCCGGTCGATGCGTTCGGTGTGGATCCAGAACTGGTAGAGCAGGTTGACCGAGCCGCAGAACGCGACCACTGCCGGGTGCACGCCGGCCAGGATCAGCGGGATGTAGAAGACCCAACTGGTCAGCCCGGTCCACGGCTGGCGCAGTGCGGTGGAGAGGTTGAACCGCTCCGACGAGTGGTGCACCACGTGCGAGGCCCAGAGGATCCGGATCACGTGGTGGCCGCGGTGGGACCAGTAGTAGAGGAAGTCCTGCGCGAGCAGGATCAGCGGCCAGGTCCACCACACCTCGGCCACCCGCAGCGGGGTGAGCGCGTAGAGCAGCGCGTACGCGGCGGCGATCGGCACCTTCCACAGCAGGTCGGTGAAGATGCTGCCCAGACCCATCGCCAGGCTGGTCGCGGTGTCGGCGCCGCCGTAACCGACCTCGTCGTCGTCGCGGTGCAGCAGGTAGGAGACCCGTTCCAGCACGATGAGCAGTACGAAGGCCGGGATCGACCAGGCGATGACGTCCGGGAACTCCTTCATCGCGCGGCCTCCGCTCGCCGTCGCCGGCCGGGGCACACCGCTGGGTGACCCCGACTTACCGGTCGGTAACAAGCACCATAGGCAGCCGAGCGACCGGTGGCAATGGGGTGTCGGTGCGATGCCCTAGCGTGTACGAGGTGACGGACCTGGTGATCGGTGCCGACGGGCTGGCTCGCTGCGCGTGGGGGTCGAGCACCCCCGACTACGCGGTCTACCACGACACGGAGTGGGGGCGGCCGCTGCACGGCGACGACGCGCTCTACGAGCGGATGACGCTGGAGGCGTTCCAGTCCGGGTTGTCCTGGTTGACCATCCTGCGTAAACGCCCGGCGTTCCGGCTGGCCTTCGACGAGTTCCACATCCCGACCGTCGCCGGATACGACGAGTCCGACGTGACCCGGCTGCTCGCCGACGCGGGCATCGTCCGCAACCGGGCCAAGATCGAGGCGGCGATCGCCAACGCCCGTGCCGCGCTGGAGCTGCCGGAGGGGTTGTCCACGCTGCTCTGGTCCTTCGCGCCGGAGCGCCGGCCGGCCCGTCCCGCCTCGTTCGCCGAGCTCGCGCCGATCACCGCCGAGTCGACGGCGATGGCCAAGGCCCTCAAGAAGCGCGGCTTCCGGTTCGTCGGGCCGACCACCGCGTACGCGCTGATGCAGGCCACCGGCATGGTCGACGATCACATCGTCGGCTGTCACGTCACCCTCCCACCGGCGACATGATGGGATGGCAGGCATGACGACCGAGACCGCGTACCGGGCCGGCGGACCCGGCCGAGCCGACGGGGTGGGCACCTGGGCCGTGCTCCTGCCAGCCGAGCGGTACGAAGCCGAGCGGCTGGTGCACCACGACACGTTGGAGCTGAGCGGTCTGCCCGACGTCGCCGGGCCGGGCCCGGGAGACCAGGTGGCGGTGCTGGTCGACGCGCCACCGCGGCTGGTGGCGCTCGGCCGGGTCGCCGCGGCGGGTCCACGTCACCAGGAGGACCCGGACGACCCGCAGTCCGAGGTCGAGGCGGGGGCGCTCGTCGTGGCGTACACCCGTCGGGCCTTCGACGAGCCGGTGCCGGCCGACCTGCTGACGCTCGACGGGCCGGTCAGCGCGCTGGAGCCGGCGGCCTTCCGGGCGCTGGCCGACCAACTCGGGCCGCCACCGGCACGGCGTACCTGGCTGGTCAGCCTCGACCTGCCGATCGAGGCCGGCACACCGGCCGAGGCGGTCCGCCTGTTCTGGTCCTACGTGCAGGAGCTGGGCCCGCGTGAGCTGCCCGCCTTCGTGTCACCGGCCGGCGACGAGCTGGCCATGCAGGCGTTCGTGCTGGGCGCGGAGGCCAACCAGGACCCGGAAGAGGACGACTAGAACAGCTTGTCCAGCCGTCCCCGCCAGTCGGCGAGGACCGGGCCCGGGTCGGTGTCCAGCACGCGTTCGAGCAACGTGGCGTAGACGTCCCGGAAGTCGGTGGTGAACTTCAGGTCGCCGTCGTCGAGGTCGGTGAGGCTCGGCGGTGCCCCGTGCCAACCGCCGTGCACGCCCGCACCGAGCAGCAGCACGTCCGAGGCGGTGCCGTGGTCGGTGCCGTCGGAGGCGTTGGCTCGGACGCGGCGGCCGAACTCGGAGTAGACCGCCACCACCACCTTCCGCCCCGCCTCGGTGCGACTCATCCGGTCGGCGAACCCGGTCAACGCCCGGTCCAGCTGACCCAGCAGGACGGCTTGCAACTGTTTCTCGTCGGCGTGCGTGTCGAAGCCACCGAGCGACACCGAGAAGGCCCGGGTGGACACCCCCGCCTCGACGCACTGCGCGACCAGGTCCAGTTGAGCGTCCAGCGGTGTGCGTGCCCCGCCGGTGGCCGTGGCGGGGGCCTGCTCGCCGTCCGGGTCGGCCGTGTCGGGGTCGGCGGAGTCGCGTACCTGGCGGATCATGTCGTCCACCGACCGTAGGTCGGCGAAGCAGGAGGCGGCCCGGGCCCGCGCGGCGGATTCACCCGGCTCGGCCGCTTCGAAGGCCTTCAACGTCTCCGCCGACAGCCCCTTGGCGGCCTTGCGGTCGGTCACCGGCACTGCGGCACCGGCACTCTGCGCCCCGGCCAGCAGCGGTGGCAGCGCCGGCTCGAAGGAGACCGCCAGCCGGGGGTCGCCGCCGGCCCGGTCCAGCCAACGCCCCAGCCATCCGGTGTTGCCCGGCCGGTCCGGCTGCGCGGTGTGCCAGATGTCCATCGACCGGAAGTGGCTGCGGTCCGGCTTCGGGTAGCCGACCCCACGCACGATCGCCAGCCCACCCTTCGACCAGCGCTGGTGCAGACCCTCCAGGGCCGGGTTGAGGCCGAAGCCGTCGTCCAACCGGAGCACCTCCGAGTCCGGGTACGCCAGCTCCGGGCGGGCCGCCCGGTAGGCCGGATCGCCGTACGGGATGACCGTGTTGAGCCCGTCGTTGCCGCCGTAGAGGGTGACCAGCACCAGCGTGCGGGCCTGCGGATCGCGGTCCCCGCTGGTGTCCAACAGGTCCCGCAGGGTGTACGCGCCGGCTCCGGCGGCCAGCGCGCCCGCGCCGACCACGCCACTGGTCAGCAGGAACCTGCGTCGGGTCAGGGTGTCCATGTCGACTCCTCCGCTCAGCTGACGGTGTATTCGGGGCTGACCAGGCCGGCGGCCAGCAGCTTGCGGGGCTCGCCGGCCAGCGGCGTGAGGGCGGTGCGGGTACGCGGGCCCCAGCCGTCGACCACCAGCAGTCGGGCCAACGCGTCCGGCCGGCCGGCGGCGGGTGCGGCGGTCAGCCGGGCCAGCACCGTCGGCGCCGTGGCGGCGGCGAGCATCCCGGCCGTCCGCAACCGGGCCTGCAACGACGAGGTGGTCAGCCAGGCCGCCCCGGCCGGCCAGCCGCCCACGCTGGGCGGTCGCAGCGGCACCTGGTCCAGCGCGTTCAGACCGGTCAGCAGTTGTTTGCGTTGCTGCTCGGGCAGCGCGGAGGGCCGGATTCCGAGCTGGCGTAGCGCGCCGACCAGCCACTCCACCGGCTGCTTGACCAGCGTGCCCCGGGTCTGCGCGAAGGCCGGCGCGGAGAAGATCGCACGCAGGGTCGCCACGGTGTCCGCGCCGGCCAGACCGTCCGGTGCCGGGACGTCCGTGCCGGCGTAGCGGAACCAGAGCCGCCCGGCCACGAACGTCGCCGCCGCGGGTTGGGCGGCCAGCAGCGCGGCGTACGTCTGGGCGTCGAACCGGCGGCTCTGCCCGAGGATGGTCTTCTCGCCGGGGTCGTGTCGCTTCTCCTCGAAGCGGGCCACCCCGGTCCGCCGGTCGACCGCCCAGCCCGTCAGGGCACGCGCGCCGGCCTTCACGTCCGCCTCGGTGTAGTTGCCGATGCCGAGGGTGAACAACTCCATCAGCTCGCGGGCCAGGTTCTCGTTCGGGGCCTTGCGGGTGTTCTTCTGCCCGTCCAACCAGATGATCAGGGCGGGGTCGCGCACCATCGCGTCGACCAGCGGACCCAGCGGGCCCCGCCCGTGGCGGCGCAGAGTGTCCAACTGGCCCATCATCGTCCGTGCGGACTTGACCTTCTGAGCGCTGGTCGCCCAGTGCCCGTGCCAGAAGAGGAGCAGCTTCTCGGTCAGCCCGTCCTCGGCGGCCACCATCCGGTCCAGCCACCACCCGGTGACCTGCTGGAGCTGCTCGCGGCGCTCCGCGTTGGCCTTCTGCCGCTGTTCCCGGGTGGATTCCTTGGCCAGTGCGGCGTACGGGTCCGGGGCCAGCGTCGGCGGCGGGGTGGCCGCCGCGCCCCGGTCGGCCCGCCCGGGGTCGAGCAGGCGGTCCAACGTCGCTGCCGGCCCGGCCCGCTCGGCCGCGTCCACCTCGTCGGCGGTCGGCCCGAAGGTGGCCCGGCGCAGCAGGTGCGCCACCGCTTCACGATCGCTCATAACGGCCGACGCTAGGCGGCCCGTGTTCGAGGACGGTAAGGGCGGCGTCCGAATCGCGTTCAGCGTCCCTCGAAGACCGGTTTCTGCTTGCCGACGAAGGCGAGCGTGGATGCCCGGTGGTCGGCGGTGGCACCACAGATCGACTGGGCCTGCGCCTCGGCCGCGAGGGCATCGGCGAGGGTGCCGGCGTCGGCAATGGAGAGCTGCCGCTTGATCGCCCCGTACGCGACGGTCGGGCCGGCGGCGAGGCGGGCGGCCAACTCCTGGGCGGCCGGCAGCACCTGCTCGTCGTCGTCGGTCAACCGGTTGAGCAGGCCCAACCGGCAGGCCTCCTCGGCACGGACCGGCTCGGCCAGCATCAGCAACTCCACCGCCTTGGCGTGGCCGACCAGTCGGGGCAACGTCCAGGAGGCACCGGTGTCGGCGGCGAGGCCGACCTTGGCGAAGGCCATCAGGAAACTGGTGGTCGGACCGCCGATACGGATGTCGGCCAGGAACGCCAGCGACGCGCCCGCCCCGGCGGCCATCCCACGGACCGCGGCGATCACCGGCTTGGGCAGGTTGGCGAGCCGGGCGGCGATCGGGTTGTAGTGCGCCCGCACGGTGCCCAGCGGGTCACTGGCGGAGCTTTCCAGGGTGGCCACGTGCTCGCGCAGGTCCTGACCGGCGCTGAACGACCCGCCGGCCCCGGCCAGGACGACCGCGCGGCAGGACCGGTCGGTCTCCAGCTCGGCGAGGGCGTCCCGCAGCGCCTCCTTGAGCGCCACGTCGAGCGCGTTCATCGCGTTCGGCCGGTTCAGCGTGAGGGTGACGACGGCGTCGGTCCGGTCGACCAGCAGCGGTTCGGTCACGTGTCTAACGACCCTTCTGTCGGACGATGCGGTTGCCGGCGTCGAGGCACTGTTCGACGTACCGGTCGGCGGCCGGACGCAGACGTGCCGCGTGCCGGTCGAAGAAGCTGGCCGCGGCGGTGCCGGGCCAGCGCTCGGGCAGCAGCGCCGGGGGCAGTTGCGGGTCCCGGAAGAGGAACGTACGCCACGCATGCACGAGTCGGAACCGCGTCGCGTACGCCTCCTCGTCGCTGCTACGCACGGTGACCGCCGCGAGCAGGGGGCGCTGGTCCGCGACGAACCGTTCGTAGGCGTGGCCGATCTCGGTCAGGTTCCACGCGCGCCGGACCACGCCCATCGCGCCGGGGGTGCCGGCGAAGTGGGCGGCGGTGAACCGCTCGAACCGGATGCCGGCCTCGGCGAGGAGCAGGTCCACGTCGTCGGCCGGTCGGGTGGCGACCCAGGTCTGCTCGTCGAGCGTGCCGTAGCCGAGGAAGCTCAGATTGGCGGCGAGCCGCTGCCTGTCCCGTCGGGAGCCGGGGGCCTCCAGCACCAGCAGATCGAATCGGCCGTCCCAGGTGACCCGGCCGGTCCGGTAGATCCGGGCCGCTGCCTCGTCGAGTCGTCGTGCTGCTTTCGGTGTGATCGAATATCCCGGCCCGGAGACCAACCGGAGAGGCTCGAGCCAACCCTGGCGCACCATCCGGGACACGGCGGTGCGAACGGCGGGCGGCGCGATTCCCAGCGGTGCCAGTAGCTTGACCAGGGCAGCGACCGGTGCCCGGCCACCCCTCGGACGGAGGTGGTCGCCGTACAGGTCGAAGAGTGCCGACCGTGCCTGCATGACCGCACATTGTGACAGGCCTTCTCAAGATAAGCTAGATGCTGTTACATCAATGCTGCTCCGGTTTGGGTCCGGCGGTGTTCATCAGGGAAAATCGTTGGTCGACGCCCCCGTGAGCGTTGCGGGTGGTCGTGACGAAGTGGCTGTGGGGCAACCCACCGACCCTGGTGTAGGTCTGAGGGGAGACAACATGGCGGCGATGAAGCCGCGGACGGGCGACGGTCCGCTGGAAGTCACCAAGGAGGGTCGGGGCATCGTCATGCGGGTCCCGCTGGAGGGCGGTGGCCGGCTCGTCGTCGAGATGACTCCCGACGAGGCCAACGCGCTCGGTGACGCGTTGAAGGCGGCGGCCGGCTGAGTAAGGAGTGGTCCGGGCGGCGCACGCCGCCCGGAGCGTTCTTTTGGACCCTGAGCCACCGGTGGTACCGGTGGCTCAGGGTCTTCATCGGTGCGGGTAGGCGGGTCCGGTTCCGCTCCGCGACACTTTTCTGGAGGTACGGTCCCGCGTGCTCGCCATCCGTCTGATCGCCGAGCCCGACCGGCTCGACGTCCTCGTCCTGCCTGTCCGTGCCGCCGATTCGGCCGAGCTCGTTCCGACCGCGGTGGCACCTCCGGACGGCACGGCCGACGAGGCCGCCGCGCTGGTGCCGGCGGCCCGACTGACCGGCCGGGCCGGCGAGATCCACACTCAGCTGCGCCCCGGGCGCACCCCCGGCCGGATGCTCCTGCTCGGGGTCGGCGACGGTGGCGAGGCGGCCTGGCGGACGGCCGGCGCCGCGGTGGCCCGCTCCACCACGGATGAGACGCATATCACCATCGCGTTGCCTCTCGGGGTGACTCCGGCCGCAGTCCGTGGGTTCACCGAGGGGCTGCTGCTCGCCTCGTACCGGTTCCGGATGACCGAGGCCGGCACCGCACCGACGCTCGACAGCGTCGACCTTCTGCTCGCCGACCCGACCGCGTTCGAGACCACCATCGCCACCGCCCGGACCACCGCGGCGATGACCCATCTCGCCCGTGACCTGACCAACACCCCCTCCTCGGTGAAGACGCCGCAGTGGTTCGCCGACCAGGTGGCCTCCGCCGCAGCCGACCTGCCGGACCTGCGACTGCGGGTCCGCGGGCCGGCCGAACTGGCCGACGAGGGCTTCGGCGGCATCCTCGCCGTGGGAGGCGGTTCGGCCAGCGGCCCCCGGCTCGTCGAGCTGGACTGGCACCCGGCCGACGCCCGTACCCACGTGGTGCTGGTCGGCAAGGGCATCACCTTCGACACCGGCGGCATCTCGATCAAGCCGGTGCCGGCGATGAAGCTGATGCGCAAGGACATGGCCGGCGCGGCCGCAGTCGTCGCCGCCACCCTCGGAGCGGCCGAACTGCGGCTGCCGGTCCGGATCACCACGTTGGCCCCGCTCGCCGAGAACATGGTCAGCGGCGCGGCGTTCCGGCCCGGCGACGTCATCCGGCACTACGGCGGGACGACAAGCGAGACGACCAACTCCGACGCCGAGGGCCGACTGGTCCTCGCCGACGCGTTGGCGTACGCGGTGCAGCAGCTCAAGCCGGACCTGCTGCTCGACCTCGCCACCCTCACCGGTGCCAACGCCGTGGCCCTGGGCAAGCGCACCGCCGCCCTGTACAGCGAGAACGACCAGCTGGCCGCGGACGTGCTGGCCGCAGCCGAGGCGGCCGGCGAGTCGGCGTGGCGGCTGCCCCTGCACACCGACTACGTGGAATACCTGGGCAGCGAGATCGCCGACCTCTACAGCGCCCCGGCGCAGGGTGCCGGTTCGGTGCTGGCCGCGCTCTACCTGCGCGAGTTCACCGGCGAACTACGGGACCGTTGGCTGCACCTGGACATGTCGGCCCCGTCCTGGGCCGACGGCGACCACGCCGAGGTCAGCCGGGGCGCAACCGGCTGGGGCGTCCGGTGGTTGCTGCGCTGGCTGGCCAGCGTCGACTGACCAGGTCAGCACTTCACCGCGGCGAGCAGCCCGTGCCCGACCGGGAGCAGCGCGGGAATCCAGTGCTCCGACTCCCGGACGGCCTTGATCGTCTCGCGGACCGTCACCGTCTCCGCGTCCCGAGCGGCCGGGTCACCGATCCGGCCGCTGGCGAGCACACCGTTGAGCGCGAGCACGCCCCCCGGGCGCAACAGCCGCAGCGCCGCCTCCACACAGGCATGGAAGCCGGTCGCCTCCGCGTCCACGAACACCAGGTCGTACGCGCCGTCGGCGAGCCGGGGCAGCACGTCGAGCGCACGACCGGTGATGATCCGTGTGCGCCCGGCCGCGAAGCCCGCCTCGGCGAAGATCCGTCGGGCGATCCGCTGGTGCTCCACCTCCACGTCGATGGTGGTGAGCACCCCGTCCGCGCGCATGCCGCGCAGCAACCAGACCCCGCTCACCCCGGTGCCGGTGCCGATCTCCACCACGGCGCGCGCGTTGCCGGCGGCGGCCAGCAGCCGCAGCGCCGCGCCCGCACCGGGGGTGACCGCGTCGAGGCCCACCTCCCGGGCCAGGCTGCGGGCGGTGCGCAGGACGAGATCCTCGGCGACGTACGACTCGGCGAACTGCTGAGCCTGGGCCGTCGAACTGCCGGAACCGGCGACCGTGGCGATGGGGCACCTCCGGGGCGGTGCGTGGTGCGGGGGCGGGTTGGCACTGTGAGCGTAGAGGCGACCGTCGTGGGGCGCAGCCGCGCCTCCGTCTGTAGCGATCACCGGGGCAACCGGTGACTCCACCGCGTACATCCGTGCAATCCTGGAGGCGGTATCCCGTCAGCCGCGACCGAACCGGCCCGTGGCCGGGCGACGCGGCGCGGGATCCGGGGACGGACTGGGAGGCACCGACGTGACCGACGGCTGGGACTGGCGCCGGGGCGGTGAGACTCCGGCGCGACCGCCCGGGGCGGGGAACCCTCCGGCCGGGCCGCCGACCACGCCGGAGGCGGGCAACGCGCCCGTCGTGCCGCCGGGCGGGCCGGCGTCGGGGTTTCCGCCGGTGGCCGGTGCGCCCTCGCCGAACTGGCCGGCACCGGGGCATCCGCCGGTGGCCGGTGTGCCGAACGCCGGGCCGCCGCCGAGCTGGCCGGCACCGACCGCAGGCGGGGTGCCCGGCCCGGCTGGGGCGTCGCCCTGGTGGTCGGACGCGCTCGCCGATCCATGGCGTGACCCGGCTGCGCCGACCGCAGTGGTGGTGCCCGGGCCGGTGGTGGCCGGCGCCGAGCCCGAGCCGGTCACCGATCCGGACGCGCCGGGCCGACCGACACTGCGCCACCTGCTGCTCATCCCCGTGATCACCGCCCTCCTGGCCGGCAGCCTCGGCGGGGCGCTGGGTTACGCGGTCGCGGTTCGTGGCGGTGCGGGTGGGGCGGTGCTCGGCGGTGCGCCGGCAGAGGTGCCGGCGCTGGCCCAGCGCAAGCCGGAGTCACTGGCCGGTGTCGCCGAACGTGTCCTGCCCAGCGTGGTCACCGTCCGGGTGAGCAGCCTCGGCGGGACCAGCGAGGGCTCCGGCTTCATCGCCACCGCCGACGGCCATGTGATCACCAACGACCATGTGGTGGCCGGCGGCAGCGGCAAGGCCTCGGTGGTCTTCAACGACGGCAGCAGCGCTCCGGCGACCATCGTCGGCCAGGACCCGGAGTCGGACATCGCCGTGATCAAGGTGAGTCGTCCGGGGTTGCAGGCGGTCGAGTTCGGCGACTCGGACGCCTTGGCCGTCGGTGACCCGGTGCTCGCCATCGGTTCACCGTTGTCGCTGGCCAACACGGTCACCGCCGGCATCGTCAGTGCTCTGGACCGGACGATGCAGGCGGGCGAGCCGGGCGGGCCGGTGCGCTACTACGCGGCCATCCAGACCGACGCCGCGGTCAACCACGGCAACTCGGGAGGCCCGTTGGTCGACGGTGCCGGGCGGGTGGTCGGAGTGAACTCCACCATCAAGTCGCTGGTCGCCGAGGGGCAGGAGGCGGGCAACATCGGTCTCGCGTTCGCCATCCCGATCAACCAGGCCAAGCGGGTGACCCAGGACATCATCGGCACCGGCAAGGCCCGGCGTACGGTGATCGGCGCCCGGGTGGACGGCCCGACCGGAGTTGTCGGGGGTGGCCTACGGCTGGCGGAGGTGGAGCCTTCCGGCCCGGCGGACGGCGCCGGGTTGAAGGTCGGCGACGTGATCCTCAAGATCAATGGGCGGCCGATGACCGAGCCGACCGACCTGACCGCGCTGGTGCGCAAGTACGCGCCGGGCTCGGTGGTGACCGTCGAGTTTCGGCGAGGCTCCGCGCGGCAGAACACCTCGGTGAGACTCGCTGCGGACGCGAAGTGAACAGCGGCTCACCCCTTGCCCGAACGCCGCCCGGCGTGCGTAGTCTTGCTGCTGACGCCGAGAGGAGGCCAACGGGATGCTCGACAACCTGAACTGGTGGGAGATCGGAGCGCTGCTGCTCCTGGCGCTGCTGATCTTCGGCGACCGGCTGCCCGCAGTCATCACCGACGGCCTGCGGTTGGTGCGCAACCTGCGCAACATGGCTCGCAACGCCACCGGCGACCTGAGTCGCGAGCTGGGCACCGACATCCAGCTGGAGGATCTGCACCCGAAGGCGTTCATCCGCAAGCACCTCCTCAGCGAGGAGGACGAGGCGGCGATCCGCAAGCCGTTGCAGGGCGTCTACGACAACCTCCGCGCCGACGTCGGCAGCGTGCACGACGACCTGAAGGACGTGGCCAACTCCGCGGACCTGCGCTCGGGCGGCTCCCGGTCCAGCACGGCCACCAGCAGCCCGTCGGCGCCAGCCCCCCGCGTCAGCTACGACGACGCCACCTGACCGACCCGCCACCTGACCGGGCCGCGCTCGGTCCGCGCGGCGACCTGCCGTCACCTCCTGGCTGGCCCCCGCGGGCACGAATCAGCCCGCCGGCCAACAGCGGCCGACGGGCTGACGGTGTTCGTGGCGGTCAGCGTCCAGCGGGCTTGAGACCGAGCGGCTTGCCGAGCAGCGACTCACGGCGTACCGCGAGCCGGTCGGCGATCGTGCCGAGTGCCTGCGCGGCCGGGGACTCCGGGGCGGCCAGCACGATCGGGTTGCCCGCGTCGCCGGCCTCGCGGACCCGGGTGTCCAGCGGGATCTGCCCGAGCAGCGGCACCTGGGCGCCGATGGTCCGGCTCAGCGACTCGGCGACGGCCTCACCACCGCCGGCACCGAAGATCTCCATCCGGGAGCCGTCCGGCAGCTCCAGCCAGGACATGTTCTCGATGACGCCGACCACGCGCTGGTGGGTCTGCAGGGCGATCGCCCCGGCGCGTTCCGCTACCTCGGCGGCGGCGGTCTGCGGGGTGGTGACGATCAGGATCTCCGAGTTGGGCAGCAACTGGGCCAGCGAGATGGCCACGTCACCGGTGCCCGGCGGCAGGTCCAGCAGGAGCACGTCCAGGTCGCCCCAGTAGACGTCGGCCAGGAACTGCTGCAACGCCCGGTGCAGCATCGGGCCGCGCCACACCACGGCGGCGTTGCCGGACGTGAACATGCCGATGGAGATCACCTTCACGCCGTGCGACTGCGGCGGCATGATCATGTCTTCGACCCGGGTGGGTCGGCCGTCCGCGCCGAGCATCCGGGGCACCGAGTGGCCGTAGATGTCCGCGTCGACCACGCCGACGGAGAGCCCACGCGCGGCGAGCGCCGCCGCCAGGTTGACCGTCACGCTGGACTTGCCGACGCCACCCTTGCCGCTGGCCACCGCGTACACCCGGGTACGCGAGCCGGGCTGGGCGAACGGGATGACCGGCTCCTCGGTGGCGCCACCGCCGCGCAGTTGCGACTGCAGCGACTGCCGCTGCTCGGGGGTCATCACCCCGAAGTCGATCTCCACGCCGGTGACGCCGGGCACCGCGGCGACGGCGGCGGTGATGTCGTTACGCAGCTTGTCCTTCAGCGGGCATCCGGCGACGGTGAGCAGCAGCTCGACGCGTACGACGCCGCTGGCAGCGATCGTGGCGGAGCGGACCATGCCCAGCTCGGTGATGGGCCGGCGGATCTCCGGGTCGTTGACGGTGGCCAGGGCGGCCTGGATCGCGTCCTCGACGGTGCTCACGGGTGCTGACATGCCCGCAATGCTACGTCGCGGGGCATCCCCTACCGCCGCTGCCCGGGGCGGTGTGAGCCAATCGATGGCCCGGTGGTCAGCCCTCCGACCGGCGCGGCCCGGTGCCGTCCGGCCGGCCGTCGCGGGTGAAGTCGCCGTCCAGGTCGTCGCGGGGTTCGTCCAGGCCGACACCGTCGGTCGGACGCTGGCCACGTCGCTCCTGCCGGCTGTCCTTCTCCTGCTGGCGGCGCTCCAGTCGTTGCCGGCGTTGCCCCGCCTCGTCCAGCTCCTCGGCCAGCCGGGCCAGCTCGGAGCGGAGGAAGTCTCGGGTGGCGACCTCACCCAGCGCGATCCGCAGCGCGGCGATCTCCCGAGCCAGGTACTCGGTGTCCGCCTTCTGCGCGGTGGCTCGCCGCCGGTCCTCCTCCAACGCCAACCGGTCCCGGTCGGCCTGCCGGTTCTGGGCCAGCAGGATCAGTGGTGCGGCGTAGCTGGCCTGCAACGACAGCACCAGGGTCAGGAACGTGAACGTGTACGGGTCGAAGCGCAGGTCCGCCGGGGCCAACGTGTTCCAGACGAACCAGATCGCGATCACCACCGTCATGACGACGATGAAGTTCGCGGTCCCCATGCCCCGGGCGATGCCCTCCGACCACCTACCGAACGCCTCCGCGTCGAAGCGGGGCAGCTTGATGCCCCGCGGCTCGCGTGGTTGGTCCAGCCGTTCGGTCCGCCGCTGCTCAGCCATCCGCGCCATCCAGCACAGGGTCGGTGGTGCCCGGGGCGGGCAGGGCGTCCCGGTCCCGCCAGTCCCGGGGCAGCGAGTGGTCCAGCACGTCGTCCACCGTCACCGCCCCGACCAGCCGGTTGTTCCGGTCGATCACCGGCATGGCGACCAGGTCGTAGGTGGCCATCCGACGGGTGATCTCCGGCAGCGGCGTGGTGGGGCGCAGCGGGTCGATGTCGTTGACCACCACCTTGCCCAGCAGGTCGGCGGGTGGTTCGCGCAGCAGCGCCTGGAAGTGCACCATGCCCAGGTAGCGGCCGGTCGGCGTGTTCTGCGGTGCCCGGGTCACGAAGACCTGCGCGGCGACGGCGGGGGACAGCTGCGGCTCCCGGATCCGGGCCAGCGCCTCGGCGACGGTGGCGTCCGGCGGCAGGATGACCGGCTCCGAGGTCATCACGCTGCCCGCCGTGCCGGGTGTGTATTTCAGCAGCTGACGCACCGGGTCGGCCTCGTCGGGCTCCATCAGGTCCAGGAGGACGTCCTGCTCCGGTGGGGGCAGCTCGTTGAGCAGGTCCGCGGCGTCGTCCGGGTCCATCTCCTCCAGGACGTCGGCAGCGCGCTCACGGTCGAGGGCGGCGAGGATCTCCACCTGGTCGTGCTCCGGCAGCTCGCTGAGCACGTCGGCCAGCCGCTCGTCGTCCAACGCGGCCGCCACCTCGTTGCGTCGCGCGTCGGGCAGGTCCTGCAACGCGTTGGCCAGGTCGGCGGGGCGCATGTCCTCCAGGACGGCGAGCAGGTTCGCCGTACCCCGGTTGTCGGCGATGCCGCTGAGCCCGCGCACCCGGTCCCATTCGACCTGGTGCAGGTGACCTCGGCGGCTGAGTCGACCGGTCTGCTCCCGTACGGCGACCCGGGTCAGTGACCACTCGCCGCCCCGGGAGCACTCCATGGCGACGTCCACGACCGCGCCGGGCTGGCCGCCCGGGTCCAGTTGCACCCGCCGGTCCAGCAGTTCCTGGAGCACCAGCAACTCGTTGGGGCGCTTCTCGAACCGGCGCAGGTTGAGGGTGCCGGAGCCCAGCACGACGGCGTCCGCGTCGATGGAGGTGATCCGGTTGATGGACAGGAAGATCCGACGACGCATCGGCATCTCCGCGACCAGGCCCACCACCTCCGGCGGACGTTTTGTCGCCCGGAGCCGTGCCACGGCGTCGCGGACCCGGCCCACCTGGTCACCGTTCGGATCGAAGACGGCGACTCCGGCGAGACGGGCGATGTAGACCCGGGTCGGCGTGCTCACGGGCACCAGCCTAAGCGCCTAGTGTTTATCAACATGTCGACCTTGGCCTACGAGATCGTGGACGTCTTCACCGACCGCCCCTTCGCCGGCAACCCGCTGGCTGTGGTGTTCGGCGCGGAAGGGCTGGCCACCGAGCAGATGCAGGCGCTCGCGCTGGAGTTCAACCTCTCCGAGACGGTGTTCGTGCTGCCACCGACCCAGGTCGGCGTCACCTACCGGGCCCGGATCTTCACTCCGGTGGAGGAGTTGCCGTTCGCCGGGCACCCGAGTGTCGGCGCGGCGGTCACCGCGAGCCGGCGGGGCATGTTCGGTGTGGGGCAGGTCACCCAGGAGTGCCATGCCGGGGTGCTGCCGATCGAGGTGACCGCCTCCGGGGCGACGCTGACCGGCGGCACACCGACCCTCGGGCCGGAGCTGGATCCGGAGCCGTTGCTGGAGATCGCCGGGCTGGCCGCGGAGGACCACGTCGGCCCAGCTCCACGCGTCGCCGGCTGTGGCCTGGAGTTCCCGTACCTGCCGGTGCGTCCGGAGGCGGTGGCCCGCGCCCAGGTGAACGTGGCGGCGGCGCAGCGGTACGGGGTGTCGCACGTCAGCGTCTTCTCCTGGGACGGGGACGCGCAAACCGCGCACGCCCGGGTCTTCGTGCCGGGGATCGGCATTCCGGAGGATCCGGCGACCGGCTCCGCGGCTCTCGGTCTCGGTGTCTGGCTGGTGGCGACGGGTCTGTTGCCGGGCGAGGGGCTGTCCCGTTACGCGGTCCGCCAGGGTGTGGAGATGAACCGTCCGTCGGCGCTGGCCTGCACGGTCACCGCGGCGAACGGCTCGGCGGTCGGCGCGACGGTCGCCGGCCAGGTGATGCCGGTGGCCCGGGGCGAGATCGCCGTCCCGCCGTTCGTTGGCTGATCCCAGACGTCGATGCGGGAGGATGCGAGGGTGACTGACGACGCGCACGGGTCGACGCCGCTGGTCGACGAGGCGATGAAGAAGGCCGCAGTGGCCTGGGTGAGCGTCTCGGGCGGGCCGGCGCTGGCGCTCTGGTGCGCTCCACTCGAGGGCGCGCTCCTGGTGGTCAGTGGGCCGGGTGAGCAGGCGGCGCCGGGTCTGGCCGACGCGAGCGAGGCGCAGGTCTCCCTGCGTGGCGACCACGGTGGTCGGATCGTCACCTGGTCGGCGAGGGTGAGCCGGGTGCAGCCGGGCACCGAGGAGTGGGACACCATCGCGCCGTTGGTGGCGGCGAAGCGCCTCAACGCGCCCGGGCCGACCGCCGACCTGGTGGCCCGCTGGGCCGCCGAGGGGTGCGCGGTGAACCGGCTCGCTCCGGCGGGAACGCCGCTGGCCGGCACGGACCTGCCCGCCGACGCTCAGGCCGAGCCGCCTCGGGCCACCCCGGCGGTGCGGGCCACGCGCAAGCCGTTTCGCCTGCACCGGGTCCGTCGTCGCTGATCGGCTCGTCACGCCGCCCGGCCGCCGACCCCCACCACCTCGGCGTCGGTGTCGGTGTCGACGAGGGCCAGCACCTCGCCCAGGGTGCCGAGCGTGGGCCCGTGCCAGTCCAGGTCGGCGTTGAACACCATGTGCGTGGCCAGGTCCGGTGCGGCGAGCCGGACGGCGGTCATCCCGGCCCGCTCGGCGCCGGTCAACTCCTGGCTGCCGCCGTCACCGACGTACAGGCAGTCGCCGGGGGCCAGCCCGAGTCGCTGGCATGCGGTCAGGTAGAGCGCCGGATCCGGTTTGCACCGTCCGACCTGCACCGAGAAGACCCGCACGTCGAGCAGGGGGGCGACGGCGAGCTGTGGCAGGAAGGCCGGCAGTTCGTGCGTACAGTCGCTGATCACGCCGGTGCGCAGGCCGCGCTGGCGTAGGGCCGCGAGCACCGGCACGGCGTCGGCCCGCAGACAGGTGTCCGCGCGGACCGCCCGATGTCGGGACGCCACGGCCGCCCGCACCGCATGGTCACTGGGGTGTACGCCGGCCTGGGCGCACACCCAGCGCAGGGTCGCCTCCGCGTTGCCGAGCAGACCGGTGGCCCGTTCGTAGTAGGTGCGGTCCAGCACCTCGGTCAACGTGTCGGTGTGACAGCCGAGCAGTTCGGCGGTGCCGGCGTGCGCGACACCGCGCTGCACCGAACGGGTCAGGGTGCCGAAGAAGTCGAACAGCACCGCCTGGTAGGTGGGCATGGGGAGCGCCTCCAGGCGGTCGAGGGTCGCCGGCGCCGACCCGTGTGATCGTAACGGAGTGATGACCCTCCGTGCTGACCGTCATACGTGTGAGGATTACGTCCCGTGCCCCCACCTTCACACCGGCCATCCCTGGACCCGCTGACCACCGGCGCGGTCGGCCTGGCCGTGGTCGCGGTGTCGTCGTCCGCGCCGCTGATCGCGTACGCCGCCGCGCCCGCACTGGCCATCGCGTTCTGGCGCAACCTGCTCGCGGTTGCCGTGCTGAGCCCGTTCTCGCTGGCCCGGCGTCGTGCCGAGTTCCGTCGGCTCACCACCGGCGTGGGCCGCCGGGAGGGCCTGTTCTGCGTCCTGTCCGGGGTCGCGCTGGCCGGTCACTTCGCCACCTGGGTGCCGAGCGCCCAGCTCACCACCGTCGCCACGTCCACCGCGCTGGTGGCCACCCAGCCGGTCTGGCAGGGGCTGATCGCCCGCGCCCAGGGGCGTCGGCTGCCCCGGATCGTGTGGATCGGCATCGCGGTGGCGGTCGGCGGGGCGGCGGTCGCCACCGGAGTGGACGTGGGTGTCTCCGGCCGGGCCGTTCTCGGCGACGTGCTGGCGCTGGCCGGCGCCATGTTCGCCGCCGTCTACACCGCCTTCGGCGAACGGGCCCGGACCAGCATCAGCACCACCACGTACACCACCATCTGCTACGGGATCTGCGCGCTGATCCTGCTGGTCATGTGCCTGGTCGGCGGCGTACGACTGACCGGGTTCGACGGGCGCACCTGGCTGGCCATCCTGGCCCTGGTGGTCGGCGCCCAACTGCTCGGGCACTCGATGTTCAACTACGCCCTGCAGAAGATCCCGGCGACCACGGTGAGCGTGCTGATCCTGCTGGAGGCGCCCGGCGCGGCCCTGCTCGGATGGGCCTGGCTGGGGCAGGTTCCCCGCCCGTACGCGCTGCTGGGGATGGCGTTGCTGCTGGCCGGTGTGGCGGTGGTGGTGCTCGGCGGCCGTCGGACCGCACCGACCGCGCTGCCGACCGATCCGACTCCGCTCGACGACTGATCGCACGACGTGAGGAATCTGGGCGCTGGTTCCCTCCGTGGCGGGTCCGCCCGGCGTCTGTCTCGGTGAGGAGGGCGATCCGTTGACGACTGAGGACCGCACCCGGGACGGCTTCGCCGACTTCGTCCGGGCCGAGACCGCCGGGCTGACCCGGCTCGCGTACCTGTTGACCGGTGACCGGCACCATGCCGAGGACCTGGTCCAGGTGGCGCTGGCTCGGGTCGCGGTGCGCTGGGAGCGGGTCGCCGAGCCGCACGCCTACCTGCGTCGGGTGCTCTGCACCCAGGCGGCCAGTTGGTGGCGCTGGCGGCGGGCCCGCCCACCGGAGCGGCTGGGCGGGGTGGTGCCGGAACGACCCGACCCGGGTGACGACGCCGACGTCCGGCTGGTGCTGTGGACGGCGTTGGCCCGGCTGACCGTGCGGCAGCGTGCGGTTCTCGTGTTGCGCTACTACGAGGACCGCACCGAGACCGAGACGGCCGCACTGCTCGGCTGCCGGGTCGGCACCGTGAAGAGTCAGACCCGGCACGCCCTGGGTCGGCTGCGGGTGCTCGCCCCCGAGTTGGCCGAACTCGTCGGCCAGAGCCCGCAGGAGGTGACCGCCCGATGACCGCCCGACTCTCCGAGGCGCTGCGTCGCCTCGCCGCCGACGTGCCACCGGCGCGCGTACCGGACGGGCTCTTCGACGCGGCGCGGACCCGGCACCGTCGTCGCCGGGCCGTCGTCGCCGGCACGCTCGCCGTCCTGGTCCTGCTCCTCGGCACCGGGTACGCGCTGCACCCGGTGGCCCTGCCCCTGCCGGCCGGCCCGCGTCACGACACCCCCGGCCTGCCCACCAAGCTCGTCGACCCGCCGCTGCGGACCGCCTCGGTGGGCTACTCGGCACCGGGCGCGGCGGCGATGCTCTTCGGTGGTCCCGCGGTGCGCACCAACTGGTTCGAGACCCGGATGGGTGTGGTGGCCGCCGACGACGACCGCTACCGCGTGCTGGACGGCGATCAGGCCGTCGCGGGTTTCGAGGCGTCGCTCTCCCCGGACGGCCGGTACGCCTGGGTGGGCGATTCCCTGCTCGATCTGAAGTCCGGTAAGACCGTCCCGGACCGCCCGGACGGCTACCCGCTCGCCTTCGCGCCGAACGGGAAACGCCTGGTCTACGCCAACGACGACATCACGTTCACGTCCCCGAACACCTACCGCACCCCGTACGTGGGTGTCTACGACCGGGATCGCGGGGTGGACGTGCTGCGGGTGCCGCTCAGCACCGCCTGGATCCCGCCGGGGCGTACGGCCGCGATGTCCCCGGGCGGCGGCGATCTCGCCCTCCAGATCCGCGACGAGGTCTGGCTGGTCCGGGTGGACGACGCGGGCGCGGATCGGGTCGCCGAGCCGTACCGGAAGCTGCCGCTGGCCGGTGGGCGGCTCGCCGGGGCCGGTTCCTGGCTGCCGGATGGCCGCTCGGTGGCCGTCCTGGAGCGTTCTGCCTGCACCGACTGTCCGGTGCCGTCCTACCGGCGCACCTGGACGGTGGCTTTGCGGTCCAGTGTCGACGGCAGCCCGGTGGCCGGCGCGGCGTTCCCGCCGCTGCGCTCCCGCTCGTTCGTGCAACTGCTCGGCTGGCGCTCGGCCGACGAGGCGGTCGCGTTGGTCGGCGTGCCGGGTCCGGAGGCGGTGGACCTCCCGGAGGACCACGACACCGCCTGGGGGCCGTATCACGAGCCCGGCACGGAGGCGGTGGAGCTCGTGACGCTGCGCCGGGGCGCCGCCGCGCCGGAGGTCCTCTTCCGGACCCCGGAGGGCATCACCGCGCTGTCGGTCGCCGCCGACCTCGCGATCGCCGGGGCGGTACGCGAATCTGGCCGCCCCCACTACGGGCCGCCGCCGTTCTGGGCGCTCGTGGTGGGGTTCGTCCTGGCCGCTCTCGTCACCCGGCCGGTGTTGGCGATGCTCCGTCGTTGGCGTGACCGGGGACGGGCTCGTGCACCTCGATGACCCGGGTGGTCGGTGCGGACCCGCCCAGCGTGCTCCGCAGGGCCGCCCGGTCCGGGTCGGCGAGGAACGACTCGTACCCGGCCCGGGAGTCGAACCGGATCACCTGCACCTCGGTCTGGCCGTCGGTGCCGTGCAGCCGCCGGTCGAGGTGGCCGCCGTGTCGTGCGAGCAGGGCCAGCACGGCGTCCTCGTAACGCTGTCCGGCCGTCTCGGCGCCCGCGGCGAACTCGACGATCGCGACGAGTGTCAGCATGGCGGCCACGCTAGTCACCGATGCCGACGGCCTTGGCGCTGGCCTCCCAGAGCCGGGCCGCGAGGTGCGGATCGGCGGCCTTCCGGTACGGCCGACGCAGCCGCCGGTCGACGTAGTAACCCCCGTCGACCAGCCGTGCGCGGTCCTGGTTGGCCAACCACACCAGGGTCTCGGCGCCCTTCTCCGGGCTGCGGAACGGCATGAACCGCATGCCGATGGCCACCAGTCTGCTGTCGTTGCCGAACCGGGTACGCACCACCCCTGGGTGGAAGCTGTACACCGACATATTCGGCCAGCGCCGGGCCGCCTCGACGGTGAACAGGACGTTCGCCTGCTTGCTGGTGCCGTACGCGATCGTCGAGCGGTAGCCGCGCAGCGGCGCGTTCAGGTCGTCCGGGTCCAGTGCGCCGAAGCGGTGCGCGCCGGAGGCGGTCACCACGACCCGGTCCACCCGGTCGGCGAGCAGATTGGTCAGCAGGAACGGGGCCAGGTGGTTGGCCTGGATGGACATCTCGAAGCCGTCGACCGTGGTGAGCCGTTGCAACGCGATCGCTCCGGCGTTGTTGGCGAGCACGTCGATCCGGTCGTACGTCGCCCGTAACTGCTCGGCGAGCCGGCGCACGTCGTCGAGGATCGCGAAGTCGGCCCGGAACAACTCCGGCCGCTCGCCCGAGTTTTCGCGGACCCGTTCCGCGGCGGCCTGGAGGCGCGCCGGGTCCCGTCCGACCAGCGCAACCTGGTCACCCCGGCAGGCCAGCCGCACGGCGGCGGCCAACCCGATCCCGGAGCTGGCTCCGGTCACCACCACCAGTCGTCGACGCCCAGTGAGATCTTCCACAGGTCCATTCACCCCGGTCATGGCGCGAGGTTACCGTGACGTCACAACGCCCTTTGGGATCGTTAAGTTCACGGATCTGTCGTCAGGTGGCGTCGGCATGCCCGCCGGACGCTGGAAGGAGCGCATCCATGGCCGTAGTCGGTCGCCCCCGCAGGTCCTGCCTCGCCGTACCGGGCTCCAGCGTCAAGATGCTCGGCAAGGCGCAGGGCCTGCCGGCCGACCAGGTCTTCCTCGACCTGGAGGACGCCGTCGCCCCGCTGGCCAAGCCGGACGCGCGCAAGAACATCGTGGCCGCGCTCAACGAGGGTGACTGGGCCGGCAAGACCCGGGTGGTCCGCGTCAACGACCTGACCACCCCGTGGACCTACCGGGACGTCATCGAGGTCGTCGAGGGCGCCGGCGCGAACCTGGACTGCATCATGCTGCCGAAGGTGCAGACCCCCGCCCAGGTGCAGTGGCTGGACCTGACGCTCACCCAGATCGAGAAGTCGCTCGGCCTGGAGGTCGGCCGGATCGGCATCGAGGCGCAGATCGAGAACGCCGCCGGACTGGTCAACGTGGACGCGATCGCCGCCGCCTCGCCGCGCGTGGAGACCATCATCTTCGGCCCGGCCGACTTCATGGCGTCGATCAACATGAAGTCGTTGGTCGTCGGCGCGTTGATCCCGGACTACCCGGGCGACCCGTACCACTACATCCTCATGCGGATCCTGATGGCCGCCCGGATGCACGACAAGCAGGCCATCGACGGCCCCTTCCTGCAGATCCGGGACGTCGACGGGTTCCGCGAGGTGGCCAAGCGCTCGGCCGCGCTGGGCTTCGACGGCAAGTGGGTGCTGCACCCGGGTCAGATCGACGCCGCCAACGAGGTCTACCAGCCGGCGCAGGCCGACTACGACCATGCCGAGTTGATCCTCGACGCATACGAGCACTACACCTCGGAGGCCGGTGGCCGGCTCGGCGCCGTGATGCTCGGCGACGAGATGATCGACGAGGCGTCCCGCAAGATGGCGCTCGTCATCTCCGCGAAGGGCCGGGCCGCCGGGATGAGCCGTACCTCGTCGTTCACCCCACCAGCGGAGTGACCGGTCGGGCCGGGTCGACCGCCGCACGGCCGTCGATCCGGCCCGGGTGGTACGCCGACCCGGTCGCCGCTGTCAGTAGCTGCCGCTGCCGCTACCGTCGCTCGTCGTGACCGCGAAGATGATCGCGGCGGCGTAGAAGGCGATGCCCAGCACCATCAGCGCGGTGATGATCCAGCCGACGATGATGCCGGCCTTCGCCATTCCCTCACCGCCCTCGCCGCTGACCCGGATCTGCTTCTGCGCCACGTGGCCGAGGATCGCCCCGATCGGCGCGGTGATGCCGCAGGAGGTGAGGCCGACCAGGGCCAGCACCAGCGACGCGATGGCCAGCCCGTTGGTCTTCTGCGGTGCCGGGTAGCCGTAACCGGGGTGCGGCGGATAGCCGGGCGGCGGGTACGCCCCCATCGGCTGCCCCGGCGGCACCGTCGCACCCGCGTACGGGTCGCCCGGCGCGTACGGATCGGTGGGCGCGTACGGGTTGGTGGGGCCGGGTTGGGTGGGTACCGGCTGACCGGCCACCAGGGTCGGGTCCGGTGCGGGGCTCGACGGCTGAGTCGACCACGTGGGGTCGCTCCAGCCTCCGGGCGGCGGGGGATTGGTCATACGAACTCTCCGTCAGGTCGGGTGCGGCATCAGGGTAGCCAGCGCCGCCCAAACCCGACGGCCCCGCTACCGGGTGCCGCGTTGCTCGGGCCGGTCCCAGCGGGCAGGATCCTGGCATGGCATTCGACGCGCGCGCCGCGGACCGCTCCGGCAGCCGACCCAGACGGGACGTCAGCCGCCCCGGCGGGGCCCGACGTGCCCGCGCGGCCACACCGGCGGGCAGCCCCGGCCCCGACGAGCCGGTCGCGCTCGCCGATCCGGTGACCATGCGGCTCGACGGACGGGTCGCCCTGGTGACCGGGGCGGGCAGCCCGGACGGCATCGGGTACGCCACCGCGCGCCGACTCTCCGACCTGGGCGCTCGGGTGGCCATCGTCTCCACCACCCGGCGCATCCACGAGCGGGCCGGTGAGCTGGGGGTGACCGGCTTCGTCGCGGATCTGACCGACGAGTCCGAGGTCGGCGCGCTCGCCGACGCGGTCGCCGAGCAGTTGGGCGACGTCGAGGTGCTGGTCAACAACGCCGGCCTGGCCAGCCGGGCCAGCCAGGGAGTGCTGCGGCCGGTCGCGCAGCTGACCTACGACGAGTGGCGCGGTGAGATCGACCGCAACCTGTCCACCGCGTTCCTGTGCAGTCGCGCGTTCATCGGGGGGATGGCCGAGCGGGGCTGGGGGCGGATCGTCAACCTCGCGGCCACGGCCGGCCCGGTCAACGCACTGCCCACCGAGGCCGCGTACGCCGCGGCGAAGGCCGGGGTCGTCGGGCTGACCCGGGCGCTCGCCATGGAGATGATCGCCGACGGCGTGACAGTGAACGCGGTGGCGCCGGGCACGATCTACACCGCCGCGTCCACAATGGCCGAGATCAAGCAGGGGTTGGGCACTCCGGTGGGTCGACCGGGCACCCCGGACGAGGTCGCGGCGGCGATCAGCTTCCTCTGCTCGCCGGCCGCCTCGTACATCACGGGTCAGATGCTCGTGGTGGACGGCGGCAACAGCGTCCGGGAGGCCCGGTTCCGCTGATCTCGACGGCCCACGTCGGCCCGCCGGTCAGTAGCTGCTGCCGTCACCGGTGTTGCCCAGCGCGACGAGCGCCAGCCAGCCGCAGCAGGCCAGCACGGTGAGCCCGGTGAAGGCGTAGCCGAGGATCAGTCCCCAGGTGGCGAGCTGGTCGCCGTCCTCGCCACTGGTGCGGATCTGCCGCTTCGCCACGTGGCCGAGGACGGCACCGGCCGGCGGGAACACGAAGGCGAACACCAGCGACAGGATCGCGAGCACGTTGGTGCCCCGACCCGGGCCGCCCGGCGGTGGGCCGTACTGACCGTAGGGGCCCTGCGGGGGATACGGCGGCTGCTGACTCCAATGCGCCGACTGGTACTGGCCCTGCTGCGCGTACGGTGACGGTTCGTCCGCCGGTGGCCCGTACGGTGAGCGTTCCGCCGGTAGCTCGAACGCCGGCTGGTCCGGCGGCGGCGCGTACGGCGGCTGGCCGCCCGGCGGCGGCGCGTACGGCGACTGGTCCCGGGGTGGCTCGTAGGGCGACGGTGGCTGCTCGTCCCCTGGTGGTCCCGACGGCGGCGGCGGGTAGCTCACGGCTGTCCTCCTCCTGCCGGTGCCGGAAAAGTCCCTCTTGCCGGACGCTACCCGCAGCGGTGAACCTTTTCACAGCGGTTGTGTGGACTGGTCACCTTGGCCTCGTCGGCCCCGGAGGCCGATACTGACCCAGCGTTCAGTTACCCACGAGTAGTGCGCGGATCCCCGGAGGCTGAGATGGCCCGACTCGCCCAGACGCCCGGCCTGACCGATGTGCAGACGTCGATCCTGGAGACCGTTCGGGACTTCGCCGACAAGGAGATCATCCCGCACGCGCAGCGGCTGGAACACGCCGACGAATACCCCACCGACATCCTCGACGGCATGCGCGAGATGGGGCTGTTCGGCCTCACCATCGACGAGGAGTACGGCGGGCTCGGCGAGTCGCTGCTCACCTACGCGCTGGTGGTCGAGCAGCTGTCCCGCGGCTGGATGTCGATCTCCGGCATCGTCAACACCCACTTCATCGTGGCGTACCTGATCTCCCAGCACGGCTCCGCCGAGCAGAAGGCCCGCCTGCTGCCGAGGATGGCGACCGGCGAGGTGCGCGGCGCGTTCTCGATGTCCGAGCCGGAGACCGGCTCCGACGTCTCAGCGATCAAGTCCCGGGCCGTCCGCGACGGAGACAGCTACGTGCTCAACGGGCAGAAGATGTGGCTGACCAACGGGGCGTACTCCTCGGTGGTGGCCACCCTGGTCAAGACCGACACCGGCGCCGACTCGGTGTACGGCAACATGAGCACGTTCCTGCTGGAGAAGGAGCCGGGCTTCGGTGAGACCGCGCCCGGCCTCACCATCCCCGGCAAGATCGAAAAGATGGGTTACAAGGGTGTCGAGACCACCGAGATGGTCCTCGACGGGGTGACCGTGCCCGACTCCGCGATCCTCGGCGGCGCCGACCAGGTGGGCCGAGGTTTCTACCAGATGATGGACGGCATCGAGGTGGGCCGGGTCAACGTGGCCGCCCGCGCCTGCGGCATCTCCATCCGCGCCTTCGAGCTGGCGGTCAGCTACGCCCAGCAGCGCAAGACGTTCGGTCAACCGCTGGCCAAGCACCAGGCCATCGCCTTCAAGCTCGCCGAGATGGGCACGAAGATCGAGGCGGCGCACGCCCTCATGGTCAACGCCGCCCGCCTCAAGGACGCCGGCCAGCGCAACGACGTCGAGGCCGGAATGGCCAAGCTGCTCGCGTCGGAATACTGCGCCGAGGTCGTCCAGGAGGCGTTCCGCATCCACGGCGGCTACGGCTACTCCAAGGAGTACGAGATCGAGCGACTGATGCGGGAAGCTCCGTTCCTGCTCATCGGCGAGGGCACCTCGGAGATCCAGAAGACCATCATCTCCCGCGGCCTGCTGAAGGAATACAAGCTCTAAGGCGCAAGGAAGGGCACCTTATTAACGCCTCGTGTATAGGAAGGGGCCCTTCCTAACCTCCGGCCGAGGCGCCACGAGGGCCTGCGGATCATGTCGGTGTTCCTCGATCGCGGCGATCAGCCGATCCTCCGGCACCGCCGTGTCCCGGCCGCCGACCACCGGGGCGGGCCGCAGCGACTGCCAGACCGCCGGCCGCAGCCGCACACCGTTCAACCGACCGTCCCGGCGGTGCGGGCTGACCCGGTCGATGTTCGACCAGCCGAGAACAGTGCGGCCGTGCCGGATCGCGCCGGCAGTCAACGCCAACTGACCCGTGAACCGGGCCTGCTCGTAGACCGTCCGACCCAGCCACGCCGCGACGCCGACAGCGAGCACCGGCCGGACGATGTCGGCCCAGCGAGCCTGCGGCGGCAGGCTCGCCAGCAGACCCGACCCGATCACGATCAGCACGACCCACTCCGCCACCAGGTCGGCCCAGCCGGCCAGGGAACGGCGTGCCACCAACCCGGGCTCGATCCGGTCCAGGCCGCCGACACGCTCCCGCCAGCGCAGCTGGCCGTCCCGCCGTGGCCACCACCGTCCGGTCAGCCACCGAACGCCGATGCTCGACCAGACCGCCGCACTGACGACCGAGGCGCCCACCTCGGGTACCCGGAGCAGACCGGCGAGGATCACCCCCGCCGCCCCCGCCGCAAGAGCAGCGGCAAGCAGCCGGCGAGGCCACAGTCCGTCGCGCGGCGACGGCACGCGGCTCAGCCGCGGAGAGAGCATGACCGCAGCGTACGGCCCCCACGCAGCACCCTCCCGGGGCGCCAGGGCCGATCGGTCAGGCGAGGCGGGTCAGGTCGCCGGCGGCACGTTCGACGATGAGGCAGCGGTCCTCGACGTACTCCATGCCGGCCTCCTCGGCGATGCGCCGCGCCTCGGCCGAGACGATGCCCAGTTGCAGCCAGACCGCCGGGGCACCGATCGCCGCCGCGTCCCGGACCACCTGCACGGCGTCGGCTGCCGGCCGGAACACGTCCACCAGGTCGACCGGGTGCGGGATGTCGGCCAGCGTCGGGTACGCCCGTTCCCCGAACAGTTCGTCGACGGTCGGGTTGACCGGGATGATGCGCCAGCCGTAACGCTGCATCTGCAACGGCACGGCGTGCGCGGCCTTCAACGGGTCGCGGGACGCGCCCACGACGGCGATCACGGCGGAATCGGCGAGGATCTGCTGAGCGGTACGCACCCGCCGACTGTAGCTCCGAGCCTGACTACAGCAGGGTCAGTTGCTCCGCCGCCGCGGGTGGCGGCGACTCGGGCAGGTTGCGGTTGTCGCCTCGCTCGCCCCGATGCATCCCGTGCCGGCGGACGGCGATCCGCACCCGTGCGGTGACCTCCCGCTGGTACGCCTGCGGGGCGTACGCACCGGCCCGGTACAGCTCGCGGTAGCGGGGCACCAGGTGCGGGTGCTCCCGGGCGAGCCAGGGCGCGTACCACTCCCGAGCGCCGGGACGCAGGTGCAGGGGCAGCGCGGTCACGCTGGTCGCCCCGGCTGCGGCGATCGCCGACACGGTGGCGTCGATCGACGCGTCGTCGTCGCTGAGGCCCGGCAGGATCGGGGCCATCAGCACCCCGACGGCGAAACCGGCGTCGGTGAGTGCCCGAACCGCGTCCAGCCGGCGGCGCGGGTGCGGAGTGCCCGGCTCGACGGACCGCCAGAGCTGCTCGTCGACGAACCCGACCGAGAACGAGATGCCCACGCTGGTGACCTCCGCGGCCTGACGCAGCAGGGGCAGGTCGCGCAGGATCAGCGTGCCCTTGGTCAGGATCGAGAACGGGTTGGCGAAGTCCCGTAGGGCCGCGATGATCTGCGGCATCAGCCGGTAGCGGCCCTCGGCCCGCTGGTAGCAGTCGACGTTGGTGCCCATCGCCACGTGCGCGCCCCGCCACTTCGGCGCGGCCAGTTCCCGCCGCACCAGCTCACCGGCGTTGACCTTGACGATCACCTTCCGGTCGAAGTCCGCACCGGCATCGAGGTCGAGGTAAGTGTGAGTATTTCTCGCGAAACAGTAAACACAAGCATGAGAACAGCCGCGGTACGGGTTGATGGTCCACTCGAAGGGCACGCGGGACTGCCCGGGCACCCGGTTGAGGATGGACCTGGCCTGCACCTCGTAGAAGGTCATCCCGGCGAACTCGGGGGTGTCGAAGGTGCGGGCGATGGCGCCGGGCAGCGCCAGCGGCAGGGGTGGCGTCGCTGGCGCTGCCCGCTCGGGGTCTCCCTCAACCGGGGGAGCGGTGAGGTTGTCCCAGCGCATGGGCACTATTCGAACACGTGTACGAGCAGTGCGCAAGTGACCCGCCGTACACCCGTGGTCGTTCGGGTGGGCGGAGAGGGGAGGATGGGCGGCATGGAGACGTCGACCTTCGTCTACGACGGGGACTGCGCGTTCTGCACGCAGTGCGCGGATTTCATTGCTCGCCGGATCCCCACCGGCGCGCGGGTGGTGCCCTGGCAGTTCGCCGACCTGGACACGCTCGGCCTCACCGTGGCCGAGTGCGAGGAGGCCGTGCAGTGGGTTGGCGCGGATGGCGTACGCGCCGCCGGCCCGGATGCCATCGCGCAGTTGCTCGCCGGCAGCGGCCCGGTCTGGCGGATGGCCGGTGCGGGCCTGCGGTTCCCGCCGGTGCGTGTCGTGGCGTGGCCGGTGTACCGCTGGGTGGCGCGCAACCGGCACCGCCTGCCCGGCGGCACGGCGGCCTGCTCCCTGCCGCAGGAAGCCCGTGAACGGCTCTACGGGCCGGCTGGACGCCCGACCGCCGGGACCTGATCGCCGAGCGGCGACGCCTCCGCACGGGCGTCGACCGGGGGCTGATCAGGTGGTGTCGACGTGGGCGCGGTGGGGCTGCGGCCGACGAGCCGGCGGGCCCAGATCAGCGGGCGGACCCGCTCCAGCGGCAGGAAGCTGGTCATCGCGGCCAGGTGCGGCGCGAACGAGATCGTGATGGTCGCGATGGTGACCACGTGGAACGAGTAGAAGAAGCCGACCATGGCGAGTCGCCAGCGGGGTGGCAGGAAGAATACCGTCGGGCTGAGCAGTTCGAACGCCACGATGCCGAACTGGGCGACGATCAGCAGGTACGGCACCTGGGCGATGAGGTCGGCCAGGTCGGTGCCGCGCCGGATGATCGCGCGGGCCAGGACCGACCCGGTCAGCCAGTCCAGGCCGCCGAAGCGCAGCTTGGCGAAGGCGGCCAGGAAGTACGTGCAGATCACCGCGATCTGGGTGACTCGTAGGGCCCAGCCGCCGGCCTCGGTGCGGGTCGTGTCGCCGTGCCGCGCCCGGCCGGCGGTGGGCAGCACGGCCAGCGCGATGAGCAGCCCGAACCGGTCGTGGTCGACCTTTCCGTAGCTCATCGCGATGATCATCCACTCCAGGTACAGCGCGCAGACCGCCCAGCCGAGCAGACGGGGTGCTCGTCCGGTCGCGGCGAGGAGTGCGAGTGCCAGCAACGACCAGAAGATCACCGCCACCAGCGTGGCGGTCGGCGTCGGGAGGGGGAGCAGTCGGCCGATCAGCAGCGGCTGGTAGAGATCGCCGGGCACGCTGACCCGGGTGCGCACCCAGGGGGTGAAGACCACCAGGTCGGCGGCGACGAAGAGGTAGATCAGGGTCCGGAACGCGGCCACCCGGCCTCGGGGGACGGCCTCGGTCAGCCAGCGGGTCATCGGGGCGCCTGCCAGCTGACGACGGTCTGGTCGGTGTGTTGCCCCGTCGGCCGACCGGCGCGGATGCCGTGCCAGCGGATGACGATGCGGACCTCGACCAGCGCGGGGGCGTCCGGGTGGCGTTCGGCGTACGCGTCGGCGACCTCGGTGAGCAGCGTCGGGTCGGCCGCGTATCGGGCCTGCTGTCCCTCGATCTCGGCGCGGCGGATGCCGGTCGCCTCCTGGTCGAGGTCGATCACCGTCCCGGCGCTGTTCACTCCCTCGACGCGGGTGTCGGGGGCGGGTGCGTTCGGCGGGTTGGAGGTGGAGTACATCCGGAACGGGCCGAACGGGAAGTCGTCGTCGCTGCCCCAGAAGGTGCCGACCAGCAGCAGGGCGAGGCCGAGTGCGGTCGCGCCGAGCCGGGTCACGCGCCCGCGGGTGGTCAGGGTCTCCATCGGGTCGTGACGATACGGGATGTTCCGGCCGTGCCGGGTCCCACCGACGGCCAGTTCGGCCTGCCCGGGTAGGTGATCATGCAGGTGCCTTCCAGGAGTACGACGAAGGCCGGGCCCGCATCGGGCCCGGCCTTTCGTGTCGTGCTGACGAATCAGTGGTTGTGCTCGGCCAGCTGCTTACGGACGTCGTCCATGTCCAGCGCCTCGACCTGTTCGATCAGGTTCTCCAGCGCGGACTCGGGGAGGGCACCCGGCTGGGCGAAGACGATGACGCCGTCGCGGATCGCCATGATCGTGGGGATCGACCGGATGTCGAACTTGGCGCCCAACTCCTGCTGGGCCTCGGTGTCGACCTTGCCGAACACGATGTTCTGGTGCTTCTCCGAGGAGCGCTCGTAGACCGGGGCGAACCGCTTGCACGGACCACACCAGTCGGCCCAGAAGTCGACCAGGACGATGCCGTCGTTGCCGGTCACCTCGTCGAAGTTCGCCGAGGTCAGCTCAACGGTTGCCATTGCACTCTCCGATCACCGCGGTTTGTCTACGACCCGTAGAACCAGGGCTGACCGTATCGAATTCCCGGGGGGTGGGCTGCGAAACGTGCCCGGTCCAGTCAGGGGCCCGGGGATCATCGACCTGCGTCTGTTTCTTCCGTCCTGCGGAACGCAAATGCACGACGCACTTGCGTGACCTGCGGTGATGGGAGCGTTTCCAGGGAGATCAACCCGATTGAGCTCTACGAATCGGTAACTTGGCCCGTGACAAGGCGGTATCCGGCCTGCGGAGATCGCTGATCAACCTCCGAATAGTCACCCTGAGTAGTGTTACAAAAAGATAAATGTGACGCCGATCTCTGTCGAACCTACGCTGTCGTAGGGCAGACTTCTCGGCATCAGAGCGTGGGCGGCGGGTGCCGGGGAGGGCCCCGCCGCTCATTGCGTCTCCCCCCGGGTGCCAGTGACCGGTGTGACTTTTCCACCGCCGACGCGCCCCGCCGGTCGCCTTAACCTTCGGTAAGGCATGCTGTGCCGAACTCCATCGCCGCCCGTCGAAGGGGACCAGGATGCAGTTCGGCCGCTACTACGAGGAGTTCGAGGTCGGCGCGGTCTACCGGCACTGGCCGGGCAAGACCGTCACCGAGTACGACGACCACCTCTTCTGCCTGCTCACCATGAACCACCACCCGCTGCACATGGACGCGCACTACGCCGAGACGGCCAGCCAGTTCAAGCGCAACGTGGTGGTCGGCAACTACATCTACTCCCTGCTGCTCGGCATGTCGGTGCCCGACGTGAGCGGGAAGGCCATCGCCAACCTGGAGGTCGAGTCGCTGCGGCACGTCGCGCCGACCTTCCACGGCGACACCATCTACGGCGAGACCACGGTGCTCGACAAGCGTGAGTCCGGCTCCAAGCCCGACCGGGGGGTGGTGTCGGTGGAGACCCGCGGCTACAACCAGGACGGCACCATGGTCTGCGTCTTCCGGCGCAAGGTCATGGTCCCCAAACGGGAGTACGCGGCCAGCGCCGTCCCCGACGGGGTGGATCCCGAGCGACCCAGCTTCCCCGAGCCACGGTGAGCGGCACGGCGGGCTGACCTTCCGCGGACGCCGGGCCTCTTCCCCGCAGCGCGTTTGCTGCGGAAGGGGCCCTGCTCCCGTTCTCGGGGCTTATGCTGACGCCGGAGGTTCCGATGAGCCACTCCGTCGCCGGAGAGCCGTCCTCTGCCGGCCGCCGAGCCGCACCGTCGACCACGGCTGCCTATTCCGCCGCCGAATGGGACCTGCTCGCCAGCCTGCCCGGTCGGGTTCTCGTGGCCGCTGCCGCCTCGGGCCCGGGCCGAGCCGAACGGGGGGTCATGGCCGGTCTCGCCGGCCTGGACGCCGTGGCCGCAGGCCGAGCCTTCGACAGTGATCTCGTCCGTGCGGTGGTCGCGGCGATCTACGCCCGGCACGACGGCGCCCCGCAGCCGACCGAGCAGCTCACCGACCTGGTGGACCTGTTGGCCGCCTGCCGAGCGGCGAACCGGGTTCTGCGCCGGCATGCCGACCCTGCCGACTCGGCCGCGTACCGCCAGTGGGTGCAGTCGGTCGCGGCCCGGGTGTGCCGCGCGGTGCCCAACCCCGGCGAAGGCCGGGTGGACCACCTGGCCACCCCGGCGGACCGGCGCTTCCTCAAGCGGCTCGGGGCCGCGCTCGGGCTGTGCTGATCCGGCAGGTCGGCGCTGCGGGCCCCGACGTGGTCCGTACCCTCTGATGACCGTGACCGAAGACCAGCTTGAGGTGGGTGTGGGCCCCTGGCCGGGGGACCCGCCGGACGACACGCGTTACGACCCGCAGTTGCTGGCCGAGGGGGACCGGCGCAACGTCGTCGACCGCTACCGCTACTGGCGGCGCGAGGCGATCGTCGCCGACCTGGACCGGCGCCGGCACGGTTTCCACGTCGCCGTCGAGAACTGGCAGCACGACTTCAACATCGGCACGGTGGTCCGCAACGCCAACGCGTTCAACGCCGCCGAGGTGCACATCGTCGGACGGCGACGGTGGAACCGGCGCGGCGCGATGGTGACCGATCGCTACCAGCACGTGCGACACCACGAGACGATCGAGGAGTTCGTGGCCTGGGCGGCCGAGCGCCGGCTGCCGGTGTTCGGCATCGACAACCTGCCCGGGTCGCGTCCGCTGGAGACCGGTGCCCTCCCTCGGGACTGCGTACTGCTGTTCGGTCAGGAGGGGCCCGGACTCTCCGCGCCGGCCCGTGCGGCGTGCGACCAGCTCTACTCCATCGCCCAGTACGGGTCGACGAGGTCGATCAACGCGGGTGTGGCCAGCGGCATCGCGATGCACGCCTGGATTCGGGCGCACGCCGGCCCGCCGCCGGACTGAACCGCGCCCCGGGCGCCGAATTGGACGTTCCCGCTTGACGTGCCGACGGTACGGGGTGACGGTGGGGATGTGAGTGTCGCGGTGAGTTGTCCGAGATGCGGGGGCCCGGTACGGGCGCCGGATCTGATGCACACCGACTCGAGATGCGTGCGCTGCGGCCCGGTGCCGCCGCTGCACGTGCCCGAGCACATCGGAGCGGACATCGTGGCGAGCGTGGTGGAACGGATCACCGCGACCGCGGATCCGCCGGTGACGCCGCTGTGGTGCCCGTGGCCGCTGCCGACCGGCTGGACGCTCACCGGCGTGGCGTACGCCGGGGACGACCGGACGGGAGTGCGGGCGACCGCGGTGGCCTGCGCGGGCCCGGCGCCCCTCGGCGGTGGTCCGGCCGACCTGGTCTTCGTCGCCGAGGAGCCGGGCGTCGGCCTGGGCACCCGGCTCGCCGGACTGGCCGGGCCGGACCCGGGACCGGAGTTGGCCGACGCGTTGACCGACCCGGGGCCGGGGCATCCCGACCACGTCGGGCAGGCCAGGATCAGGGTCGCCGGGCACCCGACTCCACTGTGGTTGGTGAATTCTCCAACGGATCGAAGCGCGTACGCGGGCGAAGCTCGGGGAATGTGGCTCCATGCGATAGCCTGGCCGGCGAGTGCGGGTCACCTGCTCGCGGAAGACGTCGTGCTACACGACCTGACCGAGTGGACTCCGCCCGAGCTCGTGTACGGCGCACCGTCCCCGTACTTACCCGGGAGGCCTTGACAAGTCTCCCGGTTTGACGGAGAACGGACGCAGATATTCACTGTACGACACCACACTGATACTCTGGGTGCCGCTGCGGTAATGGGACCCGGCGCCGCGCGAGAGGATGGCCCGCCATGGTCAAGAAGGTCCTCACCTGGGCCGGAATCGCATTCTTGATCTTCTTCGTCGCCTACCGGCCAAACTCTGCGGCTGACGTGTTCAAGTCGCTCGGCGGCGGGATCATGGATATTGCCCAGGGGTTCGGCGACTTCTTCACCAGTCTCGTCGCCTAGCCGCCGATGGGTAGCCCCTCCGGTCCACCCTTCGACCCGGACGACCCCGACCGGGAGCGCCGCGAGCGCGACACCGAGCCGATCCCGCGGATCGGGCCTGACGACGGCCCGGGCTACGGGGCCGGGCCCAGCCTGTCCGATGGTCCGTCCCTTTCGGACGACGTCGGCTATGGCGACGGGCCCGGCTATGCCGGCCAGGGTCGTTCCGGTCGGGCGTGGATCCGTGATCCGGAGGCCGGCTACCAGCCGCCGCAGATCTCCGAGGACGAACTGGCCGGGTTGCGCGCCGACGCGACCGGAGCGACTCCCCGGCGGGTGCTGCCTCTGGAGGACGAGCCCAGTTCGCTGGTCGCCCGCTATCTCTTCCCCACCGAACGCTACCGGGGTGAGTGGAAGCGGCACTGGATCCACCTCACCACCCCGCTGTTGATCGGCATCGCGGCGACCTTCGTGCTCGGCTACCTCTCCGGCTTCCTCGCCGGGCAGAACGTGGGAGCGCTGACCACCATCGCCGTGCTGCTCTGGTTCGCCGTGATGGGCTGGGTGGCGTGGAAGGTCGCGGACTGGTGGTATGACCGTTTCATCTTGACCAACAAGCGGGTCATGGTGGTCAACGGCATCATCACCCGCCGGGTCGCCATGATGCCGCTGGTCCGGGTCACCGACATGAAGTACGAGCAGACCCCGACCGGGCGAGCGCTCAACTACGGCACCTTCGTGCTGGAGTCCGCCGGCCAGGAGCAGGCGCTCCGCGAGATCAAGAACCTACCCAACCCGAACGAGCTCTACCTGCGCGTCGTCGAGGAGATGTACGAGCCGCAGGCAGTCGAGGCGCGGCTCGGCAAGGAGGCCGACGAAGCCAAGGCCGACGACGGGGCGTGAAGGTTTTCGACCGAACATCGGAGTAAGTGCGCACCTTTCGTCATGGACCGGAACGCCTCTGACGTGGCACTCTGCCAGGACAACTGGGGTGTGGAGGTGGGCGGTGACGAGCAAGGACTCGTTGGAGGAGCAGTTCCGCGAGTTCGTCGCGGCCCGCTCCGCCGCGCTCCTACGCACCGCTTATCTGCTCACCGGCGACTGGGCCACGGCCGAGGATCTGCTCCAGACGGCGCTGACCAAGACCTACCTGGCGTGGAAGCGGCTCGGCGGGATCGAGGCCGTCGAACCGTACGCCCGACGTGTGATGGTCAACACATCCACGAGCTGGTGGCGGCGGCGCTGGCACGGTGAACGCCCGACCGAGGTGCTGCCGGAACGGGCCGGAGTCGACGAGATCGAGCAGCAGCTCGACCGTGACCTGCTCTGGCGGCATCTGCGGCAGCTGCCCAACCGGCAGCGGGCGGTGTTGGTGCTGCGCTACTACGAGGACATGTCGGAGGCGCAGACCGCCGCGATGCTGGACATCTCACCCGGCACGGTGAAGAGCCAGACGTCCCGAGCCCTGGCCACGCTGCGTCGGCGGATGGGAGCCGACGCGGCGGAGCTCCCCGCCGCAGCCGGTGCCGCCGGTCGGTCAGCGGCTGCTGCCGGTCGGCCGGCCGGCGCCGGCGCCGTCCGTCCGGCCGGCTCGGGCGTCCCCGCCGGGCAACTCCCGGCCACCGCCGCGACGCCCCGACCCCGGCAGACGACCGGTCGGGTCGCACCCCGCCCGGCCACACCCCGCCCGGCCACACCGCGTCCGGTCGGCCCGCAGGTCGTGTTGCCCACCGCCCCGGCGGCCGTGCCCGTCGGCACGGGCTCCGGGGAGCAGCAGTGAGCGGATTGCCAGGTCGGCGCGACAACCTGACGGCCGGGCCGAAGCGTTCATACGAGGTGCGGCCTGACGAGCTGGAAGGTGCGGTGCGGGAGAGCCTCTCGCACCAGGTGGCCCTTGCCCGCCCGCTGAGCGCCGACCCCGCTGGCCAGGCGATTCGACGTGCGAACCGGATCCGGCGGCGGCGTACCGGTGCCGGGCTCGCGCTCGCGGCGGCCGTCACCGTGCTGCTGGGCGCCGGCATGGTCCAACTCGGCGCGGGGACCGGGCGGGACAGCACGCCCATCGTGGTGATCGGTGATCCGGACCGATCCAACCGGCCGGTCCCGACGGCGAGCGTTCCAGGTGCCGACTCCTCGTCCGGGACGTCCGCCTCCCTGGTCGTGAGCGAGACGCTTGTCAACCCCGATGGGCAGCGGCTGGTGCTGCGCGACATCGGGCCGGCCGAACACGCCCAGCTCCTGCCCGGCGGAGGCGGTTGGTTGGTGGTCAGCACGCCGACCACCGCCGGCCGATCCCTCTGGGTGGTGCAGAACGACGGCCTGGTGCAGGTGCTGCTCGCCGGGGCAGGCCCGATCGTCCTGGCACCGGACAGTCGACAGGTCGCCTGGCGCGACGGCGGCGACCTGATCGTGGCGGGGGTGGTCGGCACCCAGCTCATCGGCGCGGCGCGCACCCCCGTGCCCGCAGCCGCCGAGCCCGTCCGGTTCGTCGGTGACAGCGTGCTGGTCCGGCTCGACCCCGCGAGTGCCGGTCACACCCTCTGGCGGCCGGGCGCCGGGCAGATGCCCGCAGCCGTCGACCGGCAGACCCTCAACGTCTACGGGGCGCTGCCCGACGGGCGACTGGTCGGCCAGACCGTCGCGACCGACCCCGGCGGGACCTGCCTGGCCGTACTCGACCCGACGCGTCACCTGAAACCGGTGGAGTCCGGCTGTGGCGCGGACCTGAGCCAGGACGGCGTCGGCGGGCTCTCCACCGACGGGCGGTGGCTGCTGGTGAACGGACGGGTGGGCAAGGCCGATCAGGCACTTCTGGTCGACCTGCGACGACTCGGGCCGGAGCCGACCGCCGTTCCGGCCGGGCCGCCGATGACCGGTGCGATCGTCTGGAGCAACGACACCCAGGCCGTGTATCTCGACGGCGGCGGTGACCTGGTCCGGGTCGACGTCGGCCGGGTACGGGCCGGGAAACCGGCGGCTCCCACGCCGGTGCCCGACGTGCCGGCCGGGGACCGACCCGTCCTGGTGAGCAGCTTCTGACCCACCCGGTCGGAACGACCTCCGCGAGGCAGGCCGGGTGCTCCCTCGGTAGCGTCATGAGGTGACCTCGCGTACCGGCGCCGCCCTGCGGATCGACCTGCACACCCACTCGACGGCAAGCGACGGCACGTTGACACCGGCCGAGCTGGTCCGGGCTGCCGCCACGGCAGGGCTGGACGTGTTCGCGATCACCGACCACGACACCACCGCCGGCTGGGCACCGGCTGTCGGCGCGCTGCCGCCCGGACTGCGCCTGATCAGGGGTGCGGAACTCTCCTGTCGCTGGTCCGGCACACAACCGGCGGTGCCGCTGCACCTGCTGGCGTACCTGTTCGACCCGGACCACCCGGAACTGGTGGCCGAGCTGGCCCGGGTGCGGGCCGCCCGGGAAGACCGCGGCGAACGGATCGTCGCGCTGCTGCGTGCCGACGGCATCGACGTGAGCTGGCCGGACATCCTGGCCGGTGCGGCCGGCGGCACGGTGGGCCGGCCGCACATCGCCCAGGCGCTGATCCGGGTCGGCCTGGTCGGCAGCACCCGGGAGGCGTTCGGCCCGGACTGGCTGGGCGAACGGTACCGACTTCCCAAGGACGACATCGACGTGTTTCAGGCGGTCCGGCTGGTGCGCTCGGCCGGCGGCGTGCCGGTCTTCGCCCATCCCCGGGCCACCCGCCGTGGCCGGGTGGTGCCCGACGAGTTGATCATCGAGTTGGCCGCCGCCGGGCTGGCTGGGCTCGAGGCCGACCACGAGGACCACAGCCCCGCCGAGCGTGCGCACGTCCGGGCGCTCGCCGCCGACCTGGGCCTGCTCGTCACCGGCTCCTCGGATTTCCACGGCACCCACAAGACCGTCCAGCTCGGTGCGTTCACCACCGGCATCGAGGCGTACGAACGGATCGTCGCCGAAGGGGTGACCGAGGTCGCTTCCGGCTGATCCCCATTTCGGGGAATCTCGGCGCGGCTAGGTTGATCACGTGGATCTGAAGCTGTTCGGCGAGGTTTTCGTGACCCTGCTGGTGATCACCGACCCGCCGGGCATGATGCCGATCTTCCTGGCGTTGACCGGCCCGCTGCCCGCCCGCGACCGCAACCGGGCGGCCTGGCAGGCCGTCACGCTGGCGTTGGGCGTGATCGTGGTCTTCGCGGTGGCGGGGCAGACCCTGCTGGACTACCTGCACGTGGACCTGCCGGCGTTGCAGGCGGCCGGTGGGCTGCTGCTCGTCCTCGTCGCTCTGGAGTTGCTCACCGGCAAGACCGACGGTCCCAGTTCGGACGCCACCTCGAACATCGCCCTGGTGCCACTGGGCACCCCGCTGCTGGCCGGCCCGGGTGCCATCGTGGCCACCATGCTCTTCGTCCAGCAGGCCGACGGACTGGGCGACTACACCGCCATCGCCGTGGCGATCCTCGCCGTGATGCTCGCGGTCTGGATCGTCCTCCGCTTCTCCGGCGGCATCGTGAAGATCCTGCGTCCCGGCGGGATCGAGGTGCTGACCAGGATCGCCGGTCTGCTGTTGGCCGCGATCGCCGTGCAGCTCATCGCCGACGCGGTGTTCGCCTTCGTCACGCAGTACGTCAACATGACCTGACCGGCACACCCACGCTGTCGGACGTGGATGGCAGGATCGCAGGCGTGCGACGATCCTCCTCAGCGGGACGGCCGGCGGCCGGTGGCCGGGCTCCCCGACAACGCGACGGTGGTGCCGAGCAACTCGGCTTCGAAGGCATGCCGGAGCGGCTTTTCGTCTGCACACCGAGCAAACTCGGCGCGTTCGCTGACTGCCCGCGTCGCTACCGCTACTCGTACGTCGACCGGCCGACACCGCCCAAGGGCCCGCCGTGGGCGCACAACTCGCTCGGTGCCAGCGTGCACACCGCCCTGAAGAACTGGTACGCGCTGCCCGCCGACCGGCGTCGGCCCGAGGCGTTGGCCACTCTGCTCAAGGGCACCTGGGTCCGCGAGGGCTACCGCGACGACGAGCAGGAGCGGGCCGCCTACCGGCGGGCGTTGGGCTGGCTGGAGGCGTACGTCGAGACGTTGGAGGACGACTCCGACCCGCTCGGCGTGGAGCGGGTGGTGGCGGTCAAGACCGCCGTGCTGGCGTTCAACGGTCGCGCCGACCGGATCGACTCACGGCCCGGGCCGGAGGGGCCGGAGCTGGTCATCGTCGACTACAAGACCGGTCGCAGCGGGCTGGACACGGACGACGCGCGGGGTTCCCAGGCGTTGGCGCTCTACGCCTACGCGGCCGAGCGGGTGTTCCGCCGACCGTGTCGTCGAGTGGAGCTGCACCACCTGCCCACCGGCACGGTCGCCGGCCACGATCACACCGTCGAGTCGCTGGCCCGGCAGCTGACCCGCGCGGAGGAGACGGCCCGCGACATCATGGCCGCCGAACGGGCGGTCGCCGACGGGGCCGACGCGGACGAGGCGTTCCCGGTGGCACCCAGCCCGCGCTGCGGCTGGTGTGACTTCCGCCGGCACTGCCCGACCGGGGCGCAGGTGCCGGGCAAGGAACCGTGGGCGGCCGTGGACCGGCACGCCGACGGCTGACCTCCGGCGCGGACAGTCGGGTCAGCCGGCCAGCGAGGTGGCGGCGTGGCGCGCGGCTCGCTCCTTGGCAGCCTGGATCAACGGCCCCTCCAGGTAGCGGCGCGGCACGGCGGCGAACCCGAGCCGCAGGGCGCGCACCGTCAGATCCGCCGACAGCGCGGTGGTGGGCAGGCCGAGCCCTCCGTACATCCGGCGCGCCCACGCCGGCAGCAGTCCGAACGCGGTGCCGGCGATCCCCAGGTACGCCCAGCGCGGCGGGCCGAGGGTGAGCCCCAACCGGGCCGGCAGGCTGAGCTTCCACGGCAACGGCGGGGCGGTGAGGAAGATCGCGGTCTCGGCCGCCTCCCGGGTCATCCGCAGCTCTGGCCGTACGGCTCGGTAGTACTCCGCGACCTCGTTCGCGGTGGCGGGCACGGTGGCCGGGTCCAGGCCGACCAGAGCGGCGGACCTGCGCTGCTCCGTGTAGTAGCCGTCCACCTCGTCGTCGGTGAGCGGCAGTCCGGCCCGGCGGGCCGTGCTGAGGAACGACTCGACCTCGGTGACGTGCACCCAGCGCAGCAGGTCCGGCTCGTCGATCCGGAACGACTCCCCGGTCAGCGGGTCGGTGGCCCGCAGGCGGTCGTGCAGCCGGCGCAGCCGCGCGCCAGCCGCCTCGGCCTCCGCCGTGGTCCCGTAGACGGTGGTCGCGACGTAGGTGGCGGTGCGGACCAGACGGCCCCAGGCGTCGGTGCGGTAGTTGCTGTTCTGCGCGACCCCGGCCATCGCCCGGGGGTGCAAGGCCTGGAGGTAGAGCGAGCGCAGGCCGGCGACGATCAGGATCGGCTCCTCGTGCACCTTCCACGTGACCGAACCCGGACCGAAGAGGCCGAGGTCATCGGAGTCCACCGTCCAAGAGTGCCACGGTCTGCCTGACCTCGTCGGACACGTCCGTCGGTGCTGCCGGGTCAGACGTCGGCGGAGCGGCGAGCCCGGCAGTCCGGGCAGAGACCCCAGAAGGTCACCTCCGCCTCGTCCACCTCGAAGCCGTGCGACACGTTCGGCTCCAGGCACGGCGCACTGCCCACCGCGCAGTCGATGTCGGCGATCTCGCCGCAACCCCGGCAGACCACGTGGTGGTGGTTGTCGCCGACCCGTGCCTCGTAGCGGGCGGGACCACCCGCCGGCTCGATCCGACGGGACAGCCCGGCCCGGGACAGCGCGCCCAGCACGTCGTAGACCGCCTGCGTGGAGACCGAGTCGAGGCGTTCACGGACCCGCCGGGTGATCTCGTCGACGTCCAGGTGGCCACCGCCGCCGAGCACGTCGAGCACCGCGAGGCGGGGCCGCGTGACACGCAGGCCCTTCGATCGCAGCAGCTCCTCGGCACCGGACATGGGCCAATGACAGCACGCGCGATCAGCATCGACAACCGTCGTCCGGTCCGGGTGGCCACCGACACAGCCCCGGGAAGATCGGGACCGCGGCCCGAGACGGTGAACCCGATCGTCGTGCCACGCGTGTGTCCGGTCGAGAGCCCGGGGACGATTGGCGGACCGTACGCTGACCACCCCTGACCGTGATCCACCTGGAGGGTTGGATGTTCGAGGAGATCCTGGGTCTACCGGTACACGTCCTGGTGGTCCACGCGGTCGTCGTGTTCGTGCCGCTGCTGGCGGTGCTGGCCATCGCATACGTGGGTCTGCCCCGGTGGCGGCACCGGCTGGACTGGGCCCTGGGTCTCCTCGCCGTGGCCGCACCGGTGACCGCCTTCGTGGCCGTCAAGTCGGGTGAGGTGTTCACCGACGCGCTGGTCGCTCGGGGCTTCCAGGGACAGATCCTCGACCAGATCTTCGAACACTCCCGCTACGGCGACATCCTGTTCCGCATCGTGGTGCCGCTCGGGGTCGTGGCCATCCTGCTGCTGGTGGTGACCAGCGGGCACCCTCGGGTGCCGCAGCTGCCAGGGCTGGTGACCCCGGTGCTGGCGGTAGTGACCGTGGCGTTGTCCATCGCCGCACTGGTCTACGTCTACCTGACCGGCCACACCGGTGCCGAGGCCGTCTGGGGTACGACCCTCTGACCTGCGCTGCTCCCGACTCAGAAGATGATCCGTGAGCAGAGCAGGCAGACCAGGAACACCAGCACCACGCCGGCCGCCGCGCCGAAGCCGTAGGTGACCCGCTGCGAACGCTGTTCGGCCGCATCCAGGCCGGCCATGTCCTGCGGCGGCAGCCGCCGAGGTGGCGCCGGCCGCAGGTGTACGGGGGGACGCCAATCCGTCGGCGGCGGCACGCTCGGCGGCGGACCGGCGTACCCGCTCTCGGGCCTGCTGGTCGGCGCGGTGGGAGGTTGGTTCGCCACTGCGTCGGCACCGCTGCCGGGTCGTCGCCAGTAGTCGTCCGGGGTGCTGCCACCGCTGGGGGTCGTCACGCCGTCCGACGCTACCAACGCGGGCAGCGGCCCGGCTGTCTCTTGCCGGCGTGCCACCGTCGGCGGAGTTGTTCCGCAGCCGTCCGACCCGGCCCTGGACCCGACCCGCGTCGGCACGGTGGAGGTGCCCGATTGCGCTAGTCTTGCCGCTCGTGAGCACCGAAGACCCCGGCAAGCAGGGCGTGCGCGGCGACGATGACCGGACCGTCGACCTGAGCGAAGACTTCGTGGTGCTGCCCGAGCAGACCTCCGACGACACCGACCGTGGTTGGGGTGAGCGGTCCGGCGGCAACGACGACTGGCTGCTCGCCGAACGCCCCCCACACTGGGACTGACCCCGAGGGCGGCGCGGCGGTCGCTCAGCCCGGTGCACGGCTGCGGCGTCGAGCAGCTGCGGATGGCGGTGCTGTGGCCGGTCGGCCCGGCCTACGGCGGTGCTGTGGTCGCTCAGTTGCGGACGACTACGGCGAACCGGGTGCCTTCGGGGAGCCCGACGGCGCGTTGTGCCTGGTCCGGGCGGAGGGCCAGGTAGAGCGCGGGAGATCCGCCGTCCGCGTCCAGTACGTCCAGTACGAGTGCTGCGGGCGCGAGCATTGTTGCGTCGCTGCCTGCCCGGTCCGGCGTCGCGGCCAGCAGATCGACCCGGGTTCCGGGGCGGGCCACCGCGAGCGCGGCCGGCTCGGCCAGTCGGACCGGCACCCCGACAGCGCCGCTGGGCAGCGGCAACGCTCCGGCCGAGCCGCTCCCGGTGGCTGTGCTCCCTCCTCCGATCGGGCCGGTTGGCGGTGGCCCGGCGCTGCTGCCTCCGTCGGTGGAGCCGTCGTCGGTGCTGGCTGAGCTGCCCTCGTCGGGATCGGTTGAGCCGCCCCCGTCGACCCGGTCGGCGGTGCCGTCGGTCCCCGACGGCGCAGGGGAGGGCGCGGCGGTCGGCGGGCAATTGGGCGGGGTGTGCAGGACGGCAGCGGCAAGGCCGAGCAGTGCGGCGACCAGAACGGCCCGGAACAGGGTGCGTCCGCCGGGCGCGGTGAGCCGGCGCAGCGGACGCAGCGCCCGCGCGGAGTCTGGATCACCCATCGCCTCTGCCGCCTCCCGTCCGAGGGCGTCGCGGCGACACCCTCGGCGGCAGGTTAGGCAGTTCCAGCAGTGGTTCGTCGGCCGTCGGCCGGCACCTGTGGATAACCGGCCGGCCTGTGGATAACGCCCGGCAATCGGCTGGTTCTGCTATGGCGGCCGGGTCGGGCCGGGCCGAAGGGATCGTCGGACATGAGGCCCGAGGGGCCGAGAGGGCCGTCCGGACTCACGCCGAACGGCCCAGCGAGCGAGGTGGGGCTCAGGACGCGGAGCTGGCCGCGGGAGCCTTGCCACCGCTGGACCCGCCCGACGACGACCCGCCGGAGGACGACGACCCGCCCGACGACGATGACCCCGAGGACGACCCCGACGAGGAACCGGACGACGAGGACGAGCCGGACGAGGACGAGCTGGACCCCTCACCGGAGGACGACTCGGACTTCGCCGGCTTGCTGGCCGTGCCGCCGGCCGTCGTCTCGGCGCCGGACGCCCGCGAGTCGGTGCGGTAGAAGCCCGAGCCCTTGAAGACGATTCCGACCGAGTTGAAGACCTTGCGCAGCCGCCCCTGACACGCCGGGCACTCGGTCAACGGCTCGTCAGAGAAGGACTGCACCGCCTCGAGCTGGTGACCGCACGTGGTGCAGGCGTACTGGTACGTGGGCACGTTCTCCTCCGGATCGGGCTCGGCCAGTTGGCACTCGACGTATTCGAGTGCCAATGGTGCGTCATTCGCCCCGGGTTCGTCCAGCGGACGTGTGGGGCGCGACACCGTGCGCCGCACCCGGGCCGCCGTCAAGCGTACGCACCCCGTCGGCGGGGGTGACGACCGCGCGGACAAGCCGGTCGTGCGGCTCCGCCGGAAGCGCGTCGACCAGCTCGCCGTCGTGCAGAGGCACCACGGTCAGCGTCGCCTCGGGCACCCGGGCGAGGGCTCGGTCGTAGGAGCCGCCGCCCCGCCCGAGCCGCCGCCCATGGCGGTCGACCGCGAGGGCTGGTACGACCACCAAGTCCGCGTCCGCCACGGCGTCCACCCCGAGGCGGACACCTGTCGGCTCGCGGATACCCCGACCGGCCGCGATCACGTCCGCCGGCCCGGTATACGCCGCCCAGTCCAGATCCAGGTCCGTGAGGAGCACCGGCAGCAGCAACTCGGCGTCGGCTGGCAACGCGGCCCGCAGCACCTCCGGCAGGTCGGCGCCGCCCGGTTCGGAGCCGATCGGCACGTACGCCGTCATCCTGCGCGGGCGCAGTCTGCGTACCAGCGTGACCAGCTCAGCCTGCACGCGCCCGGCGGCGGCGGCCCGGGTGGAACCGGGCAGCGACCGGCGGCGGGCGAGCAGTTCCACGCGGACGTTCCGCTTCGCGGTACGCGTCACTTCCGCTTCATCAGAAAATTCCGGCACGCAACACTCCTGACGCAACGCCTCTCCCACGGTTGCTCTGTGTCAGCATCGCAAGCAACGGAGGCGGAACTTCCGGGGGGACCGAGTGACGCTACGCGGGCGGTTGACGGCAGCCTTCCTCGTGGTGGTGCTCGGGCCGGTCCTGCTCGGCGTGCTATTCGTCGCCTCCACGGTCGCCGCCGTGGACCGCAGCCGCTCCACCGAGCGGCTGGCGGTGGCGGCGTCCACCGTGCGTACCTCGGTCGACGCTCTCTGCCAGCAGTTGAGGGCCACCGCCGACGCGGTGGCCCTCACCGCCGATCCGCCCGTCGCCGCCGCCCAACTGGTCGGCCGTGGCCTGGCCGCCGCGGTGTCGATCACCGATGTGAGCGGCCAGGTCAGCTACGTCTCGCCCGGCGCGCCGGCGGCCCCCTGGCGGGACTGCTCCGGCCCGACCAACAGCGAGACCAACAGCCCGACCAGCGGCGAGGCCAAGCGCCCCACCACAGGCCCGGCCAGCGGCGGAACCACAGGCCCGACCAACAGCGAGACCAATGGCTCGGCCAGCCCGGTCCGTGCGCTGGCAGCCCAGGTCGACCTCCGCGACCGCTCCGGAACGCTGCTGGGCACGGTGACCGCCGCGCAACTGGTCGACCCGGCCTTCGTGGCCCGGCTGGCGGCGGTGACCGGGGTGGCGGTCACCCTGCTCGACAGCGGTGCGAGCGCCGCGCGGGTCACCCACACGACCGAGTCCCGCGAGGTACGCGACGCGGTGCTGGCCGCCGCCAGCACCGTCGACGGCGAGCAGGTCACCGAGACCAGCGAGGGACGGTACGTGCGGAGGATCGGGCCGTCCGACGCGCAGCCACTGCCACTGGTGCTCTCCGTGCCCAGCGAACGGCCGCCCGGGCTGCACGCCACGCTGGTGGGGGTGGTGGTCCTGGCCGCGCTCCTCGCCGTACTGAGCGCCTGGCGGTTGGCCCGGGTCACCACCCGGCCGCTGGTGGAGTTGGCCGGCGCGGTCGACCGGGTGGCGCACGGCGACCTGACCGCCCGGGTGCCGGTCCGCAGCCGCGACGAGCTGGGCCGGCTGGCCGCGGCCTTCAACCGGATGACCCGGGAGACCGGCTCCTACGTCGCGGCGTTGACCAGCAACCGGGACCAGCTCCGCGGGCACCTCGGGGTGCTCGGCGACACCCTGGCCAGCACGCACGACCTGCAACGCATCCTGCGGGTGATCCTGCACAGCGCCATCGGCGCCACCGGCGCGCGCGCCGGCGCGGTGTTGCTGGTGGAGGCCGGCGGGGTGCTCGTCGCGCAGTGCACCGAGGGGTTGGACGGACGGTGGCCGGAGGGCGACACGGACGGTTCGTCGCCGCTCCGGGTGCCGGTGGGTGTCGGTGTGGTCGGGGCTGTCGCCGCCACCGGGGAACCGCAGCGGGGGAGGGTGGAACCGGCCGAGACCCCGTCGGGTGAGCCGCGTTGCCGCACCTATGTCGCCGTCCCGTTCGCCGCCCCGACCGGCGGTGCCACGGCGAGCTTCTCCGGGTCCCCGACGGCGACCGACGAGGCTGGCGCAGGGGCGGCGGCACTTGGGGTGCTGGCCCTCTACGACCGGCTGGGCGCCGACGAGTTCGACGACGACGACCTGGTCACCCTGCGCACCTTCGCCGGTCACGCGGCGGTGGCCGTGGACAACGTCCGGGTGCACGAGGAGGCGCAGCGGCTCTCGCTCACCGATCCGCTCACCGGTTTGTGGAACTACCGCTACCTGCGCGAGTCGATCCGGCGGGAGGTGGAACGGGCCAGCCGGTTCGGGCGGATGCTGAGCATCCTCGCGTTGGACCTCGACCGGTTCAAGGACGTCAACGACACGTACGGGCACGCGGCGGGGGACACCGTGCTGGCCGAGTTCGCCCGGCGGGTACGCGGCGAGATCCGCGAGGTCGACCTGGCCTTCCGGCAGGGCGGTGAGGAGTTCGTGCTGCTGCTGCCGGAGACCGACGCGCGGGGCGCGGCGATCGTGGCCGAGCGACTCGGCGCGGTGGTGCGCGAGACTCCGATCGCCGTCGAGGCGTACGCCGGGCCGGTCCTGGTGACCGTGTCGGTGGGCATCGCGGTCTATCCGGACAACGGCAGCACCGGGCGGGAGGTGCTGGAGGCAGCCGACGACGCGCTCTACGCCGCGAAGGCCGCCGGCCGTGACACGTACCGGGTCGCCGAGGTACGCCCCGAGGTGACGACCCGGGAGCTACCGGTGCTCGCGGGGGCGGTGAGCCCATCGGACGTGCTGCCCCGCGCCGGCCAGCACGTGCAGGTCAGCCGGGAGCCGGGCGGGCACGCCCGGTCGGAGTCGGCGGTGGGCGTACCCGAATCTTCGCCGGCCGGCCCCACGCAGGCCCGGCCGGACCCGGCCGACGACCCACCGGACAGCGCGGGGGCCGGCCCGGACGCCGCGCGGCCGGGGTCGGGTGGCGGCGCGTCTTCTGGGCCACAGCCGCCGCGGCAGAGCCGTGGCCGATAGTCTCGCGGCATGTCGGAGCACTCAGCGAACCCCTCATCGACGGCCGCCGCAACCGGCCGTCCCCTGGCGGTCAAGGCCGTCATCCCGGCCGCCGGACTGGCCACCCGGTTCCTGCCGGCCACGAAGGCGGTGCCCAAGGAGCTGCTGCCGGTGGTGGACCGGCCGGTTCTGCAGTACATCGTCGAGGAGGCCACGCAGGCCGGCATCGGTGACGTGTTGCTGATCACCGGTCGGGGTAAGACGTCGATGGTGGACCACTTCGACCGCCGCCCCGACCTGGAGACCAGGCTGGAGGAGAAGGGCGACGCCGAGCGGCTGGCCGCCGTGCGTCGGCCCAGTGAACTGGCCGAGATCTACACCGTGCGGCAGCCCGAGCAGCTCGGGCTCGGCCACGCCGTCGGGTACGCCGAGTCGCACGTCGGCGACCAGCCGTTCGCGGTGCTGCTCGGTGACGAGTTCGTCAAGCCGTCGGAGCCGCTGCTTCCGGCGATGCTGGAGTTGCAGGCCCGCACCGGTGGTGTGGTGCTCGCCTTCTTCGAGGTCGACCCGGCCGAGACCAAGCGGTACGGGATCGCCTCCGTCGAACCGGCCGAATCCGAGCTGACCGACATCGGCGAGGTCGTCAAGGTGACCGGGATGGTGGAGAAGCCGCAGCCGGAGGACGCGCCGAGCAACCTCGCGGTGCTCGGCCGCTACGTGCTCCCCGGCAAGATCTTCGACGCGATCCGGCGGACCAAGCCGGGCAGCGGCGGCGAGATCCAGCTGACCGACGCGATGGAGCTGCTACGCACCGAGGGCGTCCCGGTGCACGCGATCGTCTACCGGGGCACCCGCTACGACACCGGCATGCCGCTGGGCTACCTCCAGACGGTGGTGCAGATCGCCGCCGAGCGCGACGACCTCGGCAGCGAGTTCCGATCCTGGCTGGCCGACTTCGTCAAGGCCGACGCGGCAGGCGGATCTGGTACATGACCGCGACGGCCGACGCCGAGGCGGCCGCGAACGAGTTGACGCCGCTCGCCGACTACCTGGGCAGCGTGCTGCGCAGGTTACGTGCGCTGCCGCCACTCGACCTCGACCTCACCCAGGCGCACGGCAACGTCCTCGCCGAGGACGTCGTCGCGCCGCACGCCTTCCCGGCCTTCGACCAGGCGGCCGTGGACGGCTACGCCGCCCGCTGGGAGGACATTTCCGGAGGGGGCCGGGGCCCGAGCTACGTCCCGGCCCCCTCCGGCAAGCCCGGTGGACGGACCATCCGGCTCAACGTCGTGGGCGATCTGGGTGCCGCGAGTTGGCGGCCGGTCCGCCTCACCCCGGGCTCGTGCTTCTCGGTGGCCGCCGGGGCGCCGCTGCCGGTAGCCGCGGACGTGGTGGTCCCGGTCGAGTGGACCGACCAGGGCATGGCCGCCGTGGAGATCTTCCGCACCCCCAAGCGGGGGTACGGGGTACGCCGCGCCGGTGAGGAACTGCCCGCCGGCACCCTGCTCGCCCGCGCCGGCACGTACGTCTCCCCGGCGCTGGTCGCGGTCTTCGCGGCCACCGGAATCGGGCATGTGGTGGTCCGGCCCAGCCCGCGGGTGGTCATCGTGGCCACCGGCGACGAACTTGTCGACGTGGGCCGGGGCAGCCAACCGGGACAGGTGGTGGACGCCAACTCGCACGCGTTGACCGCCGCCGCGGCCGAGGTGGGCGCCCTGGCGTACCGGGTGGGGATCTGCGACGACGACCCGGAGGGGCTGCGCGGGCTGCTGGAGGACCAGACCCTGCGCGCCGACCTGATCATCACCACCGGAGGCACCGGCACCGGCCCCGGGGACATGGTGCGCCGGATCCTGTCCCGCCGCGAGGGCGGCCGGGCCGGGCCGGTCACGTTCACCGACGTGGCGCTCTATCCCGGCACCGCGCTCGGGTTCGGCACGGTCGGCGCGGAGGAGGTGCCGGTGGTCTGCCTGCCCGGCGACCCCGGTGCCGCGTTGATCGGTTTCGAGGTGCTTGCCCGCCCCGCCATCCAACTGCTCGCCGGCGCCGAGCCGGTGTTCCGTCCCAGTGTGCGGGCGCACCTGCTGGAGACCGTGTCGTCGCCCGCGGGGCTGCGTGAGTTCCGGCCGGCGCACGTCGCCGAGCGCCGTGGCGGCGGGTACACGGTCCAGCCCCTCAGCGGTGGGCCGTTCACCCTCTCCGGGCTGGCCGAGGCGAACGGCCTGCTGGTGCTCGGCGAGCGGGTCACCACGGCCGCCGCCGGATCCACCGTGGACGTCCTGCTGCTGGACCGCCGTCGGTGACGGTGTCCCGGTCGACCCGCCGGCCGGCCGCTCGGGCGTCGCGCGGTCGTCTGGTCGTCGGGGTGGATCCACTTGCGCGCGACGCGGTCCCGCGCGGGAGACTGTGCGGGTGAGTCTCTTCGGACCCCCGCGGGCACCGGGCTGGCCGGTGGAGTTGGCGGACGGCCCGGTGTTGCTGCGGCCGTACCGGCGCACCGACGCCGCGGCGTGGTCGGAGATCCGGCGGGCCAACCGGGCCTGGCTGGCACCCTGGGAGTCGTCGCTGCCCGGTGCCTGGGACGACATGAACTCACCGGCAGCGTTCCGCTGGGTGCACCGGGACCAGCGGCGTTCGGCCCGCGAGGGTGAGGGCATGCCGTTCGCGGTCTGTCTGCGCGAGGCCGACCGGGACCGCCTGGTCGGTCACATCAATGTGGGCAGCATCGTGCGGCGGGCTCTCTGCTCCGGCTACGTCGGCTACTGGGTGGACGCTCGGGTCGCCGGGCGAGGCGTGATCCCCACGGCACTCGCGCTCGCCGTGGACCACGCCTTCGGTCCGGGCGGGTTGCACCGGGTGGAGGTCAACATCCGTCCGGAGAACCGACCGTCCCGGCGGGTGGTGGAGAAACTGGGTTTCCGCGAGGAGTCGTACCACGTGCGCTACATGCACATCGACGGCGCCTGGCGGGACCACATCGGTTACGCGATGACGAGCGAGGAGATCGCTGCCGAGGGTGGCCTGCTGGCCCGCTGGCACCGGGTACGCGCCGACGCGCGGTAGGAGGACGTCGGGATTCCCGGGGCGGGTGGCCGGGACGGAGTTTTTCCGACTTCCTCCCAGCCGTCCCACGGACGGGATCGGCGCGGCGCGGCGGCAACCTGGTCGGCGCGCCGTAACCTCAAGTAACTGCAAGCTGCGGCAAGCGCTCCCCGGCCGGATGATCCACGCACCTTGGCGGGATCGGTGGAAGATCCTGCGGTCGGAGGTCGGTTGCTTCGAATTCGGTGACGGGAGGGGTGAGGGTGCCGACCTCGGTGCTCCTCGCCGTCCTCGCCGCCGCCGGCCTGCTCGCCCTGGCCCCGGCGCTGGTTCGCCGGTACGACGCCACCGAGCGGTTGGTGGCGGAGCGGGCGCAGTCGACGGCGCGGGTGCTCCAGCGCCGCCGGCGACGCCGCACTGTGCCCGGACGGCGCCCCGTCCACCCTCCGCGCTCACTGACCGTCACTCTGAGTGAAGACGCGACTACCGGAGCGCTTGCTCCGCCGGTCTCCGCACCGCCGGCCGCCCGCCGTTCCGGTCGGCTGCGCGCCGTGCCACCCGCACCGAGGAGGTCGCGCCGCCGCCCACCGCCCCGACGACAGCACACCCCCGCCGTGTACCGGCGGCGTCGGGTTCTCGCCGCCCTGCTGCTCCTCAACGTCGTCGAGCTGATCGGCGTGGTGTTCGTCAGCCCCGGCTTCTGGATCGGCTTCGGGGTCACCTTCCTGCTCCTGGCCGTGTACGTCGTCCACCTTCGCCGCCGGGCCCTGGCCGGCCGTCGCCGCCGCCGCGCCCGGGCCAGGGAGGCCGCCTGGCTCGCCGACCGGCAGGCCGAGGTGCGCCGGGAGCAGGCCCGCCGGGCGGCGGCCCGCCGTGAGGCGCAGCGCCGCCTCGCCGCCCAGCGCGAGGGGGTACGCCGCGCCGCGATGGGCCTGGACCGACCGGGCGACCTGCCGGCGGCGGTCAACGGTGGGTCGGTCTCGTACCGGCGGTCGGGTGGGCTACGCGGCCGCCCCTACGAGGCCGGCCGAGGCGCCTGACCGCGTCCTCCGGGCGGCGCTGCCGGCCCTCGGCGTGGGTCGTGCCGCGGCGGCCGTCGTTGCGGGCGTCGATCCGGCGTTGCTCCGGCGTTGATCCACTCCGGCTCGGCGATGTGGCGGCATCAGCCGCAGGGTGACACCCCCACGTCGGCGATCTGGAGTCGATCTCCAGGCGGGCGGCGGCGCCGCTCCGGGGGCGGATTCGCGGTGGGGGCCAGCGACCTGTTAGCCTTGCTGCCGGCCCGCCCGGTGTAAGCCGGGTGGGACCGAAGCCGGTTCGCCGGTGGGGGGCTGTGGCGCAGACTGGTAGCGCACCTCGTTCGCATCGAGGGGGTCAGGGGTTCAAATCCCCTCAGCTCCACCAGCAACACGTACGACCTGGGGAAACCCCGCTAGCAAGATCAGCGGGCACAGATCCGGCACAAATCAGCGAGAATCCAGGGCCTTCGGGCCCTGTTTTCGTTTGGCGCTCGCGTCGCGGAGTGCGCCGCTGATGATGTTGCGGCGGCGATCTTTCTTGGGCCACCAGTGAACGTAGGTTTCCAGCGTGATCCGCAGGCTGGAGTGCCGTAGCGCGTTCTGCACGTCGGTGGGGTCGGCACCCGAGGTGATCAGGCGAGTGGCGAAGTAGTGCCGCAGGGAGTGGAAGGTGCCCTCATCGGGCCAGCCGGCCGCCTCGCGCCAGGTCCGCCACATCTGCGACCACCGTTGGTCATGGATCGGCCGCCCCTGGTCGTCGGTGAACAGCAGCGGGACCATCCGGCGCTTGGGCTCCCGACCCGGGTCGGGGGTGCCGGCAGTGATGTCGGGCAGCTCGACCAGGGCGGGCGGGTAGGTGCGGACGTGCTGAGCGAAGACTGCGGCGACGTGGTCGTCCAGGTCGACATCCCCGACCGAGCCGGCCTTCGGTGGGGCGAGGTAGAAGCCCCCATAGGCGACCTTGTGAAACCGCAGTTGCTGAACGACGTGCAGCTCCTGACGGTCCGGGTCGATGCACCGGGTGCTGTCCTCCAGGCCGAGGACTTCCCCGAGTCGCAGTCCCTCACCTGCGCCGGCCCAGATGGCCGCCTGATACTCGTCGGGCACCACGTCGACCAGGGCGAGCACGTCGTCGTCGGTCGGTACCCACTTCGGCGCGCGGGAGAAGCCCCGCAGGATCGCGAACAGCCGGATCGATTTGCAGGGGTTGTCGGGGATCACCTTGTCGGCGACGGCGGAGTTCATGATGTTGTTGAGCAGGTCGAAGTAGGTCTTCACCGATGATTGGGCGACGTTGTTGCGGAGCAGCGTGGCGACCCACTCCAGGACGTCGGTAACGGTGATCGCGCGGATGGCCCGGTCACCGAAGTGCGGGTAGTGGTGGTGGCGGAGCCGAGATTCGGTGTGGCGCTGGTAGTCGAGGGCCTGACTGATCTGGCGGGACAGTCGCCACCGCTCGCCGTAGTCCTGGAAGGTCAGCCGGCGCTCTGCCTGGTCGATCCGGGTTTCCTCGGCGATTCCGGCGCGGGCGTTGGCATCCCAGGCTTCGGCGTCAACCTTCCGGTCGAAGAGGCGTTCCCGGGTTTCACCGTTGCGGTCCACGTACCGGCAGCGCCACCGTTTACCGCGCCCGTAGCGCTTGGACTTCAAGCGCTCCTTGTTGGGGCCGCGCTTGGTCAGGTACCAGAGGTCATCGATCGCCATGTCAGGCCGCCTGGTCTTCCAGCCAGGCCCGGACGTCGGCCGGGTCGTAGCGCAGGTGACGGCCGACCTTGAAGGCCCGCGGTCCGGTGCGGCGATGCCGCCATTGGTAGAGGGTGCCGACCGGCACCCGCAGGAACGCGGCGGTGTCGCTGATGGACCACAGGTCCGGGATCGGTGTGGGTGCGGTCATCGGGGCTCCTTTCGGGTGATGGTGATGTAGGTGCGGCTTTCGCCGCTGTAGCCGGCGGGTCGGGTGCTGGTGCGGCAGGTGACCCGCTCGCGGCCGTAGTAGGCGGTGAGTTGAGCGGCGATGGTGGCGGCGTGGGTGGTGACGGTGGTGGTCGGGCCGATGAGTCGGACCGCGACCAGGGGGCGGGGACGTGTGGGCACGGGTGCTCCTTCCAGATCGAGTGGTCGGGGTGTTGCGTGCGCTGTGGAGTTGTCAAGGAACGGCTTCACTGGCGTTGACACGTACGTGTCAAGCGGCCAGGGGTTGGACCGCGCGAGCGGCGGCGAGTTCGTCGGCCAGGGCGTCGATGCCGGCGAGGTGTTGTGCGCGGGCCATGGCGGCGGCGGTGTTGGCGAGCAGCGCGTCGCCGGTGGTGATCCAGCCGGTTGCCTGGTAGCCGAGTTCGTAGATGACCCGCTCGGTTTGCTCGTCGTCCCAGGTGTGGGGGTGGCCCTCGGTGCGCCGCCAGATCGTGCGCTGCAACCGGAGGAAGCCGAGGGTCACGGAGAAGGCGCGGCTCTTGGTGGCGATGTGCCCGCCATAGCCGAACTGGTGCGCCCACCGCCGCAGCCGGGCGTAGTCGGGGTGCTCCCCGACGTCCCAGCACGCGCGGATGAGCCGGCCGAGGTGCGTGCCCGGGTCGCCGTGAACTTCCACGGAGAGGTCGTCGACGCGGCGCAGGCTCAGGCCGGTTACCTCGGTGCTCTTGGTGACGTACTTGGCGATATAGCCGGTGATCTGCGCGAGGTTGACTTCGTGGCCGGGTGCGTTGACGTGCTTGAGGTCCAGGCCCTTGTCACCCCAGGCGATGTGCCAGCCCTGCCCGCCGTTGTCCGGGTGGCCAGCGGAGGTGTAGGCGGTTTTGAGGAAGGCGGCTTCCACGGCGTCGGCGAACATCTGCCGGGTGATGACGCGGGGCGGCGGCACGATCGCTTCGGGGCAGTCGGGGTTGTAGCCGTCGAGGCGGATCAGGGCGTGGTAGTGGATGACGCCGCGTACTTGGAATTCGTAGACCTTGATGTAGCGGCGGCGCAGGTCAACGCCGTGTGCCCGGCCGAGACGGCGTAGCTCCCGGTCGGCTTGCTGGATGGTGCGGCGCCACAACTCGGGTGCCTCGTGGTTCCACACGACCTGGCCGACGTGGTCGTAGCAGTCCAGGCACAACGGCTGCCCGAGCTGGGTGTCTGCGGCCTTGTGGCGTTGCCCGCAGCGCAGCTCCTGCCCGTGGGGGCAGGTGCGGCCGAAGGGGTGGCACACCGAGGCCCGGCAGGTGCAGCCGTCCTTCTTCCGGCAGTCCGCCGCGTGGACCTTCACCACCCGGTGGTGCACCGGCCCGAACGATGGGGCGGTGGCGGTCAGGAAGATGGCGATGTGCTCGTTGAGCGGCGGCAGTCCCCACCGGTCGCCCTGGAGGCCGGCTTTGATCAGGTGGTAGGTGTCGCGGCGGTACAGCTCAGCGCAGGACGGGCACACAGCGGCGCGGCGGTTGCCGCACGGGGTGTAGATCGCCCCGTCGGGCATGTCCTCGGTGTCGACGGTCGCCATGCGGTTGCCGTCAGCGTCGTTGACGTGGATCTGCCCAGCCAGACGGATGGGGTGCTTGCACGCCGACGCCGCGCGGACGTGGCCGAGCCATTCGGAGTAGTCGGGGTCTTGGGCGCGGGCACGCCCGGAAGCGACGGTGCGGGGATCGTGGCCGCGTACCCACCCGTCAGCGGCCAGGTTGCGGGTGGTGCGGGTGGGCGTGGCCCAGGGCCAGTAGTCGTTTCCTGCTACAGCGGAGGCTCCCGTGCCCGAAACCGTGGTGGTTTCGGGCGCGAGAGGCAGCGTCGAGGAGGTCACGCAGAGGCTCCAACAGCGGTGCCGTTGTGGTGCTTGTCGTTGATGGTCGGTTGGTTGGTGAGGGCCGTCAGGATGTCGGCGGCGGTTTGGGTGGGGACGCGCAGTCGCACGGCGAGTTGGCCGGGGGTGATGGGTTCACCGTGGGCTTTAGCGTGGGCGTCGGCGACTATCCGGGCACCTGACAGCAGCGCCGCAGCGGGCTTGACCGCTGGGATCACGGGTGCAGCCGGCGGGGTCGCCGGGGCCGGGGCGTCCTCGGTCGGGGTGGTCTGCGGTGCTGCGATCGCGGGGGCGATCTCCTTCGCCTCAGTCGAGGGCTCGTCGGTTGTGTTCTCTTCGATGGGTGCGGTGGCCGTGATGGTCGCGGCTGCCGGGCTGACCTTCGCGTCGGCGGTGGTGTCGGGCGACGACGCCGGGGCGGAGGTGGCCGGCTCGGGTGCCGGGACATGGTTGGTGGGCCGGGTTGCGGTGAAGACGAGCTTGGACAGGGCGAAGAAGGCCAGCGCGGGCAGCGCGGAGACCATCCAGCCGAAGACGGTCGGCTTGGCGACGGCCAGTTGTGCGGTCAGGGACAGTCCGACGGCGGCGATGAGCAGGAACATCGGGTAGCCGATCGGGCCGCCAGTTTTGCGGCGGCGGATGATGACGATCATTGCGGCGATCGGGATGAGTTCGGTGATGACGGCGTTGGCCCAGCCGAACCAGTCGGCGGTTCCGGTGGGGCTGTTGCTGATGGTCCAGTCGTGGACGTGGTTGAACGAGGCGGCACCAGCCATGGCTCCGACGAGCAGCACGATGAGGACCAGGACGCCGTCCTGGAGACGTGCGATGAACGGGGACTTGGGCGTAGGTGCGGTCATGACCGCCGTCCTCGGGTGGTGGGCCGAGGCGGGGTGTGGGGGTCGCGACGGGCGTCGCGGTTGGGGTTGGGGCGGGAGGCGGTGTCCTCGCGCTGGGGGTTGGCGTAGAGGGAGAACGCCAGGATCTTGGCGGAGTGGTAGCCCCGGCCGATGAGGTCGGCGGTGATGGGGGCGAGTTCATCGGCGGTGGCGATGCGCTGCCGGGCGGTGATGTCGAGAGAGGCGATGGCGAAGCCCTGCGGGGCCTGGTAGCTGAACGAGACGTAGTAGCGGTGCATGGTGGTGTCCTTTCGGGTCAGTGGTTGGCCGTGTTGAGGGCCGAGGTGAGTAGAGGTCGGTGGGCGGCGAAGATGTCGCAGCAGGGCAGGTGGGTGGTGAGCGCGTCGTAGGTGTCGGCGCGGATCCAGGCGGCTTGTGCCGCGTCGTCGGCGTGGGCGATGGCCGGGAAGGCGTCGGCGGGGTAGGTGCCGAGGTAGGTGCGGGCGAGGACGGTGACCATCCATGCCTCGTCGGAGGCGCGCGGGTCGGGCACGTAGCGCGGGGGCTCGATAGCCCAGGTGGCGTGGGGGATCGTGAGGCCGGTTTCTTCGGCCAGTTCACGGGCGGCAGCGTGGCCGGGGGTTTCGCCGGGGTCGACGTATCCGCCGGGCAGCGCCCAGCCGTGGCCGTCGGCGCGTTCGATCAGGAGGACCCAGCGGTGGCCGTTGGCGTCGGTGAGGGAGACGAGGGCGTCGGCGCAGAGCTGTTCGCCCCAGTGGCCGAGTTCGTTGCGGCCGTAGCGGACCGGGGTCTGCTGGCAGGGGTTGACGGGTCGGCCGTCGATGACGGTGAACGGGATGGCGGCGTGGGCCTGCCGGGTCGTCCAGTCGATGAGGGCGGGATCCATGGTGGGATCGGCCCAGTCAGCGCCGGCAGCGATACCGGCCAGGACACTCGGGTGGGTGTAGGTGACAGGAGTCGTCGTGGTCACAGGGAACCTCCAGGGGTGCAGTCGAGGCAGGAGCCGGTACGGCGGGGGATGTAGTAGGGCTTGACCTGGCCGCAGTCGGGGCAGGTACGCCGGGCGGTGAGCGCCTTGTCGATGGCCGCCAGTTGGGCGGGGGTGGCGGTGCGCTTGGGCATCGCCAGGTCGAGGCGGAACAGGTAGGCGACGCGCTTTCCGCGACGCCACATGATTTGCGCGGCGGGGTCTTGGCCGCCGGGGCGCAGGTTGCGGGTGCGCAGTTGCCGACGGGTCAGGAGCCCGTCGGGGGCGAACTTGTAGGGGTAGGTCGGCAGGCCGTAGCGCTCGCCGGTCGGGTCGTAGAACACCATCGGGTCCTCCGAGTCGTCGTCGGCCTGGTCGTGGTCGTCGCCGGCAGGGGTGCCGGTGGCGAAGGTGGGGTGTTCGTAGGTGTCGCGGTCGATGTCCTCGGGCAGGAACGCCGCCGAGCACAGGGCGCAGACGATCGGGCCTTCCTCGAAGGCGGCCTTGGAGATGCGCAGCTTGCGGGGGCACTCGCATTCGCACGAGACGCCGTTGTTGTTGTTCGTGCGGGTCTTGCCTTCCCCGGTCGGTTCCGGGTGGCGGTAGAACCGCAGCGCCTCAGTGAGACCGGCGATGGTCGTCCGGTAGCGGGCGCGGGTGAGGTCGGTCAGGGTGCAGGGCGAGTAGCCGAGCTTGTCGTCCTTGGTCGTGGACAGGCCGAGTTCGGCGGCGAGGGTGGCGAACTTCTTGTTGTGCCAGCGGCCCTGCCGAGACGTGTCCTGGACGCCCCGCACGTCGGCGAGGGCGTGGGTTGCTTCGTGCAGAAGCGTGGTGAACACGGCCTCCGGCTCGCGGGACAGGCCCTCACCGGAGATGAGGATTTCGGGCAGTTGCTGATCGCCGGCTTGCCAGCGCAGGGCGGCGAAGTGGCCCCACTTCATGCCCTGGCTCGCTTTGGTGGGTGAGCCGGATCCGACCACGAGGACGGCGGGCGGAACTTCGGTGTGCTGGTCGCGGATGGCGGACCAGGCGGCTTCCAGTGCGGCGACGAGTGCGGCAGTGGAGATGTCGTTTTGACACGTACGTGTCAGGTCGGGGGTGTGGGCGGCGGTGCTCATGCGGCCCTCCGGATGGTGTGTCGGCGGTAGGCGATGGCGGCGGCGCACAGCGCCTCGATGACGTCGGCCGGGGTGCGGCCGGGCAGGGTTTCCCAGTCGAAGACCGGGGCGTGAAGGCCGGCGTGGCCGACGGCGATGAGGTAGGTGTTGAACCACTCGACGGCGGCGCTGTAGGTGCGCTGGTCGGCGTCGGTGATGCCGGTCAGGTACCAGCGGGGTCGGCCGAAGACGGCGGCCCGGATCGCGCCGAGGATCGACGCCGGGTAGGTGCCGGTGCGGTGACAGGCGCACTTGGCCGGGCAGGCGTCATGGGCGTCGTAGAGGCCGGTGGGAGTCCAGCCGTAGCGGCCCAGGTAGAGGGCGGCGCGGTCGAGGACGGCGTGAACGTTGCCGGTCGGCAGAGCGGCGACGGTGCTCATCGGGTGGCCCGCCAGACGAGGAACCCGGAGCGGGTGGGAAGCCGTTCTTGGCTGTACTCGTGTTCGGCGTAGGTTTCGAGCTGGTCTTCGGTGGCGTGGGTCCAGTCGTAGTCGTCGGCGCAGGCGCGCAGGACGTCGAGGACGCCGGGCAGGGTTTGGATGGCGTCGTCGTTCCAGTCGGCGACGGTCTCCGTTGCCGAGGTCGAGGGCGTGTTGTCGTCGAAGTTGGGCGTGCGGCCGTCGTGCCGGAGGAAGTCGGCCAGGCAGGTGACGGTGGTGTCCCAGAGGTCGGCGGCGGCGCCGTTGCCGCAGTAGCGGTCCTCGATGGAGACGGGGTGGCCGTAGATGGCCATGGCGATGGCACCGAGGGTGCAGGCCGGCGGGAACGGCGGATTCTCGGCCAGCTCGTACGGGTCGCCCTGGGTCCAGCCTCGGATCTCCAGGTAGCGGGCGGCGCAGCGCAGGGTGTCGGCCGGGGTCAGGTCGGCCAGCGCGCCGGGGGCGATGGGCTGTTTTTGGGTAGGGTTCATGGCGGCCACGTCCTTTCGTGGGCGGTGGTTGGGTCGGCAGACCGGGCAGCTTTCTCAGGGCCTTGGCCGGTCTGTCGGCCGCTTCTATCGGTGGTGCAGGTGGAGCCGGAGAATCACCCGTTGCCTGCCGTCGCTGACAAGAGCGGGTGCGGAGCGGAAGACGAGCGCGCCCGCGTGTCGGGCGATGGCGGTGAGTGCGGCGATGTCTTCGCCGTCACCGATCAGCACGAGGTCCAGGACGCGAGTCGATACAGCGGTCCGGGTCTTCATGCCGCGACCTTCGCGGCGGACTCGGCGGGGGCGGCGAGGCCGCTGCGGCGGCGGGTCCAGGTGGCGTAGTCGGCGACGCGGATGATGTCGGCGTCGGTCATGTAGGCGGCCTTGACGCGGTTGGGGATGCCGCCTTCGGCGATGAGGTAGCCCTCGCCCTGGTTGTTCGGGTCGATGCTGTTGGAGGAGAAGCCGCGGGCGTACCAGCCGTGTCCGAGGACGATGTCGGAGGACACGTCGTTGGTGCAGCGGCCGGCGAAGCGCCACGCGAACAGGTCCCGCAGTGACGGCGGGATGATGTCCGAGGACGGGCGCTGGGTCGCGGCGGCGACGATGATGCCGACGGCGCGGCCACGGGCGACGATGTCGCGCAGCAGGGCGGCGAACAGGTCCTGGTCTTTCTTGTCTCCGGCGGTGGCGGAGAAGTAGGCGATCTCGTCGCAGGCCACGAGGATCTGACCGAACAGATCTTTAGGGCCGATCTTCCGGCGGCGGTGCGACAGCAGGAACGAGTACCGGTTGTCCATCACCGTCTGGACGCGGCGCAGGGTGCGGATGGCGTGGTCGATGTCGGGGCCGACGAACACGTCGGCGGCGTCCTTCCACAGCCCGAGTTCGACCTGCTTGCCGTCGAGCAGGCACAACCGCACATCCGGGCACAGGGCGGCGTGCCCAACGATGGTGTTCAACAGGCTGGACTTGCCCGCGCCGGGTTCGCCTCCGATGAGGATGTTGCGGTAGATCATCGGCAGGTAGGCCGGGTGGCCGAACTCGTCGATGCCGAGGAAGACCGGGTCGAAGATGGACAGGCCCGCGCCGACCGGAACCGTCTGCGCGTCTGGCTGCGGGGGCAGTTCGATGGTGTCCGTGAGGTCCATGGATGGCTCCCGGGGTCGGTTGACACCTACGTGTCAAAGCGGGTGGGGGATGGGTGAGGCGCGGACGCTTGACCCGTCAGGGGTGCCTGGTCCGCGCCGTCCCGGTGCTTAGGCGTAGTCGGAGGGGTCGAACCCGTTCGGGCTCGCGGTAGTGGTGGTGGGGTTGCGCGGCTTGCGCTGGCGGGGAGTGTCGATCGGGGTGACCGGCACGTCGGGCACGTCGGGCAGGTCCAGGCCGATAGGCGGCATGCCCGGAGAGGTGGGAGCGTTGGCCGGGATATCCGTGGGGACGTAGTCCGGCAGCGGCGACACGACCTTGCCCGCGAGGGGTTCGCGGCGGGTGATGTCGATGCGGATGAACGCGGCGTACTTGCGGCCGGCGCGCATGACGCGGACCTCGTTGGCCCAGCACGCCACGGCGAGCTTCTGCATTTGCCCGTCCTGCTCCAGATCCCGCAGGGACAGGCCAGGGCGCAGCCACACCCAGACCCGTTCGCCGGCCGGGGTCGGCTTGGCGGGCAGGATCAGCGGCAGTGAGCCGTGCCGGTTGGTGGCGATGAACGCCGCGAAGCACAACCGCAGGCGGTGCCGGACGATCAGGCACCAGATCCAGGCCATGACCCGACGGCGCACCGGTGCGATCGCGGCCGGGAGGCCCACGACCAGGGCGATGATGAGTAGCGAGCCCCACATCGGGGTCGACTGCATCAGCGTGGTCCAGCCGTAGACGCAGGCCAGGCCGAGCAGGATCTCTGGCAGCCAGTGCCAGAAGACCCGTAGGACTGGCCACGCCACGATCAGTGCAAACAGCACCGCGCCGAGGACAGCGCCGAGGACGATGCCGAGCAGGCCACCCAGGATCGGGTGCATGTACTCGGAGGCCACCGTGGCGGCCAGGAGGCCGACCACGCCGAGGGTGACCCAGAACGCGATGGTGGCCCGACGTCGGTACGAGCGGGCAACGGGCGCTTCGATGACAGTGACGTTGTTGCCCCCACGGTTCGACCAGCCGAACGGGGACCTCTGGCTAGACTTGGACACGACAAGTCCTCCCTCAGTAGGGACCTTGTTGGACAGGACGCGGGGTCGCAGACGACGCCAATCAACGGCGACCCCGTGTCCACCTCTCGCTTCTGTGGAGCTGAACAGGAACACCGGCCGCTAGACGGCGGCGGTCTCCATCGCGGTCAGCGCCGAAGCCCGGAACGCGACACCGGAGCGGACCTTGCCGTCCCGGTCGTTGACCCAGGGCAGCGCCTCCAGGTCCATCGGCACCACCGGCTGACGAACAGCCACCGCCGGCATCACCGGGCTGACCACCGTCACGTTGATGACCTCCGCGCTTCCCTCCGACAGGGCATAAAGCTGCACCGCCCACATCGGCTGCTTCGTCTCCCGGTCGAACTTCTGCTGACCCGTCTGATCCAGCTTCGGAACCGGGTTCACCGCGACCTCGTACGACACCCGCGAGGTGTCCAGCAGCAGACGTCCCATGACTGACTCCCTTCAACTAGGGCTCGCTCACCTTGAGCGATTGCCCGTTTTCGATGGCATCAGCGTAGCCCGTACAAAAGTACGTGTCTAGTACTTGAGTACGGGTCATTCATCAATACCTTGGTACGAAGAAGGGCGCCCCGCTGTGGGACGCCCTTCGGTGCAGCTCGGAACGTGTGACGGTAGCTAGGCCACTCCTACGCGGCGAGCCAAGGCTGCTAGTCGGTCGGAGGGAGCGGGTTCCATCCGTACAAGGTCGGAGACCATCGTCTCGACCACCGGATGTCCCTTGACCTGCTCCGGCGTTAGGGCCTCGGCCCGCTCAAGCGCATCGACTGCCTCAGACACCCTGCGACGCTGAGTCCAGGCCGCTGCGACGTACATGAGGAGCCGGGCCTGCCGCTCAGACGATAGGCCGGACGCGTCGATCCGCTCGGCTGCCCGGAGTGCAGAACCCGCGTCGCCGAGTTCGACTGCCACCGCGACCTCGTGCAGCTGGACATTCGTGGGGCCAAACTCGGTCTCGTAGTCGTTGCGGTCGATCCCCAGGAGCCGGGCTGCCTCTCGCGCTACTCCGAGATACTCGTGCGCTCTCTGATCATCTCCCATCCGCGCAGAGGCTACGGCCAGTTGCAGATTCAACGCACCGAACAGCGACACAGCCGCCGGCTTGTCTGCCGACACCTCGGGCTCAAGCGCTGACGCAGACGAGGATGCCGCACTTATCACCTGCTCGAACTGCCGCCCGCCCTGAAATACCAGCGCAAGGCGGAAGGTCCCAGCGGCGACCAGTAGCGGGTCTCCGACTTGCTCTGCAACGAGCAACGCCCGATCGGTTGCGACCCAGGCCGCCTCATGCTGACCAAGCTTCGACAGTGCGGCCGACAGAGCGTGATACACCGACGCTAGCTCTGTGAGGTACGTCTTTCGCGTATCGCCGTTGGCGGATCGTGTTGCTCTCTCCAGATCCGGCAATAGGCCCCGCAGTAGCTCGGCCAAGTCTTCGTAACGGGCGGCGTGTGCGTACGTCCAGCACAGATCGGCTCGCTCGGCTGTCTGCGGCAGGGGCAGTTCTCGGTCCTTGCCGAGAATCGCGGCCATGAGGTAGCTGGTGCTTAGCACTGAACGCAGGGCGGCAGCCGCCGAGGGAACCTCAGCGCTCACCGTGTCCTCAGTGCCCGGGGCCAGTTCGGACATGGGGATACCGAGCGCACCCGCGATCCGCTCCAAGATGGAGACCCGATCGATCGAACGTACCCCGCGCTCGACCTGCGAGAGCCAAGCCTCGGACCGCCCGATCATCTCGGCGAACTCACGCTGAGACAGGCCACGCTTTTGCCGCCGCCTAGCTATAAGTCGACCTTGCTCATTGCTGTCAGGCATCTAGTGAACCAAGGCCCTTGCTAGGTCCGGGCGCTAGGAACTCAACCCGCGCCTCCTGCGTGTACGGTTCGCGCTCCTTGTGGAAACGGATGACGTGAGGTTGCACTTCGTGCGCCTCGAATGCTTCTCGGTCTGCGTAGCACTCGTAGAAGACTCGGGCAAGAGGTTCCCCCTCGACAGAGTGCGTCGCATAAATCAGCGTTCCTGGTTCGCGGGCACGGATCTCAATCCCTGTCTCTGCGACAAGCGCGTCAAACGCCTTCGCGCTTTCGTCGTCTTTCAGATCGAAGCGCACCACCAATGCGAACATGCAGCCACCCTCCTTGTTCAACCGAGAGTCACGGCTTGCGTACGCAACTCTGGCCGTACTCTTGTTCGGCCACCCGTATTCTATTACGGATCGCCTCGGTGAGGTAGTCGGCGAGGGGGTTGGCTCGCTGGCACGGGGGACCACAGCGACGCGAGGCGGGTCCTCTGCCGCTCGATGTAGCTCTCCAGCCCGGCGAGGGTGCGCGGCGTACGTAACCAATCCTGAGCGGCGTGCCTGAACTCCCGGATCGCGATGGCTTCGCTGTCGGGACCAAGGTCAACGGGATACCCGTCAATGATGTCGGAGAGGTCTCCCCAGATTCGGTACAACCAGTCCACACCCCAGGAGTGCTCAATCTGCGGTGCTTCGGTCAGCGTCCACATCAGTTGGTAGACGACATCATGCGGATCTTCGCTGCCGCCGAGGATCCGATGCATGTAGGGGTTTAGGCGTTCTGCTAGTCCATCGACCATGTCTTCGGGTGGCATGTCGGTCACGCGGAGAGCCTGCCAGAAAGAGCACAGCGAGGGCCGGCGTCAGGCAGGTCCTGATACCGATCTGTCACGCATGTCCCGAGACCGGACATCGTTGATTCTCAGCTCGTGTGAGAACTTTCTGTACGGGATCAAGGCGACCCGCGTCGCGGGCCGCTCGCGCCGCCGAACCTGGGCCGGGCCGATGGCCCGCCGCCGCGCCTCTGGCCTTCGGCCGCCAGCGCGTCGGTGTTAGCCCGCCGAGCGGCGCGACATACGACGAAGCCCCGGGCCGCCAGCCTAGAAGGCGGACGGACTCCGGGGCGTTGGATGTCAAGTCAACAAAGATTGCTCAACGTGCGTTGCGGCGCAGGGCAGCGCTCAACTCTCCAGTGTCCCGGTAGTGAGACCAGGGAACGACATCAATCGGCTCAGACAGGCGGAGAAGGTTGGCAGCACGACTCACCACGTCGGCCGGCGGAGGTTCGTTCGTGACAATCAGGTGACCACCGTCGAGGTCACATCGAACAAGCTTGGCAGCAGCCGCAGCTATTTCACCTGACGTCACGACACCCCGTTTGCGATAGACGACCTCGATGTTGACCGTGCCCTCTGGGAGGTGGGCACGGATGTCCACCCCCCTGCCGTGAGCTGCTGACCGCCCGGCTGCCTCGACGGAAGCGCCCGCAGCTTCAACTGCGTCCCGTACCTGGCCCTCCCACAGCATCGTCGGCCAATCGGGGAACCGGATTCCTGGATCTATGGCGCTTACCGCCTCCGCAACTGCGGCAGCCACATCCGGCGACTCCTGGCGAACTGCTTCCTCAACGACAGCAGCCGCGCGGCGGCGCAACTGAGCTAGTTCAAAGCGGTAATCGCCGCCACCAAAGCTACGGAGCGGAGTCCCTTGCAAACCGAGTAGGACGAGGACTGCCCCGACGAGGAGCAGTACAGCGGTGCCGGCCTGGTTGCTGGTAACAAAGACCGCTACAGCGCCCGCGCCCGTTGCCGCCGTTCCCAGAGCCACAGCCATAGCCCGTGCCCCACGGTTGAGCGGATCGGCCAGGTCGTCACGGGGTGCTTCGTCAACGCTGGCTTCGCTGGCAGGCTCCGTCATGACCAACACGCTATCGACCGGCGACCAGGGTGCCGAGTAGCGAAGCATGCCGCTGGGAGTCGCGCTGACGTGTCGTGGCAGTTGCATATCGCCCGACGCCCGGATCTGTCCGAACGAGCCCGTGCCTCCGGCGGGGCGCTCAGGCGCTCCGGGATGGTTGGCGCCACCCCGACAACCTTCGTCCGGGCGAAGCCGAGCGGGCAGGGCCTGCCCGGTCAAGGTCGTTCAGACGGTGGTGTGCTCCACCTTGACCGGGCAGGCCCCACCCGCTCCACAGTGTGCGGACGAAGGCCGACGGGATGGCTAGAGGGCGCAGCCGGGGGAGGGCTGCCAAAGATCATCGGGCACAGATCCGGCACAACTGCGACCGGCAAGTCGTGTCAAACGTCGTAAGGACTTGGCGACGGTTGCGCAGCTCGTGCCACAGAAGTGTCCGACCCGTGTTGATCTCTCCTCCGCGAAGGTGTAAGGGGTTCAAATCCCCTCAGCTCCACCCAAGATCGAAGGCCGTTTCCGCTCGTCGGAAACGGCCTTTCGATGTTGTGCGGCAGGGAAGTGCGGCAGTCGTCGACCGTAGGGGCGATCAGGGCTGCCGCCAGCTGATCCGGCGACCGTAGCGCCTGGCGGCCGGGACGTGCCGGCCGCCAGGCGTCGACGGGTCAGGACCGGGTGAGCTTCACTGTGGTGGTGTCGCTCACCCTGACGTACTCGCCGTACTCGGTGTCGTAGCCGCTGGCCGAGGTGACGGCCTCGGCCAGACCCTTGGCGAACGGGGTGGTGCCGCCCGGGGCGGCTGCGGCCGTCCATGGGGTCGGGCTGCCCGGGGTGCAGGTGACGGTGGTGGAGAAGTTGCCGCGAATGATCACCTTCTTGACGACCTGGGTGACCGTGCCATCCATCGTCACGGAGGCGGGCACGTTGCAGGTCACCGTGCCGTGCAGGACGGCGTTGCCGTTCACCCGGTGGGCGATGCCGTCGGTCGCCACGGCGAGTTCGAGCTCCAGCGGCGCGGGCGGCGCCGGGTTGGCGATGTGCACCTCGCCGCGAGCGGCCGCCGTCCCGCCCTCACAGTGCTGCTCGAAGGTGGCGTCGAAGGTCTGTACGTAGCCGTTGGGGCCGAACACCGCGTTGATGATCGTGAAGGTGCCGGTCAGCTCGTTGCAGCCCCGCCCGTTGCCGGACAGGTCGAGGCCGGGGCCGGCCCCGTTGAACGGGTAACGGGTCGCCGCCTCGTAGGTGCCCGGAGTCAGCGCCGCGCTGCCGGGCGCGTCGAAGTTCAGGGACCACCAGTCGCCGTTGTAGCCGCTGATGCTGACCGACACGCGGCTGTTGTCGACCGAGCCGTTCGTCGTGAGTTGGTCGCCGTCGCCGGTGGAGTACGAGTAGGAGTCACCGCCGGTGATGTAGTCACCGGGGTCGCCGCTGAAGGAGACCGAACCGGACTCCACGGTCTGCGCCTGTGCGGGTGCCGCCAGGGCCAACCCACCCGCCATACCTACGATCGACAGGGCGGCTGCGAGCGCCGCCTTACGCCAGGATCCTTGCATCCCCGTTCCTCTCTGGAAGACGAGACAGCCGCGGGCTGGTGCCCGATGATTGCTGTCGGTCAATTACCGCACGCATCGACGCGCTCGACTGACCGGAGCGACAGATCGTACAAAGTGGAGAGTGTCCGGCCGGTCAGTAGTGGTCGTCGATGGGCCGGCGTGCCTCGTCGAACAGTGCCGGGCCCTCGTAGCGCACCGGGGGCAGTGGCGGGGTGGCCGGCTTGACCTCCTCGAACTGCTCGGAGGACAGGGCGTACACCACCCGACCGAGGCCGGAGCGGTCGATCGCTGTCGCGCACATCGGGCAGGGCTGGCAGCTGGTGTACATGGTGGTGCCGGCGGCCACCTCCGGGGCGAGCTCCCGGGCGGCCCACCGGGCCAGCTTCAGTTCCGGGTGGGCGGTGATGTCCGAGTCGGAGACCACTGTGTTGTGGTCCTCGATCAGGACGGTGCCGTCCGCGGCGGCGAGCAAGGAGCCGAACGGCCGTTCGCCGGATGCGCCGGCCTCGCCGGCGATCTGCACGGCACGGCGGAGAAGTCGTTCGTCGTCGGGCGTCATCGGTCCTCCTGGATCTTGGCGCACGACGCGACGGCCGCGAGGGTCCGCCAGGCGCGTTCGGGCTGGCGGATCTCGGTCAGGTCGCCGTTGAACGGGTCGAGCACCACCGTCTCCGCGCCGAGCAGTCGGATCTGGTCGAGGTCGGCGGTGATCTGCTCGATGGTGCCGACACCGGCGAGCCGGTCCGGGTCGGTGACCGGTTCGCGGGTTTCCTGAAGTGCGATGCGTGGCGTCAGCGCGGGCTTGGGGAGGCCCATGTCGGCGGCGACGGCCTCGAGGCGTCCGGCCGCGTCCGTGAGTTTGTCGGGCGTGAGTCGTAGTGGGTGCCACGCGTCTCCCAGTCGTACGGCGCGACGCATGCCAGCTTCGCTGTTGCCGCCGACCCAGAGGGGGACGGGTTCGGTGTCGTAGTCGTCGGTGTTGCGCCAGGCGTCGCGCATGGCTTGTAGGTGTTCGTCGGTGAGAGCACCGCGCCGGTGGTACGGAACCCCGAGCGCCTCGAACTCCTGCCGGGCCCAGCCGACGCCGACACCGAGGACGAGCCGGCCCCCGCTGAGCCGGTTGAGGTTCGCCGCCATCCGGGCGGTGAGCAACGGATGCCGGTAGGGGACGATGAGCACGGTGGTGCCGAGCCGGACCCGGTGGGTCACCCCGGCCAGCCAGGACAGCGTGGTGAACGGCTCGTAGAACGGCGCAGGATACTGCTCGGCCACGTCCGGCGTCACCGCGATGTGGTCGGACACCATCAGCAGGTCGAAGCCGAGACCTTCGACTGTCTGCGCCCACTGCCGCAGCACCTGCGGATCGGTGCCGGGGGCGAAGTTGGGTACGTTCACGCCAATCTGCACGGGATCGAGGCTAGTCAGTGTGGATCAACTTGGGAACGGGCACGGCCGCCGGCGACCACCGAACTCAGTGGAGGGTCAGGCGAACCGTTCGGTCGTGACAGGTATCAGGCCGCGCTGCCGTAGGGCGCTCGTCAGCCCGGACAGGATCGGTCCGACCTCCGGAGAGGTGTCCGTCGTCAACAGGACCGTTAGGTCGAGGCACCAGGCGAGCCCGCCACCGACCCGGCGCAGGACCCAGGTGAAGTGATCCCCTCCCCGCTCCAGGTAACCGGTTGCCGCGGACCCTGGTGGACGCGGAGCGGAGTCTGTCGTGTACCAGGCGGCCCGGAGACCTTCCACCTGGTCATCCCGGAGGTCCTTGGCGAACAGGACACGGTAGACGCGTCGCTCGGAGAACCCGGCCGGTGCCTGTGCGGGGCCGAGCCGCAGCGGTGCGGCGGTCGCGATCGGTTGGTGCTCACCGAACGAGGTGCGCAGGGCTGCTTCGGTGGGCAGCCGACCGCCGCCGAGCCTCCGGTAGACGTCCTCGGCCTCGGCACGCGAGACGGGAACGACCCTGGCCAGCAACTCCGGGTCGGTACGCAGGCCACGGCTCAGCGAGGCGGAACTCCACCAGCCGGCTTCCGGCGTCCATCCCGCGCTGTTCAGTCCCGAGGTGGAGAAGTCGCGGTGTCGGGTGAACTCCTCGACGACGATCCCCTCCGCGACGTCGGTCGACCCGGAGCGGTCGTGCCGGGATCGGACCAGGTAGTAGTCCAGCGGTGGTCGCCGTGCGGCCACCTCGACGGGCACTGCGTGGAGCGAATCGGCGGTCACGGCCGCAACCGTAGCGAGAAGCGCCGCCTCCAGAGCGGTTAGCATCCGGATCCCGACGTGAGGAGCGCACATGAATTCCGCCGCCCAGACCCGGTTCGGCCTCGTCGGCAGCGGCTGGCGGGGTGAGTTCTTCCTCCGTCTGGCGCGGCACCTGCCGGAGCGGCTGGGGGTGACCGGGGTGGTCACGCGTACCGAATCACGTGGTGCGGCGGTGGCTGCCGCATGGGACGTGCCGACCTTCCGCACGACGGCCGAACTGCTCGCCCACGAGCGACCGGACTTCGTCATCGTGTCGGTGCCCTGGCCGGTGACCCCCGACGTGACCCGGGAACTGGTCGCTGCCGGCGTACCGGTGCTCGCCGAGACGCCGCCCGCGCCGGACCTGGCGGGGTTGCGCGCGCTCTGGGCCGACGTCGGCGGCAGTGGTCTGGTGCAGGTCGCCGAGCAGTACCTGCTGATGCCCGGGCACGCGGCCCGCCTGGCGCTGGTCCGCGCCGGGGTGCTCGGCGAACCGACCTCCGTGCAGATCTCCTCGACTCACCTCTACCACGCGGTCTCGCTGATCCGTGGCCTGCTGGGGGTCGGTCACGACACCGCCGAGGTCAGCGCGCGGGCCTTCGTCGCGCCGCTGGCCGACCCGCTGTCACCGGCCGGCTGGAGTGGTGACGACGCGCCGCGGCAGCTCTCCACCACCCTGGCGACCATCGACTTCGGCGGGCGGATGGGGCTGTACGACTTCACCGACAACCAGTGGTGGAATCCGCTGCGAGGACGTCGGTTGGTGGTGCGTGGTTCGCTCGGCGAGCTGGTGGACGATCGGGTGGTCCGCCTGGTCGACCCGACCACACCTGTGGAGTCGACGCTGGTGCGTCGTCAGACGGGTCTCGACCTCAACCTGGAAGGGCTCGACCTGAAGCACATCAGCTTCGACGGCGACGTGGTCTATCGCAACCCGTTCGTCGGCAGTGGGATGTCCGACGACGACATCGCGGTCGCCGACATCGTCGTTCGCGCCGGGGCGTGGGCTCGGGAGGAGGGCCCGGCGCCGTATCCGCTGGCCGAAGCCTGCCAGGACCACCTGATCAGCCTTGCCATCGAGGAGTCCGTACGCACCGGCCGGCCGGTCGCCACCAGCACCCAGGCCTGGGCGAGGTAACCCCCGCTTCTGTCTCTTCCCCGACATGCCGCAACCGTGAGACCCACTCACCCGTGAGACCGGTATCGACCGACGCCCGGTGCACCCGGGCCGACACGGGGAGCAAGGATGAATCGAAGCACTCGGCGCAGGATGCTCGCAGGCACCGCCGCCACCGCCCTGCTGGCGACCTCTCTCGGCGTCGCCGTCTCCGGGGCGGCGACCGCCGCGCCCGGGGGCGCGGCCCTGCGCACCTGCAAGATCAGTACGCTGCCGTACCCGGCCGACACCTACCGGGCCGAGGCGTACGCCGTCGACCCGACGGGTCGTTACGTCGCCGGTACCGCTCTGCGGGTCGGTGAGATCGACAACCAGTACCTGCTGTTGTTCTGGGACGGGCAGCAGGTCACCGAGGTCGAGGTGCCGAGCATGGCGGAACCGGTCGGCATCAACGCCGACGGCGTGGTGATCGGCAACGGGTGGGCACCGGGCGTTGGCACCGGGCAACCGTGGATCTACCGCGACGGCAAGCTCGAGCAGTTGCCGGTGCTGCCGTCCACCGGCATCTTCGTCACTGACATCAACGACGCGGGCGACATCGTCGGCTACGGCTCGGACATCGTTCCCGGGGAATTCGTCGGGCTGCGCTGGCCGGCCGCCCGTCCGGGCACGGTCGAGGTGCTCAAGGCCCCGGCCAACGCCCAGCCGATGGGGATCACGCCGAACGGAACCATCGTCGGCCACGCCGGGCCCTTCGGTGACTGGACCGGCTGGGTCCGCCGGCCGAACGGCCGGATCGAGGCGCTCGGGGTCCCGGGTGGTGGGTCGACCACGGTCTCCGCGGCTGCGGGCCGCTGGGCGGTCGGCCTGGTCTGGCTGGGTGGCCCCTCCGCGACCAAGGTGCGGTGGGACCTCCGCAACGGCTCGTACATCACGCTCGACCAGGAGATGCCCTCGCTGACGGACGTCAACGCCAAGGGGGTCGTGGTCGGTGGTGACCGCGTTGGCAGGGGCTCCACCTCCCGGGTCCTGCCGGGCGGCGGCGACGGGGTGAACATCGGTGGTCGGTCCATCTCCGACAACGGCACCGTCGTCGGGTGGCGCAACGCCGACCGGGCTACTCCGGTGCGCTGGACGGGCTGCTGACCCGTCGACTCGACAACCGTGTGGGGCCGGCCCTTCGGGCTCGGCCCCACACCGCGTCAGCGGGTCACGGCTTCCAGGAGCCCGCGGTCTCGAACATGGGCTGGTACTCCAACACTCCCGAGGCGTCGTGGACGTCGAACACGACGCTGCCGGTGCGCCTGGTGCCGGCCGTCAGGTCCTCGGCGGACGGCATCGGCTTGCCGCAGCCCGAGAACGCCCCGGCGACCGCGTTGGCCTCGCTGCCGTCGGCGGCGACCCAGTTGAAGAAGAGAGGATTCGCCGAGGCGGTGCCCTTGGTGACGGTGAGCGTCACGTCGGCGATGACGTACATGCCCCCGTCGGGCTTGAGTCCGTAGGACGTGCAGGGCTTGGTGGCGGTGCTGAACTTCGTCACAGTGATCTCGATGGTGCCCTCGTCGCCATCGATGACCAGGGTGTCGCCGGGCGACATGTTGCGGGTGTCGCCAGCCGGCGGCGGCGTCGACGAGGGGACCTTGGCCCGGGGCTGGGCCGCGCCCCGGGTCACCCCGGGGGTGGGGCCCGCCTCGGTCACGCTGGTCGCCGCCCGGTTGGCGCCGATGACGACGGCCACGATGCCGCCGGCGCAGACGAGCAGGGTGAGTACGGCCGCGGTGACAGCGACGACCACGACTGTCTTCTTGGACCCGTGCGGCGGCACTGGTGGCGGTGCGGCGAGCGGATGGCCCAGCCCGCCAGCGACCGGGTAACCTCCGCCGGCCGCCGGGTACGCGGCACCCGAGAACGGCGGCTGCGACGCGCTCCCCGCTGCCGACCACGGACTGGGCGGCAGCGGCGCCTGCGGAACCGCCGGGTCGCCGGCTGGCTGCGGCGGTGTCGTCGGGGACGGCTGCGTCGGTGGCTCCTGGTTCGGTTGTGGGGGGTCCTGCGGCCCGGCGGAGGGCTGGGGGTGGGTCACCGTACTCCTTGACGCCTCGGTACGTGCGGTTCGGGGAACCCGCCGACGCTACCGTGCGTGGCGGACCGGCCGGTCGTCGCTCTGGAACCCGTCCCACGGCCCGCGTCCGGTCGGTCCGGACAACCTGGACGACCGTCAGCCGATCGTTTTCGGCCACCGTGGACGCGGGAAGGTCAGCGAAGTGGAAGCACGGCCGCGGTACGGACCAGCCCGTCGGCGACGACGAACCGGCCGACGACGGTTGCCGGCGGATCGTCGACCGTCGCCTCGTCCAGTCGGGCCGGTGCGATCCGGGCGGTGAACGTACCCGCGTCCGGGTCGACGTCGAGCTGGGCGTCGAGGAAGCCCAACCACGTTCCGACGACCGGATACCAGACCTTGTAGACGGTCTCCTTGGCGCTGAACATGACGACCGGCCAGGAGGTGCCACTGGGTAGCCCCGCACAGAGGGCTTCCTCCTCGGGCAGCAGCACGATCCTGCGTACTCCCGGATCGATCTCTTGGTGTTGCTCGGCGTCCATCCCGACGGACCGGACGTCGGCGGTGAGCGCCGCCGCGGCGGCGCAGTAGCCGGTGGTGTGGGTGATGGCGCCGACCACCCCGGCGGGCCAGATGGGCGCGCGGTCGGCGGCGGCCGGCACGGCGGTCGGGGGCAGGCCGAGATCGGTAATGGCCCGGCGTGCGCAGGACCGGCCGGCGGCGAAGTCCCGCCGACGGGTCTCCACGGCCCGTTCGCCGAGGCACGCCTGCTCGGCGGGGAGCAGTTCGCCGAGCCAGTCGTCCGACCCGGCGACGGCAACCGCGACAGTCGAGGGAAAAATGTCACGCACGGTGTCGGCCTACTGATTGGTAGTAGTGGAGCATGCGGTCAAGCGTCAAATTTCCGACTCCCACGACCGGAGAAGGTACCGCAAAGATGTAACACCGGAGGGACGCGCAGCGCCTCTCTGATGGCTCCGGGGGGACCACCATCAACAACCTGCCGGGCACAGCAGTCGCCCAGCCCCGTGGACATCTGGAAGGACGTGCGATGACCGATGGTGCGGAACGGCCGGGGGTGCGGGTCGACGATCACGCACCGAAGACCCCCTGCTGGAGCTGCGGCTCCTGCGGTGACGAGTGGCCGTGCGCGACGAAGCGCAGCCGGCTGCTGGTGGAGTACGGGGGTGACCGGGCAATGCTCAGCGTCTACCTGGGCTCCTGTCTCGCCGCTGCCACTGAGGATCTGCGAGCCGCCCCGGTGATGTCGCTACAGGACCGGTTCATCGGCTGGTTGCCACGCGGTTCCCGGCGCGCCTGAACCGCTGGTGGCCCCGCTGCGGGCGGGGCCACCAGCGGCGCGGCTGGTTCAGCGACGCCGAGGCCGCCTGGTCATCGCGAAGCCGACCACGCCGGCCACCGCGGCGAGCACGCCGCCGATGCCGGTCCAGACCCAGCGCGAGCCGAGATCCGGCAACCAGTCCGCGAGCGAGCCGGCGTCGTCGTCAGCCTCCGGGTCGGCCACGGGTACGGCGTTGAGCACCGTGCCCGCCTTGGTGTTCGGCACCAGAGGTGCGGCCAACTCGCCGTCGTCGGCCGACGCGCCGTGGTCGGCGACTGCGCCGGCCAGCAGGTCCACGTCGACAGGTGCGCCAAGATCCGGTTCGGGCAGGTCGATCACGGAGAGCCGGATGACGTACGTGCCGGGCAGTGGGTCGGCCGACCAGGGCTCCGCCCACGGTCGCACCTCGCGCAACGTGCAGCCCAGCGACACGGTCGACGCCTTCGCGTCCACCGTCGGGGTCTGCGCCCCGGCGGTGCACGCCTGACGTCGGCGCAGCCCGTCGAAGACGTCGACCGTCCAGGTGGATGCGCCGCTGCGCCCCTTCGGGAAGGTGACGGTGGCGGTGATCTCGTGCACCTGACCGGCCGTGGCGGAGAACGCCCAGTAGAGGTGGTCGCCGATCGAGGCGTCCACCCGCACCGGCTGTCCGGCGGAGATCGGGGTGGCGGTGAGGAACGACGTGCCGGCCCGGTTCACCGGTGTGGCTCCCGGCGAGGGGGTCGGAGCGGCAACGGCGGCGGCGGGGATCAGGGTGGCCCCGCCTGCGGCGAGTAACGCCGCCAGCGACCGGAACAGTGCGCTACGCATCAGTTCTCCCTCCAGGTGGCGACCCACCAGCGGGTGAGCAGCCCGGCGAGCAGCCCGGTGATCAACCCGGCGACGGTGAGCAGGGCGAGCAGCACCCAACCGCGGCCGAGATCCGGCCCGTCCGGAGCGGGTGCGGCGGCGACCACGTCGACGGTCAACTCCACCGGCATGCCCGGGGTGGCCGCGGTGCCGGGGCGCGGGGCGAACGAGTTGCTCACCACCAGGCAGACGGTGGTGGGTTCGACGACCGGCGCGGAACTCTCCGTCGTCTCCGCGGCATCCTCGTCGTCGGCGGTGGCGGACCAGCGCAGCCCGGCGGAGAGCACATCGGCGCGCCCGCTGCCGGCGTCCGCGCCCCGGACCAGTTCCCGACCGTCCGCCGCGGTGGCCCGCAGCAGCACCCCGTAGTCCCGGTTCACGGGTCGGTCCAGCGCGATGCTCACCGACGCCCGCAGTTCCTGGCCGGGGCGTACCGGCACCCGGTAGTAGCGGTGCTCGGAGAACGCCTCCCGGTCGGCGTAGACGCCGGGGGCGAGCAGCGGCGCCGAGTCGCAGGCGTTCGCGCCGCCGACCACCGTCGGGGCGCGGGTGTGCGTGTCGCCGGCCCGCTCGACGAGCTGTTTGATCCGGCCGGTCAGCTCCTCGGCGCTCTGCGCGGCGGTGTAGGTGCCCCCGGTCGCGCTGGCGATGCAGAGCAACTGCCGGCGGACCTTCTCGTCGGGGGCCAGGCCGAGGGTGTCGACGACCAGACTCGTGCCCTGGGCGGCCAACTCGCGGGCCACCTCGCACGGGTCCGGCGGAGCGCAGGTGTCCTCGCCGTCGGTGATCAGCACGATCCGACGGGTGGTGGCCCCACTGCCCAGGTCCTGTGCGGCCGAACGCAGTGCGAGGCCGACGGGTGTGAATCCGGTCGGCCGTAGCGTCGCCACCGCCGCCTTGGCCGCGGTCCGGTCCACCGGGCCGACCGGCACGATCTGCTGGGTGTCCTGGCAGCCGACCTTCTTGTCCTTACCTCGGTAGGTCGCGCCGAGCACCCGGATGCCGAGCTGGGTCTCCTCCGGCAGCGCGTCCACCACCTCGTTGAAGGCGTGCTGGGCGACGGAGATCCGGCTGCGTCCGTCGATGTCGGCGGCGCGCATCGAGCCGCTGACGTCCAGCACCAGTTCGACCCGGGGTGGCTCGGGCGCCGGCTCCTCGTCGGCCCACGCCGGGGCGGGCCCGGTCAGCGCGGTGGTCGCCAGCAGTCCGAGAAGGACAGCCGTCGATCGTCTGAAGTTGATCACGGCCCGCAGTGTAGTGAGATCCACTTTGGATGATCGTTTGGGTGGTGAAGATCGAACCCCGACGCCCGCCGACCAGGCCGGCGACCGCCTCTGACCGGTCGCTTCCGCGCTCTGGGTCCACGCCAGGTCACCCTCGGTCAACGGCGGGAAGGAAGGTGGCGGTCCGGCCGTCAACCGTCGGAAATCTGACCCAAGTCGACCCGTTGTGCCGGTGGTGCGCGGTGGTTAAGCTCTTCATGCGCGCCCCAATCGCCCGCTTCCCCCGTGGCAGGCGATCGGGGCGCGCGTCTTTGTCAAGAAGGGCCCGCACGCTTCGGCGTGCGGGCCCTTCTTCCGTCGCGCTGTGCGGCGCGTCGCCTGTCGATGCTTATATCCACCGACCGTCGAGCCACATCCGGGACAGCCAGTCCGAGTACGGGATCACCTTGCCGACGAAGATCGGATAGAAGTACGCGAAGCAGAGCGCCACCAGCAGCACGTAGGCCCCCGCCGCGATGCTGCCCACCAGTCGGCGCTCATAGCTCGGGTCACCGGGCACCAGCGGCGCCACCGCACCCACGTCGGCCCCGGCGGGCGCGATCAGCGCGCCCAGCACGTACACCACGGCCAGCACCAGGAACGGCACCGCCGGCGCGGCGTAGAACGAGAACATCGTCCGGCCGTCGAGGGCGAACCAGAACCACGGCAGCAGCCCGGCGGCGACGGTGAGCAGGATCGCGCCGGCCCGCCAGTCCCGACGAGCCAGACCCAGCCAGGCCAGCGCGACCAGGGCGGGCAGGAACGACCACCAGAGCAGCGGGGTGCCGAGCAGCAGGATCTCGGAGGAGCAGGTCGGCGCGCCGCAGACGCCGTCGTTGGCGTAGTGGAACGCCACCGGCCGGCCCAACAGCAGCCATTGCCACGGCCACGACTGGTACTTGTGCGTGTCGTCGAGCTGGGCGTGGAACCCGTACGCCGCGCGGTGGTACTCGAAGAGATTGATCAACGGACCGATCACCGGGCGGTCGCTGAGCGGGGCGCCCGGGTGGGCCGACGCGAGCCGGTAGTAACCGTCGTCGGTGAGCAGCCAGCCTGACCAGGTGGCGAGGTAGGTGCCCACCATGACCACGCCGGCGAGTACCAGCCAGGGCAGCTCGTCGAGCAGGGTGTCCCGCCAGGGCCGGCGGACCCCCGCCGAGCGGCGGACGCCGACCTCCCAGAAGAGCACCAGCAGCGCGAAGGCCGGGACGAAATACAGTGCGCTCCACTTCACCGCACAGGCACAGCCGATCAGCACCCCGGCCGCCAGCCGCCACCACGGCCAGGTGCGCCAACCGGTCGGCGGGCGGCCGGCCCGGCCCGGCAGGCTCGGATCGAGCCCGTCGTCCAGGGCCCGCGCCCAGCGGCGACGGCGGGCGTCCCGATCGAGCACCAACGCGCCGAACGCGGCCAGCACGAAGAAGAGCAGGAAGATGTCGAGCAGCGCCGCGCGGGACAGCACCAGGTGGAAGCCGTCCAGGGCGAGCAGCAGGCCGGCCGCGCAGCCGAGCACCGTCGAGCGGAACATCCGCCGACCGATGCGGACCAGCAGCAGCACCGACAGCGTGCCGATCACCGCCGCCGAGAATCGCCAGCCGAACGCCGGCGCGGTGGTGATCAGGTGGCCGGGCACGGAGACCTTGGACTCGGCGTCCTGGTAGCCGAAGGCCCACTCGCCGACGCCGATCAACCACTTGCCCAGCGGCGGGTGCACCACGTACGACGCGACGTTGTCCTTGTAGTTCCACTCCACGCCGCGGGAGATCAGCCCGTAGGCGTCCTTGGCGTAGTACGTCTCGTCGAAGATCTTGCCCTTCGGGCTGGACAGCCCCACGAAGCGCAGGATCGCCGCGATGGCCACCACGACTGCCGTGGCCAGCCAGGAGAACCGGTCCACCTGGGTGTCGACGGTGGCGAACCGTCGCCGGACCACGGCGGCAAGCCCACCGCCCTCGGCGCTCGGTGCCGTCGGCTCCCGGGTGGCACTGGGCTCGCCCGTCACCTGGATCATCTTGTCCGGATCGGCGCTCGGGCTCTGCGCTGTCGACGCACTCGTCACCCGGCGATCGTAGGCTGCCAAGGTGTCCGGTGGCGTCCGTCGTCCCTGATACCGGTATTCCCAGCAATGAAGGAGACGAATTCGTGGGTGAAATGTCCGAAGTTGGGCGCCTGATTCTGCTCGGTGCTCCACTCGGCAACCCCGCCGACGCCTCGGCCCGACTCCGGGAGGTGCTGAGCAGCGCCGACGTGGTCGCCGCCGAGGACACCCGCCGGCTCACCCGGCTGGCCCGTGACCTCGACATCACCGTCGGCGGTCGCATCGTCTCCTACTTCGAGGGCAACGAGGAACGGCGCACCCCCGAGCTGGTCGAGGCCATCCTCGGCGGGTACGTGGTGGCGCTGGTCACCGACGGGGGAATGCCCAGCGTCTCCGACCCCGGCTACCGGCTGGTCCGTGCCACGTTGGATGTCGGGGCGCCGGTCACCGTCGCCCCGGGGCCGAGCGCGGTCACCACCGCGCTGGCCGTCTCCGGGCTGCCCTGCGACCGGTTCTGCTTCGAGGGCTTCCTGCCCCGCACCCCCGGCGGGCGTCGATCCCGGCTTCGTGCGCTCGCCGCCGAGGAGCGCACCCTGGTCTTCTTCGAGGCGCCGCACCGGATCGCTGCGACACTCACCGACCTGGCCGACACGTTCGGGGCGGACCGGCCGGCCGCGCTCTGCCGCGAACTCACCAAGACCTACGAGGAGGTGCTCCGCCGCCCGCTCGGCGAGCTGGCCCGGTGGGCCACCGAGGGGGACCCGCGCGGAGAGATCACGCTGGTGGTGGCCGGAGCGCCGGTGACCGCCCCGGAACGCCCGGACGACGACACCCTGCGCGCGGCGGTCGCCGAGCGGGAGGCCGCCGGCCGGTCCCGCCGGGACGCCATCACCGAGGTCGCCACCGAGTACGCGCTGCGCCGCCGGGACGTCTACACGATCGTGCACAGCTGACCCAGGCGCCGGCCGTGGTGGGTTCACCAGGCGGCGACCAGGAAGCCGGCGGTGATCAGCACGGGGCCGGCGACGGCGGCGGTCACGGCCCAGCGGCGGTGCCGACGGCCCGGCAGCCGGGCCGACCCGGTCCACCGGACGATGCCGGCGGTGCAGCCCAGCACCACCAGCAGGCCGGGCAGCCAGCGCAGATGCCGGCCCACGCCGGTGTCCGCGTACGCGGTGATGGCGTCCGGGCCGGTCATCCGGGCCGACAGCGGCGTACCGCCCGCGTTCGCGACGCCGGGCACGCCGCTCACCCGTACACCGTGCGCGATGAACCGCCCGTCCTGCGCCGTGAACGTCCCCCGACACCGTTGGGTGAGCCCGTCGCCGGTGCAGCCGTCGATCACCACGGTGCCCACCCGGGCGTGCCCGACCGCGAGCCAGAACGGGCCGGCGCTGACCCAGGCGAAGAAGGCCGCGACCAGGCTCAGCGCCACCAGCGCGGCGAGCCCGGGCAGCGGATCGGGGGGCGGGGCCGCCCGGCCCGGCGGCCGGCGCCGCATCGGGCGGAAGTCCAGGTCCCGGTCCGGCGCCGGATCCTCCCGGACCGGGGTGCCGTCCCAGTGCACCTCCTCGATCGGTGCCCAGAAGGCGTCGTCACCGTCCGGTGTGTCACCGTCGACCCGGCGGCCCCGGTGCCGTCGACCCTGCTGCCGGACGGGCACTCGACGCGGTATCGCGTCCACCGGCGCCCCGGTGGTCGGCTCCACCTCGACGGCCTCCGTGGTGGGGACCGGCGAGCCGACGGTCGGCCCCGGAGGGCTCGGTCGGGCCGGGCTCGGCACGGGTGCCGCCGGGGTCGGCCGGGCCGGGGTGGGTGTCGGCGCGCCCGTCGTGGGCCGGGCCGGCGTGGCGGCATGCCCCACCGACGCGCTCTGCTGCTTCTCCGGCCGGTCGGCCCGCTCGGCCGGGCTCGGTCGCGGGCTGGGACCGGGTCGTGCCGCGGAACCCGGGTCCGTGCCGGGCACCAGCCGGGGCTGGGGTGCGACCCCGGCACTCCGGGGCGAGGCCGGATCGGGGCCGGGGTCGTCGTCGACCGCCGGCCCGGTGGGACGGTCCTCGTGGTCCCGTGCCGCTCGTCTGCCAGTCACGACGTTCATTGCACACCGGTCCGGGGGGCGGAACGGGCAGCTTGACCGCGTGTCGGCGACAAATCGGACCAATGGTCGAGGCGGTCGGCCCGGTCCGCTGGCGCGGCACCCCCTATTGGTTCGCGGGCGCCCCGGACGGGTCACTAGGCTTGCTGCTCATGAGTCACGTTCTCGCGGCAGTGGCCTGGCCGTACGCCAACGGCCCCCGCCACATCGGCCACGTCTCCGGTTTCGGCGTTCCCTCCGACGTCTTCGCCCGGTACATGCGGATGGCCGGCCACGACGTGCTCATGGTCTCCGGCACCGACGAGCACGGCACCCCGATCCAGGTGCAGGCCGACGCCGACGGGGTCACCCCGCGCGAGCTGGCCGACCGGTACAACAGGGTGATCGTCGAGGACCTGCACGGTCTCGGTCTGTCCTACGACCTGTTCACCCGCACCACCACCCGCAACCACTACGCGGTGGTACAGGAGTTGTTCGAGGGGATGTACCGCAACGGCTACATCGTGCCGAAGACCACCATGGGTGCCATCTCCCCGTCCACCGGGCGCACCCTGCCCGACCGTTACATCGAGGGCACCTGCCCGATCTGCGGGTACGACAGCGCCCGGGGCGACCAGTGCGACAACTGCGGCAACCAGCTCGACCCGATCGACCTGATCAACCCGAAGTCGCGGATCAACGGGGAAGCGCCGAAGTTCGTCGAGACCGAGCACTTCTTCCTGGACCTGCCCGCCCTGGCCGAGGTGCTGCGGCAGTGGTTGGACACCCGGGAGGGATGGCGGCCCAACGTGCTGCGGTTCTCCCGCAACCTGCTCGACGACCTCCAGCCCCGGGCGATCACCCGTGACCTGGAGTGGGGCGTGCCGATCCCACTCGACGGCTGGCGGGACCGCCCGGACAAGCGGATCTACGTCTGGTTCGACGCGGTGATCGGCTACCTGTCCGCCTCGATCGAGTGGGCCCGCCGCTCCGGCGACCCGGAGGCGTGGCGGAAGTACTGGTCCGCCGACGCGGAGGGTAAGGACGCCCGGTCCTACTACTTCATGGGCAAGGACAACATCGTCTTCCACTCGGTGATCTGGCCTGCGCTGCTCTCCGGCTACTCCGGCGAGGGCTCCCGCGACGGTGAGCCGGGCGAGCTGGGCCGGCTCAACCTGCCCACCGAGGTCGTCTCGAGTGAGTACCTGACCATGGAGGGGCGCAAGTTCTCCTCGTCCCGCAAGGTGGTCATCTACGTCCGCGACTTCCTGGAGCGCTACGACGCGGACGCACTGCGCTACTTCATCGCCGCCGCCGGCCCGGAGAGCAACGACACCGACTTCACCTGGGCCGAGTTCCTCCGTCGCAACAACGACGAGCTGGTCGCCGGCTGGGGCAACCTGGTCAACCGGTCCGTCTCCATGGCGGCGAAGAACTTCGGCGCGATCCCGCCGGTCGACCCGGCCGGGCTCACCGAGGCCGACGAGGCGCTGCTCGCGGTGGCCCGGGCCGGGTTCGCCACGGTCGGTGACCTGATCGGCCGGCACCGGCAGAAGCAGGCCATCGGTGAGGCCATGAAGGTGGTCGCCGAGGCCAACAGGTACCTCTCCGAGCAGGCCCCGTGGAAGCTCAAGGACGAGGCGGACAAGCCCCGGATGGGCACCATCCTGCACGTCGCCCTCCAGGTGATCAGCGACGCCAACACGCTGCTCACCCCGTTCCTGCCGCACTCCGCGCAGCAGGTGCACGAGCTGCTCGGCGGCACCGGTGTGCACGCCCCGATGCCCGTCATCGAGCAGGTCGACGACCTGGACGGCGGCCCGGCGTACCCCGTGCTCACCGGTGACTACACCGTGGGCGCGCGCTGGGAGTCGGTGCCGATCGAGGCGGGTCGGCCGCTGGCCGCGCCGAAGCCGGTGTTCCGCAAGCTCGACCCGTCGATCGTCGACGAGGAACTGGCCCGGCTGGCGGGCTGAACGCACCAGGCGCTCGGCGGCAGGGCAGCCCTGCCGCCGAGGGCGGTCACATCGCGTACCGGGTGTCCATCACCTGGTCGTCGGTCACCTCGGTGCCCAGCGCCCACGCCTCGTAGACGCCCCGTTCGTGGCACTGCGCGCCGGTCGCCACCACCGCCTCCGGGTTCGGGAAGCGCAGGCGCACCCGCAGCCAGCCGGCCTCCTCCCGCAGCACCAGGCAGGGCACACCCCGCCACTGGGCGAACCGGAGCCGGCGGGCCACCGCGTCCACCGGGTAGCGGGCCGCCCGGGTCATCGCCAGCACCCGGAACCCGCCGGGCAGGTCGGCCACCGCCTCGTACTCGGTGTCGCCGTAGAGACCGACAAGTTGGGTGGAGCGCGGCGCGTCCCCGTTCGGCACGTACTCCTGGTCCGGGGAGAGGCCCGGCACCCCGGCCAGCAGGTGCCGCCACTGCGGGCCCACCATCCGCAGCCACCCGCGCTGCTCGGCCTGGTACGTGTAGAGCACGACCTCCACCCCCTCCGCCGGGTAGGCGATCAGGGCAGCGTTCGACGGCATCGGCAGGTCGGCGAAGTCTCGGGTGATGAACTCCGGGATGAGTTGGCCGTTGCTCGGCACGAAGCCCGTGCCCAGCACCGGCGCCCCGAGCCGGTCCCGGGACGCCAGCGCGGTCAGGCCGTGGTGCGCCTCGCCCACCGGCACGTCGTAGTCGCCCGGGTCGGACGCCCGCCAGCGCAGCGCGTACGTCACATCCGGCCCTTCCCGGCCGACGTCACCGTCGCTGCGCAGCACCTTCGTCGCCGCCGGCGTACGCAGGTGCGCCACGTCGTACTCGCGGTAGCAGAATCCGTGTGGCAGCCAGCCCCGCAGATAGCCGGCGAGCTGCTGGGCGGAGAGAACCTTCACCATGCGGGTGCCCCGCCGGACCACCGCCGACGCGCGCGCCGCCGCCAGCACCGGGTCACCCGCTGCGGCCGGCTGCTGGCTGAGCTGGTGCAGGTACGCCCAACCCCGCTCGCGGTGCGCGGGCATCATCAGCGGCATCTCCGGCTCGTCGGCCGGCTCGGTGGCCCCGTGCACCGCGGTCACCTCGCTGACGTGCACGAACCGGTGCCACGGCAGCGCGCTGCCCGGCCGGGGCGCCCACTCGAAGCCGGCCACCTCGTCGGCGCTGAACAGCTCGTACGCGGCGCCCCGGGCGATCTCCTCGGCCGGGTACATGCCGCCGCCGAACGCCACGTGCAGGCCGGTCCGTTCGCCGGCGGTGCCATCGGCCCGGGGGGTGACGCTCATGCCGTCATGTCCCTCTGTTCGATGAGATGGGGTGTGCAACCTGTCGCGTCCGTTCGGTGGTGACCGTAGAGTCGCGCGGCGTAGTCGAGGTGAACGTCGGGTGGCGGGCAGATGGACAGGCCCGGTGTGTGATGCTGTCGCTGATGAGCGAGCCGACTGAATCGCGCCGAGAGCGTGCCGCCCGGCGGGCCGGAGAGTTTCCGCCGGCCCCCGAGCCGCTGCCCCGGGCGGTACTGGACAGTCACACCCACCTGGACATCACGGTCAGCGAGGCCGGTGTGCCCGGCGGCGGGTCGGCCGACGACCCGGTTGCGGTGGCGATCGAGTTGGCCACCAAGGTCGGGGTGGACCGGCTGGTCCAGGTGGGCGTGGACGTCGCCTCGTCGCAGTGGGGCGCGGACATCGCCGAGCGGTATCCGGCCGTGCTGGCCACCGTGGCGTTGCACCCCAACGAGGCGCCCCGGCTGACCGACCTCGACGAGGCGCTGCGGCAGATCGAGTCGCTGGCCGCCCGCGAGCGGGTTCGGGGGATCGGCGAGACCGGAATGGACTTCTTCCGGACCGGCGACGAGGGGCGTGCCGCACAGGAGGAGAGCTTCCGGGCGCACATCGCCATCGCCAAGCGGTATGGAAAGGCGTTGGTCATCCACGACCGGGACGCCCACGCGGACGTACTGCGGATCCTCGACGACGAGGGCGCGCCGGACCGGGTGGTGCTGCACTGCTTCTCCGGTGACGCCGACTTCGCCCGCGAGTGTGTCCGCCGTGGTTACCTGCTCAGCTTCGCCGGCACCGTCACGTTCGGCAGCGCCGCCGCGCTGCGCGAGGCCGCCGCGCTGACCCCCGTCGACCAGATCCTGGTGGAGACCGACGCCCCGTACCTCACCCCGACGCCGCACCGTGGCCGGCCGAACGCGTCGTACCTGATCCCGCTCACCGTCCGGGCGCTCGCCCAGACCACCGGCGCCGACCTGGACGAGCTGTGCGCGGCCATCTCCGCCACCGGTGACCGGGCCTTCGGCCCGTGGTGAGCCCGGCCCGACGGTCGATGCCGACCCCGTCGTTAGGCTTCCAGGCATGACCGGTCTCCTCGGCCCGGCGGAGATCCGGGAGCTCGCCGCCCGGCTGGGCGTCGCGCCCACCAAGAAGCTGGGCCAGAACTTCGTGCACGACCCGAACACCGTGCGCCGGATCGTCACCGCCGCCGGCCTGACCCCCGACGACGTGGCCCTGGAAGTCGGCCCCGGACTCGGCTCGCTGACCCTGGGGCTGCTGCCGATCGCCGGGCATGTGCACGCCGTGGAGATCGATCCGGTGCTGGCCGGGGCGCTGCCGGAGACCGCCGCGAGGTACGCCGGGGCGGACGCCGACCGGCTCACCGTGCACCGCGCGGACGCCCTGCGCGTCGACGCCGCCGAGTTGGCCGACCCGCCGCCGACCGCGCTGGTGGCGAACCTGCCCTACAACGTCGCGGTGCCCGTGGTGCTGCACCTGCTCGCCGTGCTGCCCACCCTGCGGCATGGCCTGGTCATGGTGCAGAAGGAGGTCGCCGACCGGCTGGTCGCCGGGCCCGGCTCCAAGGTGTACGGAATCCCGTCGGTCAAACTCGCCTGGTACGCCCAGGCCCGGGGCGCCGGACGGGTGCCCCCGAACGTGTTCTGGCCGGTGCCCAACGTCGACTCCGGCCTGGTCGCCTTCACCTGCCACGAACCGCCCCGAGCCGACGTACCCCGGGAACGGGTCTTCGCCGTGGTCGACGCGGCGTTCGCGCAGCGGCGCAAGACACTGCGCGCCGCGCTCGCCGGCTGGGCCGGTGGCGCGGACCGGGCCGCCGCCGCGCTCACCGCGGCCGGCGTCGACCCCGGTGCCCGGGGGGAGTCCCTGACCGTCGAGCAGTTCGCCGCCATCGCCGCGTCGGCTCCGGTCGGTACGCCGGCCGCGAAGTAGGCTGACGCCGTGCCCGCCGAGGACGCCGAGGAGCTGATCGTGGCCAAGCCGTTCGACATCCGCCTGCGCATCCGGGACATCACCCCGTGACCGAGGCCTGGCGTCCGGACGGCGAGGACGAGCGACGCGGGGCCATCGGGCCGGTGAAGGTCCGGGTGCCCGCGAAGGTCAATCTGCACCTCGGGGTGGGCCCGCTGCGCCGTGACGGCTATCACGAGCTGAACACCGTCTACCACGCCATCTCGATCTACGACGAGTTGACGGCCCGTCGGGGTGACACGCTCGCCCTGACCATGGAGGGCGAGGGCACCGGCGAGCTGGCCCTGGACGACACCAACCTGGTGATCCGCGCGGCGCACGCCCTCGCCGGGTACGCGGGTGTGCCGCCGCACGCCCGGTTGCACCTGCGCAAGCAGATCCCGCTCGCCGGCGGGCTGGCCGGCGGCAGCGCCGACGGGGCCGCCGCGCTGGTGGCCTGTGACGCACTCTGGGGCACCGGGCTGTCCCGCGACGAGTTGGCCGGGATCGCCGCCGACCTCGGCTCCGACGTGCCGTTCCTGATCTACGGGGGCACCGCGCTGGGCACGGGCCGGGGTGAGGCGATCAGCCCGGTGCTGGTCCGCCCGACCACCTGGCACTGGGTGGTGGCGATCGCCGACGTCGGCCTCTCCACCCCCACCGCGTACCGCGAGCTGGACCGGCTGCGCGACTCCGGTGCCGCCGGTGCCCCGCTGGGCTCCACCGACGCCCTGCTGGGCGCGCTGCGTCAGCGCGACCCCCGGGTGCTCGCCCGGACGCTCGGCAACGACCTCCAGGACGCCGCGCTGGCCATGCACCCGGCGCTGGCCGACACCCTCAAGGCCGGCGAGGAGGCCGGCGCGCTCACCGGGATCGTCTCCGGCTCCGGCCCGACCTGTGTGTTCCTCGCCGCCGACGCGGCCGACGCGGAGCGGATCGCCGCCGAGTTGACCGCCGCGGACGTGTGCCGGGAGGCGCGGGTCGCACACGGCCCGGTCGCCGGCGCCCGCGTCGGCTGACGGCACGTCCCACCGGTCCCGCGGGCGCGCGGCGCGGTCGCCCGGGGTGTCCGCGTACCCTTGGGACAGGCGTCCAGGTGCCCGCCGGCACCGGGACGCCTTGATCATGAAGGGTGGAACGTGGCGAACATCGTCAATCTGGACCGGGTGTCCAAGGGGTACGGCGCGGCAGGGCGGCTGCTCACGGACGTCTCGCTCGGCCTGGACGACGCCGACCGGATCGGCGTGGTCGGCCTCAACGGCGCCGGCAAGTCCACCCTGCTACGGCTGCTCACCAAGCAGGAGGGCCCCGACGACGGTCGGGTGACCCACCGTCGCGACCTGCGCGTGCTGTGGCTGCCGCAGCAGCTCACGCTCGCCCCCGACTCCACCGTCCGGGACGTGGTGCTGGGCACCGCCTGGCTCGACGAGGGCATGGGCGCCGAGCACGAGTGGGCCGGTGACGCCGGGGTGCGTGCCATCCTCGACGGTCTCGGCATGCCGCACCTGGGTCTCGACCAGCCGGTCGGCCCGATGTCCGGTGGCGAACGACGCCGGGTGGCGCTCGCCGCGCTGCTCGTCCGCGACTCCGACCTGCTCATCCTCGACGAGCCGACCAACCATCTCGACGTCGGCGGTGTCGACTGGCTGGCCCGGCACCTGGTCGGCCGTAAGGGCGCCCTGGTGGTGGTCACCCACGACCGGTGGTTCCTCGACGCGGTCTGCACCACCACCTGGGAGGTCGCGGACCAGACCGTTCGCGCCTACGAGGGCGGCTTCGCCGCCTGGACCCTGGCCCGAGTCGAGCGCGAGCGCGTCGCCGCCGCGACCGAGGCCCGCCGGCAGAACCTGCTCCGCAAGGAGATCGCCTGGCTGCGCCGTGGTCCGCCAGCCCGAACCTCCAAGCCCCAGTTCCGCATCGACGCCGCGAACGCGTTGATCGCCGACGTGCCGCCGGCGCGGGACACCATGTCCCTGCAACGCATGGCCGTCTCCCGGCTCGGCAAGCAGGTGTACGAGCTGGAGAACGTCGAGCTGCACGCCGGCCCCAAGGAGATCCTGCGCGACGTCACCTGGTTGGTCGGTCCCGGCGACCGGATCGCCATCCTCGGCGCCAACGGCGCCGGCAAGACCACGTTGCTGCGGATGCTCGCCGGCATCACCCGCCCCGACGGTGGCCGTCTGGGCACCGGCTCCACCGTACGGCCCGCGTTCCTGTCCCAGGAGCTCGCCGAGCTGCCCGGGCACCTGCGCGTGCTCGAAGCCGTCGAGGAGGTCGCCCGCCGGGTGCAGCTCGGTGACCGGGAGGTCTCCGCGTCCCAGCTCGCGGAGGTGTTCGGCTTCGACGACCGCAGGCTCTGGACCCCGGTCGGCGACCTCTCCGGTGGGGAACGCCGCCGGTTGCAGATGCTGCGGCTGCTCGCGGGAGAGCCCAACGTCCTGCTCTTCGACGAGCCCACCAACGACCTGGACACCGACACCCTCGCCGCGTTGGAGGACCTGCTCGACTCGTGGCCCGGCACGATCATCGTGGCGAGTCACGACCGCTACCTGATCGAGCGGGTCACCGACACGGCGTACGGCATGTTCGGCGACGGCCGGCTGGTGCACCTGCCGGGCGGCGTGGACGAGTACCTCGCGCGGACCGCGGAGCGGGCCGGCACCACCCGGCCCGGCGCCAACCCGACCGCCGCGCCCGCCGGCCCGACCGCGAGTGGCATGTCCGCCGCCGAGGTCCGCCAGGCCCGCAAGGAACTGAGCCGACTGGAGCGACAGCTCGGCAAGCTCGACCAGCGCGAGACCACGTTGCTCGATCAGCTCGCGGCGGACGCCACCGACTACGCCCGGGTCGCCGAGTTGGACGCCCAGCTCAAGGATCTGCGCGCCGAGCGGGAGCAGATCGAGGAGAGCTGGATGACCCTCGCCGAGGACCTGCCGGAGAGCTGAACGGTCCGGGCGCGCCGGCCCGGGACCGTGTGCGGCGTCACACCGCCACATGCGAGACAATCGTCGGCGACACCTCACCCCACGGCGTTGGAGACACAGACATGGCCCACACCCCCGTCAACCACCCCGCGCGGCCGATCTACCGGGCGATCGGCGGGCTGACCGGTCTGTACCTGGTGGTCTTCGGTGTGCTCGGCATCATCACGAGCACCGGCAACGAGATCCTCGCCCAGGACGACACCCGGGTCCTCGGTCAGGGCACCAACCTCGGCTTCTCGCTGCTCAGCGTGCTGCTCGGGATCGTCGTGCTGGTCGGCACCGCGCTCGGCCGCAACATCGACGTGGTGATCAACCAGTGGCTGGCGTACGCCCTGATGGTGATCGGCCTGGGTGGTCTCGCGTTCATCCGGACCGACGCCAACATCTTCAACTTCAGCATCACCACCGTGGTCGTGGTGCTGACGGCTTCCCTGGTGCTGCTCATGGTCGGCATGTACGGCAAGGTCGGGTCCGAGGAGGAGGCGGAGGCCTTCCACAAGGCTCGTCTGATTCTCTGATCGTTGGTCGCGGCCGTGGGTTTCGCCGGAGCCCGAGATTGTTGCGGCGGGGTTTTCGCCGGAGCCCGAGCTGCTCCGGGCGGTCAGGCTTGATCCCTGCGCAGCTCGGGCTCCGGCGAAAACCTGACCTTGGCCCAGCCTTCGGCGGACTTCCGGCATTGTGGTTCTTCGGACAGTCGGCTCCGCCCTGGGCGACAATCCTCCTGAAACGGTCAATCAGGGGGTCAGGGGTATGCCGCACTTTCCGGTTAATCATCCGGCACGGCCGCTCTACCGGGTCCTCTCCGGTCTGGTCGGCGTCTACATCCTGGTCTTCGGCGTGTGGGGCGTCGCCGAGACGATCGGAGACCCGCTCTTCGCCCGGAGCAGCACCTGGGCCCTCGGGCTACGGACCAACCTGGCCTTCTCGCTCGCCTCGGTGATCTTCGGAATCGTCCTGATCATCGGGGCGTCGCGGCGGAGCAACCTCGGCCACTACATGAACCTCACCGCGGGTGTGGTGTTCCTGGTGACCAGCATCCTGATGATGTCCGTGCTGCAGACCGACGCGAACTTCCTCAACTTCTCGATGTCGACAGTGGTCGTGTCGATGCTGTTCGGCCTGATCCTGTTCGGCACCGGCCTGTACGACAAGGTCGGCCCGGCCGAGCACGCGGAGGCGGAGCTGGAACGCCGTAGACACCCGGTGGCCGACGCACACCGCCGCTGAGCGGGACTCAGCGGCGGCGGGCGGTCAGCGTGCTCAGTGTCGGCGCGCGGTGATCAGAGTCGGCTTTGCTTCCAGGTGCGACAGCCCGTTCCACGCCAGGTTGACGAGGTGCGCCGCCACCGTCTCCTTGCGGGGCTTGCGGACCTCCAGCCACCAGCGCCCGGTCAGGGCCACCATGCCGACGAGCGCCTGCGAGTACAGCTCGGCGAGCTTCGGGTCGTACCCGCGGCTCTTGAACTCGGCACCCAGTATGTGCTCGACCTGGTGCGCCACATCGTTCATCACGCTGCTGAAGTTGGCCGTGCCGGACATCAGCGGCGACTCGCGGACCAGGACCCGGAAGCCGCTGGCCTCCTCCTCGATGTAACCCAGCAGGGCCAGCGCCGCCTGCTCCAGCAGCTCCCGAGGATGCCCGGCGGTCAACGCCGTGGTGATCCGGTCCAGTAGGGCCCGGACCTCCCGGTCCACCACCACCGCGTACAGCCCCTCCTTGCCGCCGAAGTGCTCGTACACCACCGGCTTGGAGACCTTGGCGCGGGCGGCCACCTCCTCGATCGAGGTGGCGTCGAAGCCGCGCTCGGCGAAGAGTTGCCGGCCGGTCGCGATCAACTGCTCCCGTCGCTGGGCCGCCGACATGCGGACCCGGGAGGTGGGTTTGGCCTTCGGTGCCGGGGCGGGCGGCGTCGTCCGCCGGCCGCCGACACCGTCGCCGTCACTGACCTCGGGCATGTCGCCGCCTCGCTGGCGCTCGGTGACGCCCTGCCGTGGGATGGTGCCTCCGCTGTGCCCGTTCACGTCGTCGCCTCACTGTCGGACGGTCCGACCGCCCTGCCGCGTCGTCCGACCGTATCCGGATCGGATCCGGCTCCCCGTCGGCCGAGCCGTCCGGTCCCCCCGCGTGGCTCAGTCATCTGGCCATCCTGCCAGGCGGCATCCCGGCACACCGCCCGGTTTTACCGGGGTGCGACCGGCTTCACCAGCTTCGCGGCGAGGCGTTCCGGCTTCGGCCAGCGCACCTGCGTCGCCGCGCCGACCTTCTCGAACAGCCAGATCACCCGGGCGGAGATGTCCACCTGGCCACGCAGGACGCCGTGCCGGGCGCTGGTCGGGTCGGCGTGGTGCAGGTTGTGCCAGCTCTCGCCGAACGACAGGATCGCCAGTGGCCAGAAGTTCGACGCGCGGTCACCCTGACGCATCGCGAAGGGCCGCTCGCCGTAGACGTGGCAGACCGAGTTGATCGCCCAGGTGACGTGGTGCAGCAGGCCGATCCGGACCAGCCCGGCCCAGAAGAACGCGGTCAGCGCGCCCTGCCACGACCAGGTCACCAGGCCGCCGATCAGCGCCGGGCCGAGCAGTGAGACGGCCACCAGCGCGGGGAAGAGGCGGTCGACCCGGCTGATGTCGCGATCGGCGATCAGGTCCGGTGCGAAACGCTCGCGGTTGGACAGTTCGCGACGGAACAGCCAGCCCACGTGCGCGTGGAACAGGCCCCGGGTCAACGCCCAGAAGCTGGTGCCGAAGCGCCACGGGGAGTGCGGGTCGCCCTCCAGGTCGGAGAAGGCGTGGTGCCGGCGGTGGTCGGCGACCCACTGGATGATCTCGCCCTGCACCGCCAGCGAACCCGCGACCGCCAGCGTCACCCGCAGCCACCGCTTGGCCTTGAACGAGCCGTGCGTGAAGTAGCGGTGGAAGCCGACGGTGATGCCGAGCCCGGAGACGACGTACCAGACCAGACCGATGATCACGTCGGTCCAGCCGAGCCAGCCGCCCCAGGCAACCGGCACGGCGGCCAGCAGGGCGACGAAGGGGATCACCACGAAGGCCCACAGTGCGGCCAGGATGCCGGGGGACTGGCTGCCGTCGGTGAGGGGTTTGGGGCCGGGTGCGGCGGGGTTGGGATCGAGCAGAGCAGTGGACATGGGACCTCGCAGGGGATGGTGACGATCACGAAGTTACGCCTACGTCACCGTAACTTACGGCACCGTAGATCGCACGGGGAAGTTCGGAAAGAGCGTCGTACGCCAGTCCTAAACTGCTGCTCATGACCGATCCTCTTGCCGCCGAGGTGCGTCGGTTACGCACCGAGGAGCAGCTGTCCGTCCGCCAGATCCAGGCCCGCACCGGCGTCGGCAGAGACCGGGCGCGGGCGATGCTGCGCGGGGTCCCTCCGCCGGCCTGGACCCGGCGACCGAACGCGAAGGACGAGTTGCGTGATCAGGCCGTGGGCCTGCGGCTCGGTGGGTTGTCGGTTCCGGTTGTCGCCGAGCGGCTGGGGGTCAGTCGGTCCACCGCCTACCTTTGGCTGCGCCACCTTCCACTCGACCCGGACGCTGCGGCAGCTCTGGCTCGGCGCAGAGCACATTCGAAGGCCATGACCGACGCGCGATGGTCAGCTCACCGGGAGGCGCGGGACGCCGCCCGGCAGGAGACGATCGAGGCCGCTGCGGCCTGGGTGAAACAGCTGCGCTACCGGGAGCTGATCGCGGTCGGCGCGGCGATCTACTGGGCCGAAGGCACCAAAGCCAAGCCGTGGCGTCCTAACGACTGCCGAGTCCGGTTCGTCAACAGCGACCCGATGCTCATCAGTCTGTTCCTCCGCTTCACCGAGGCGATGGGCGTGGACAAGCGGACCCTGCGGTTCCGCGTCAGCATCCACGAATCCGCCGACCCGGCGGCTGCGACCCGTTGGTGGGCCGAGCAGGTCGGCGTACCGGTCGACGAGTTTCAACCCACCGCACTCAAGCGTCACAACCCAGGCACCAACCGACACAACACCGGGACCGGTTACCGGGGGTGTCTCGTGGTCGAGGTGCTCAAGTCGACGCGGCTCTACTGGAAGATCGAGGGGATCATGAAGGGTATGAGTGATGGCGTCGCGGCGGTTGGGCGCTAAGGTGTAGCCGCAGGATGCCCATCCTGAAGCGGCGGTGGTTCCGACGTCGCGATCGGCCGTGGTGAAATTGGCATCACCCAAGATTTTGGCTCTTGAGTTTCAGGTTCGAACCCTGGCGGCCGAGCAGTTGATCAACAGCACCTGGGTGGGGTATCGGACAATCCTCCCACTCCGTCTGGTTAGCATGGCCGCGAGAGTGTCCGCCGTCCCGACGGGAGCCACGTCGTGCCCCAGCCCCACCTCCGTACCGTCGTCGTACTTGCCGCCGGTGAGGGCAAGCGGATGAAGTCGACACTGCCCAAGGTGCTGCACCCCCTGCTCGGTCGGACGCTCCTCGGTCACGTGCTGAGCGCCGCCGCCCCGTTGGGCGCGGACCGCACCGTCGTCGTGGTGGGGCACGGTGCCGACCAGGTGCGGGCGCACCTGTCCGAGGTGGCCCCGGACGCCACGCCGGTGCTCCAGGCCGAGCAGCTCGGCACCGGGCATGCCGTGCGGATCGCGCTGGAGGCCGTACCGGACGGTGCCGGCACGGTCGTGGTGATCAACGGTGACGTGCCCCTGTTGCGACCCGAGACGGTGGGCGCGCTGGTGACCGCGCACGAGCAGGCCGCCGCGGCGGCCACCGTGCTGGCCGCCGAGGTGCCCGACCCGACCGGCCTCGGGCGGATCGTCCGGGACGCCGACGGCCGCCTGGAGCAGATCGTCGAGGAACGCGACGCCGACCCGACGCAGCGGGCGATCCGGGAGATCAACGCCGGCATCTACGCGTTCGACGCGGTACGGCTGCGCGAGGCGCTGGGCAAGCTCTCCACCGACAACGACCAGGGCGAGGAGTACCTGACCGACGTCTTCGGCCTGCTCCGATCCGCTGGCGAGCCGGTCGCGGTGCACGTCGCCGTGGACCACGTCGAGACGTTGGGCTGCAACGACCGGGTGGAGCTGGCCACGCTGCGCCGGCTGCTGCGCGACCGGATCAACGAGGCGTGGATGCGCACCGGGGTGAGCCTGCTCGACCCCGCCACCACCTGGATCGACGTCACTGTCGCGCTGGACCGGGACGCCGTGGTCGACCAGAACACCCAGTTGCGCGGTGGCACGGTGGTCGGCGCGGGCGCGCTGATCGGGCCGGACGTCACCCTGATCGACACGGTCGTCGGTCCCGCCGCGTCGGTGGTCCGCAGCCACGCCGTCGGCGCCGAGGTGGGCGCGGGCGCGACCGTCGGGCCGTACGCGTACCTGCGGCCGGCCGCGCGGCTGGCCGAGAAGGCGAAGGTCGGCACGTTCGTCGAGGTGAAGAACACACAGATCGGCGCGGGCTCCAAGGTGCCACACCTGACCTATGTGGGTGACGCGACGATCGGCGAGCACACCAACATCGGCGCGGCGTCGGTGTTCGTGAACTACGACGGGGTGAACAAGCACCACACGGTGATCGGCAGCCACGCGCGGACCGGTGCGGACAACATGTTCGTGGCACCGGTCGAGGTGGGTGACGGGGCGTACACGGCGGCTGGTTCGGTGATCGTCGACGACGTGCCGGCAGGGGCGATGGGAGTCGCCCGGGCCCGCCAGCGCAACATCGAGGGCTGGGTGGTGAAGCGACGCGCCGGCACTGCCGCGGCGGAGGCGGCGCAGCGGGCCCGCGACGCGAAGGATGTGCAGCCAGCCGGCGACGCGAAGGGTGCGTCCGGTAGGGCTGGTGCCGCAAGCCACAGTGAGGCAATCCACGGGGCGACCGAGACGGTGGGCGGCGCATCCGGCGCGGGAGATACTGCAACCGAATAGTCCCTGACCCACCACCACCGGGTCGGGTACCGCCGACATAACGGGAGCAGACGGGCCCATGGGCAGCATCGTCGCCGAAAACCGCAAAAGCCTGATGCTCTTTTCCGGACGTGGCTTTCCGGAGTTGGCCAAGGAGATCGGCGAGGTGCTCGGCGTCGCGCCGACGCCGGCCGACGCGTACGAGTTCGCCAACGGTGAGATCTTCGTACGGTTCAAGGACTCGGTACGAGGTTCGGACGCCTTCGTGGTGCAGTCCGTCACGCACGGGGTGAACACCTGGGTCATGGAGACCCTGATCATGGTGGACGCGCTGAAGCGGGGGTCGGCCAAGCGGATCACCGTGGTGCTGCCGTTCTACCCGTACGCCCGCCAGGACAAGAAGCACCGGGGTCGGGAGCCGATCTCGGCCCGCCTGGTGGCGGACCTGTTGAAGACCGCCGGCGCGAACCGCATCCTCACCGTCGACCTGCACACCGCGCAGATCCAGGGCTTCTTCGACGGCCCGGTGGACCACCTCTTCGCGATGGACATCCTGGCCGAGTACGTGGAGCACAAGTACGCCGGCCGGCCGATGACAGTGGTGGCACCGGATTCGGGCCGGGTGCGGGTGGCCGAGCGGTGGACCGACCGGCTGGGCGGCTGCCCACTGGCGTTCATCCACAAGACCCGGGACCCGATGAAGCCGAACCAGGTCGTGGCGAACCGGGTGGTCGGCGAGGTGGAGGGCCGGGTCTGCCTGATCGTCGACGACATGATCGACACCGGGGGCACCATCGCCAAGGCTGCCGACATCCTCAAGGAGTCGGGCGCGGCGGAGATCGTGGTCGCGTCCACCCACGCGCTGCTGTCGGACCCGGCCACCGAGCGGCTCAAGAACAGTTCGATCAGCGAGATCGTGGTGACCAACACGTTGCCGCTCCCGCCGGAGAAGCGGTTGGACAAGCTGACCGTGCTGTCGATCGCGCCGCTGCTGGCGCGGGCGATCCGGGAGGTCTTCGACGATGGTTCGGTGACCACCCTCTTCGGCGGCCTGAGCTGATCACCTAGCCCCGTTTCCGCCACTTTGCATTCCGGTGGGGGCGGGGCTGTCAAACTGGTGGAAACAGGGCCGGCGCGCTGGTGGGGAGCACCACCGACGCGCCGGTCTGGAGCCGTGATCGGGGACTGCCGGAAACCCTGGAAACAGCTCGGGTAGACTGGTGCGGTTGCCACGGCGAGGGTGCCCGGCGGGCCGCTGAAAAGCGCCGCACGGAGGCACCGTCATCGACGCGGTGCTCCGGGCAGTCGTTCATGACGCATGAGCCCCAGCGAGCCCCTCGCCCCAGCACCGCCAGACGACAAGCCGCCGCAGCGAAAAGCATCAGGAGTTTCCCCGTGTCCGAGGTAAAGATCAGCGCCGAGCCCCGCACCGAGTTCGGCAAGGGTGGTGCCCGCCGTACCCGCCGGGCCGGCAAGGTGCCCGCCGTGCTGTACGGCCACGGCGAGAAGCCCAAGCACATCGCGCTGCCGTCGCGGGAGTTCGCCGCGGCGATCCGCAAGGGCGGTGCCAACCAGCTCTTCGCGATCGACATCACCGACGGCACCCAGGTGCTGGCGCTGCCGAAGGCGATCCAGCGTGACCCGATCCGGGACACCTTCGAGCACGTCGACCTGATCCTGGTTCGCCGGGGCGAGAAGGTCACCGTCGAGGTTCCGGTCCAGCTGACCGGCGAGGCCGCGCGGGACACCCTGATCGTGCACGACCACGACACCCTCTCGGTGACCGCCGACGCCACCAAGGTTCCGGACCACCTCGAGGCCTCGATCGAGGGCCTGGAGGCGGGCACCCAGGTGACCGCCGGTGACGTCCAGCTGCCGGCCGGCGTCGAGCTGGCCGCCGACTCGGACCTGACCGTCGCGTCGGTGACCGCCGCCCCGACCGCCGAGCAGCTCGAGGCGACGCTGCCCGAGGTCGAGGTGGCCACCGACGAGGCCGAGGCCGAGGTCGGCGAGACCACCGAGGGCTCCGAGGGCGCGGACGCCGCTCCGGCCGCCGAGGGCGCCGAGAACACCGAGGCGCGCACCGAGGCCTGATCGGTTCGTACTCTGCGACAGGCGTCCCCGGATGGTCGGGGGCGCCTGTCGGCGTATCGGGAGTCGGTGGATGGGCATCGGGAGGGACAGGTCGTGACGGACGAGGCAGGGCCGTGGCTGGTGGTCGGCCTGGGAAACCCCGGTCGGGAGTACGCCGGGAACCGGCACAACGTCGGCTTCATGGTGGCCGACCTGCTGGCCGGGCGGGTTGGTGCCCGGTTCGGGCGGCACAAGCGGGCGGTGGCCGAGGTGGCCGAGGCGCGGCTGGGCTTCGGTGGACCGAAGCTGGTGCTGGTGAAGCCACTGACGTACATGAACCTGTCCGGCGGGCCGGTGGCGGCCCTGGCGCAGTTCTACAAGGTGCCGGCGGCCCAGGTGATCGCGGTGCACGACGAGCTGGACATCGGGTTCGGTCAGGTGCGGGTGAAGTTCGGCGGCGGCGAGGGTGGGCACAACGGCCTGCGGTCGATGTCGAAGTCGCTGGGCACGAAGGACTACGCCCGGGTGCGGTTCGGCGTCGGTCGACCGCCGGGGCGGCAGGACCCTGCGGATTACGTGCTGTCGGATTTCGGCGCGGCAGAGCGTAAGGAGCTGGATTTCCTGGTGGACCGGGCCGCCGACGTGGTGGAGTCGGTGATCGTCAAGGGCGTGGAGCCGACGCAGAACCTCTACCACGGGGGCTGAGCCGTGGCGAGGCGTACCGGATCGGAAACGGTGGGCCGGTAGTCTGCGCCTTTCGGCGTGCCGCGACCGGCGACGCGGGTCGCGACGAATCGGCCTGTGCGGGCACGGCTCGCGGCGAGGCGACGGGAGCGGGCAGATGAGCAGTCCTCCGATGATCGATGGCGCGTTCGCCCGATGGCTGGCGTCCCGGGCCGGGCAGGCGTTGCTCGACCTGCGTACGGAGATGGGTTTCGCGGACACCGGCGCGCTGAAGTCGGCCGGGGACAAGGTGTCGCACGACCTGATTCGCACGGAGTTGGCGAAGTGGCGACCGGGCGACGCGGTGCTCTCCGAGGAGGACGAGGGATCGCGGTTGGCCTGGGCGGCGGAGGTGAACACCGGGGCGGTGTCGCGGCTGACCGCGGACCGGGTGTGGATCATCGACCCCTTGGACGGCACCCGGGAGTTCTCCGAGGAGGGCCGCTCGGACTGGGCGGTGCACGTGGCGCTCTGGGCGCGTAGCGCGCCGAGCCCGCACGGGCTGGTCGCCGGGGCGGTGGGGCTGCCGGCGCAGCACCGGGTGCTGGGCACGGACTATCCGCCGGCGTACCCGCCGATGACGGTGGAGGCGGCGACGGCCGGCGAGCGGAAGATCCGCCTGGCGGCGAGCCGGAGCCGGCCGCCGGTCTTCCTCACCGACCTGGCCGAGGACGTCGGGGCGCACCTGGTGCCGATGGGTTCGGCCGGAGCGAAGATCGCCGCCGTGGTCACCGGTGAGGTCGACGCGTACATCCACGCCGGTGGGCAGTACGAGTGGGACTCGGCTGCCCCGGTCGCTGTGGCGACGGCCACCGGACTTCACGCTTCCCGGATCGACGGATCTGCGCTGAGATACAACGAGGCGGATCCACGCCTGCCGGACCTTCTGGTCTGCCGCAAGGATCTCGCCACCCGGTTGCTTGCAGCGCTGCAGCGACATTCCGGGTAGCCTGAGCGCACTTTCTTGACATGCCCGACCGGAAAGGTCTGGAAATCGGATGATCGAGCGAATCGAGTCGGTGTCATGACCACCCCGGCGGCGTACCGGGTCTCCCACCTGGACGCACTGGAGGCGGAGAGCGTCTTCGTGATGCGCGAGGTGGTCGCCGAGATGGAACGCCCGGTGCTGCTCTTCTCCGGCGGCAAGGACTCGATCGTCATGCTGCGGCTGGCGCAGAAGGCGTTCGCCCCGGCCAACATCCCCTTCCCCGTCATGCACGTCGACACCGGGCACAACTTCCCCGAGGTCCTGGAGTACCGCGACCAACGAGTCGCCGAGCTCGGGTTGCAGCTCGTGATCGCGAGCGTGCCGGAGGCTCTGGCGAGTGGGATGGTCCGGGAGTCCGGCGACGGCATGCGCAACCGGATCCAGACGCCGGTGCTGCTGGACGCGGTGGAGAAGCACCGCTTCGACGCGCTCTTCGGTGGGGCCCGCCGAGACGAGGAGAAGGCCCGGGCGAAGGAGCGGGTCTTCAGCTTCCGCGACGAGTTCGGCCAGTGGGACCCGAAGAACCAGCGGCCGGAGCTGTGGTCGCTGTACAACGGTCGGCACCACCCCGGCGAGTCGATCCGGGTCTTCCCGCTGTCCAACTGGACCGAGCTGGACGTCTGGCACTACATCGCCCGGGAACACATCCCGCTGCCCTCGATCTACTACGCGCACGAGCGTGAGGTGATCGAGCGGGACGGCATGCTGTACGCGGTCAACGAGTTCTTCCGCCCTCGGGCGGGCGAGGAGCGGTTCAAGGAGCAGGTGCGCTATCGCACCGTCGGCGACGCCTCCTGCACCGCCGCGGTCCGTTCCGACGCGGACACCGTGGAGAAGGTCATCGAGGAGGTGGCGGCCACCCGGATCACCGAGCGCGGCGCGACCCGTGGTGACGACCGGGTCAGCGAGGCCGCCATGGAGGACCGTAAGCGGGAGGGCTACTTCTGATGAGCACCGAGATCGTGGCATCCGCGAATGCGGAGGCCCGGGCTGTTACCGGGGCCGGGCCGGAGGCCCGGGCGATGGACCTGCTCCGGTTCGCCACCGCCGGCAGCGTGGACGACGGGAAGTCGACCCTGATCGGTCGGCTGCTCTACGACACCAAGTCGCTCTTCACCGACCAGTTGGCCGCGGTGGAGGCGGTCAGCGCGGCCCGCGGTGACGAATACACCAACCTTGCGCTGCTCACCGACGGCCTGCGCGCCGAGCGGGAGCAGGGCATCACCATCGACGTGGCGTACCGGTACTTCGCCACCCCACGGCGCAAGTTCATCATCGCCGACACGCCCGGGCACATCCAGTACACCCGCAACATGGTCACCGGGGCGTCCACCGCCGACCTGGCGCTGATCCTGGTGGACGCGCGCAAGGGCCTCGTCGAGCAGTCCCGCCGGCACGCGTTCCTCTGCTCCCTGCTGCGGGTGCCGCACCTGGTCCTCTGTGTCAACAAGATGGACCTGGTCGACTGGTCGCAGGAGGTCTACGAGCGGATCGCCGACGAGTTCACCGCGTTCGCGGCGAAGCTCGACGTACCGGACCTGACCGTGGTGCCGGTCTCCGCGCTGCGCGGCGACAACATCGTCGCCCGGTCGGAGAACATGCCCTGGTACGAGGGCCCGTCGCTGCTGCACCACCTCGAGCGGGTGCACATCGCCAGCGACCGCAACCTGGTCGACGTCCGGTTCCCGGTGCAGTACGTGATCCGTCCGCAGTCGACCACGGTGACCGACTACCGCGGTTACGCCGGCCAGGTCGCCTCCGGTGTGCTCAAGCCGGGTGACGAGGTGATGGTGCTGCCGTCCGGCTTCACCAGCCGGATCGCCGCAGTGGAGACCGCCGACGGGCCGGTCGCGGAGGCGTTCCCGCCGATGTCGGTGACGGTACGACTGGCCGACGAGATCGACATCTCCCGGGGTGATCTGATCTGCCGCCCGAACAACGCACCGGCGGTCGCCCAGGACATCGAGGCGATGGTCTGCTGGATGGACGAGACGGCCCCGCTGCGGGTCGGCGGCCGGTACGCGATCAAGCACACCACCCGCTCGGCGCGGGCGATCGTGCGCGGGCTGCACTACCGGTTGGACATCAACTCGCTGCACCGCGACGAGTCGGCCGACGAACTGCGGCTCAACGAGATCGGTCGGGTGCGACTGCGGACGACGGTGCCGCTGCTGGCCGACGAGTACCGGCGCAACCGCACCACGGGAGGCTTCGTCATCATCGACGAGACCACCAACCGCACGGTGGGCGCCGCCATGATCGTCGAAGCCAGCTAGCCGACGCCTGACCCGAGCCCGGGTTTCCACAAGATCACGCTCGATCCACGAAGTAGTGGCCTCACCCGCCGGGCGAGGCCACTACTTCCATGTACGAGCACGATCTCCCAACCCCCCCCTCCGCGCCCCGCCTCGGCCCGGTGATCAAGAGGTTTGCGCCAGTCCAGGCGCGGAATTTGACGCAAACCTCTTGATCAACCCGAACGGGGGTGGGGTGCGGGGGTGGGGTGGGCGAGTCAGGGGAGGCGGGTGGCGCCGGGGGAGGGTAGGACCGTCAGGGTGCCGGGGGTGCTGAAGCCTCGTTCGGCGTACGCGGCCTTGACGGCGGTGGCGACCTCGTCGGCGCGGTCGGCCTCGACCAGGGCGAGGACGCAGCCGCCGAAACCACCGCCGGTCATCCGGGCACCCAACGCGCCAGCCGCCAACGCCGCCTCGACAGCGGTGTCGATCTCCGGCACGGTGATCTCGAAGTCGTCGCGCATCGAGACGTGTGAAGCCGTGAGCAGCGGGCCGATGTCACGCACCCGGGCGGCGCGGAGCAGTGCCACCGTGTCCAGTACGCGCTGGTCCTCGGTGACCACGTGCCGGACCCGTCGCCGGGTCTCCTCGTCGTCGAGCTGCGCCAGCGCGGCGTCGAGCTGGTCGACACCCACGTCCCGCAGCGCGGCGACGCCGAGCGCGCTCGCCCCGGCCTCGCAGGAGCGGCGGCGGGCAGCGTACTCACCGTCGGCGTGCCGGTGCGGTGCCCGGCTGTCGATGACCAGCACCGCCAGCCCGGCGGCGTCCAGGTCGAACGGGATGTGTTCGACCGACTCGTCCCGGCAGTCGAGGAAGAGGGCGTGGCCGGCGCGGCAGCGGATCGCCGCAGACTGGTCCATGATGCCGGTCGGCGCACCGACGTAGACGTTCTCCGCTCGCTGCGCCAGCCGGGGTTGCCGCTCCGGGGGCAGCTCCAGCCCGCCGAGGTCGAGCAGGGCGGCGAGCACGGCTGACTCCAGTGCGGCCGAGGAGGAGAGCCCCGAGCCCAGCGGAACGTCGGAGGCGATCGCCAACCGGGCGCCCGGCACCGGGTGGCCGGCCTCGCGGAGCGCCCAGACCACCCCGGCGACGTACGCGCCCCAGCCGGTCACCCGACCTGGCTCGGCGACGTCGTCCGCGCCGAAGGTGATCGTCTCGTCGGAGAGCTCGGACCAGACCGTCCACTGCTCGCCGTCCTGCCGGTCGGCGGCGACCACCGTCCGCAGCGGCAGCGCGAAGGGCAACACGAACCCGTCGTTGTAGTCGGTGTGCTCACCGATCAGGTTGACCCGGCCGGGAGCCGCCCAGCGGCCGGCCGCGCCGCCGCCGTACTGGTTGGTGAAGCCCTCGGCGGCCCGTGCGGCGACGTCGCCGTTCGGGTTGGTCATGACTGCCCCAGGATGTGCTTGCCGTAGAAGGCCCAGGCGTCGCCGACCATGTCGTGCAGGGTCGGCTTCTGGGGCATCCAACCCAGCTCGTCGTGGGCCAGCGCGGAGGAGGCGACCAGCTCGGCGGGGTCGCCCTCGCGGCGCGGCGCCACCTCGACCGGAACGGGTCGCCCGGTGACCTCGCGGACCACGTCGACCACCTGGCGGTTGGTGAAGCCGTTTCCGTTGCCGAGGTTGTAGATCCGGTGCCGACCTGCGGTGGCGGCGTCCAACGCCAACAGATGCGCCCGGGCGAGGTCGGCGACGTGGATGTAGTCGCGGACGCAGGTGCCGTCGACCGTGGGGTAGTCGTCGCCGAAGAGCTGGAGCTTCTCCCGCCGACCGGCGGCGACCTCCAGCGCGATCGGGATCAGGTGCGTCTCCGGGTCGTGTCGTTCCCCGAGCGCGACGTCACCGTCGAGGTGGGCGCCGGCCACGTTGAAGTAGCGCAGTGAGACGGCGGCGAGCCCGTGCGCGACGGCCTCGGAGGTGAGTGCCATGTCGACGGCGAGTTTGGTGGCGCCGTACGTGTTGGTGGGTGCCTTGACCGCGGTCTCGGTGATGGGCAGCTCGGTGGGGTTGCCGTAGACGGCGGCGGTGGAGGAGAAGACCATCCGCGGCACCCCGGCGGCCCGGACCGCGTCGATCAGGGCGAGCGTGCCGACGGTGTTGTTCTGCCAGTACAGCTCCGGCCTGACCATCGACTCACCGGCGGCGATCAGGGCGGCGAAGTGCAGCACCCCGTCGAAGCCGGCGTCCGCGGTGACGATGCGGGCGGCCTCGTGGATGGACGCCTCGACGTGGGTCGCGTCCGGGGCGAGCGCCTCGCGGTGCCCGGTGCGCAGGTCGTCCAGGACGACCACCTGGTGACCCGCGTCGAGCAGCATCCGGGTCACCACGCTGCCGATGAAGCCGGCGCCCCCGGTGACGAGCAGTTTCACGTCGTTGCCTCCCTGCCTGGCCCGCCCGGGACGTGGCCTTCGGTGATCACCCTAAGGCGGCGGTCGACACTGTCGTCGACACCGCCATCATCCCCATTTCATCATAATCTCTCATGATTAAACAGACCCGAACATTCACGGACCCGGTCCGTGCGATCTCCGGTGCGATGAGCGAACGGTGTCTACCATCTCTGTCATGCGGGAAGAGGCCCGTACCGGGCTCCGGCGACGCGTGCGGGTGCCGCCCCGCCGCGATCCAGGTCCGCTCGCCCGGGCCGTCGCCCGCGTGCTGGTCCGCGCCGCAGATGGTGCCACTCGACTCGTCACCGATCTGCTCGGGGCCGGCCCGGCGGCAGGCCGCGAGCGCATCTCCGAGGCCGACCTACGGGACCTGGTCGCGGCGAACACGGTGCTCGACCCGGACGAACGGCGAATCATCGACGAGGTCCTGGTAGCCGGAGCAAGCCTGATCCGCGAGGTGATGATGCCGCGCACCGAGGTGGTCTTCCTGCCGGCGCGGCTGACCATCGCCGAGGCTGCCCGGCTGGTCCGCGCCGAAACGCACACCCGTTACCCGGTCACCGACGGCACCCACGACGACGTGGTCGGCTTCGTGCACCTCCGTGACGTGCTGCTGCGCCCGGACGCCGACAAGTGCGTCACCGTCGGCGAGTTGGCCCGGGAGGTGAAGCGGCTCCCCGGCAGCAAGCGGGTGCTACCCGCGCTGACCGAGATGCGCCGGGAGGGCCAGCACCTGGCCGTGGTGGTCGACGAGTACGGCGGCACCGCCGGGATCGTCACCCTGGAGGACCTCATCGAGGAGTTGATCGGCGAGATCCACGACGAGTACGACGCCGCTCCGGACCCGGTGCATGCCGGCCTGCCCGCCGTGGTGGACGGCCGCCTCAACCTCGCCGACTTCGCCGAACGGACCGGAGTGGCGCTCCCCGCCGGCCCGTACGAGACGGTTGGTGGGTTCGTGATGGCCGTGCTGGGCCGGTTGCCGGTGGCCGGCGACGAGGTGCCGGTGCCCGGTGAACCGGACGAGGTCGGCGTGCCCGACCCGGCCGGGCCGCAGGGCGGCTGGCTGCTGCGGGTGCTCGCACTGGACGGCCGCCGGGTGGCCCGGCTCGCGGTGTCCGCCGTCCGGCCGGCCGAGCAGCGCCGGGAGCAGGACGCCGAGCAGCGCCGGGAGCAGAACCCCGAGCAGCGCCGGGAGTCGGTTCGGGAAGTCGGCCCCGGGCAGATACGCGAGACCATGGCGGGGCAGCAGCGCCGGGTCGTGGTCGGGCCGACGCGGCGGGTCGGCGTGGGCGACACACGCGAGGTCAGCAGCCCGACAGCGGCGGGCCGCAGCCGACCCGCCGGCCCGTCATGACGGACCCGGTCGCTTGCTGACAGAATTGTCGCCATGTCCGACGCTCCCGCCCGCCCCCGCGTCTTCTCCGGCATCCAGCCGACGGCCGACTCGTTCCACCTCGGCAACTACCTGGGCGCGGTCCGGCACTGGGTGGCTCTCCAGGAGACCCACGACGCTTTCTACTGCGTGGTGGACCTGCACGCCATCACCGCGGGGCACGACCCGGCGCTGCTGCGTCAACGGAGCCGGGTGGCCGCCGCCCAGCTCTTCGCCGTCGGGCTCGACCCGGAACGCAGCACCCTGTTCGTGCAGTCGCAGGTGCCCGAGCACCCGCAGCTGGCCTGGGTGCTCGGCTGCATCACCGGCTTCGGCGAGGCCAGTCGGATGACCCAGTTCAAGGACAAGTCGCAGAAGCACGGCAACGAACGGTCGAGTGTCGGGCTGTTCACCTACCCGATCCTGCAGGCCGCCGACATCCTGCTGTACCAGGCCAACGCGGTGCCGGTCGGCGAGGACCAGCGTCAGCACCTGGAACTCTCCCGGGATCTGGCCCAGCGGTTCAACGCGACGTTCGGCCCGACGTTCACGGTGCCCGCGCCGCACATCGTCAAGGACACTGCGAAGATCACCGATCTTCAGGACCCGACGGCGAAGATGTCCAAGTCGTCGTCGTCACCGGCCGGCATCATCGACCTCCTGGACGACCCGGCCCGCTCCGCCAAGAAGATCCGGTCGGCGGTCACCGACACCGGTCGGGAGATCGTCTTCGACGCCGAGACCAAGCCGGGTGTGTCCAACCTGCTCACCATCCACTCGGCGCTCAGCGGGCGCGGCATCGACGAGTTGGTGGCCGCGTTCGCCGGCCGCGGTTACGGCGACCTGAAGAAGGAGCTGGCCGAGGTCGTGACTGACTTCGTCCGACCGATCCAGGAGCGCACCCGCACCTACCTCGACGACCCGGCTCAGTTGGACAAGCTGCTCGCCAGTGGTGCGGAGAAGGCCCGCGCGGTGGCCGCGACGACCCTGCGGGCGGCGTACGAGCGGGTCGGGTTCTTCCCGCCCGTCCGCGGCGAGTAGCTCCACGGACAGGTGGACGGGTCGGTGGCCGGAGGGGCGGCGCGAAGCGTGGATCGCAGTGGCGGGGTGTCGCCGACCGGCGACTCCACCCAGATCGGCATCGCGGTGGACATTCCCGAGCCGTGGGGTGGCCAGCTCACCCGGCGGCGGGTCGAGGCCGGCGATCCGCTCGCGGTTCCCGCGCATGTGACGTTGCTGGGGCCGACCGAGATCCAGACGGCCAACCTGCCCGCCGTCGAGCGGCATCTGGCCGCCGTCGCCGCCGCGCACCTGCCGTTCACGCTGCACCTGCGGGGCACCGGTACGTTCCGCCCGGTCACCCAGGTGGTGTTCGTCGCGGTGGCCGCCGGGATCAGCGAGTGCGAGTTGTTGGCCGCCGCCATCGCCGCGGCGCCGGGCCTGCATCGTGAGGCGCGTTTCCCGTACCATCCGCACGTCACCGTGGCACAGGACGTGGCGCCGGAGGCCCTGGACAAGGTGTACGAGGATCTGGCCGACTTCTCCGCGATGTTCGAGGTCGACGCGTTCACCCTGTTCTCGCACAGCGGGCAGGCCCGGTGGCAGCCGCGCCGGGATTACCGTCTCGGCGACTGACCTGTCGGCGACGCGCCGGCCGGCGAGCATCGGGAGCCGTTGCCACCACAGCAGTGGGAGATCGGCGAGGATGATCGCGTGAACGTGATCGGCCGGATCGAGGCGGGCATCGACCGCTGGGTGAGCGCCGCGCGCCACCGGTCGGGGCTCTTCGACCACGTGTGGCGTGCCGGCGCGCTGTACGCCGAGGTGTTGGCCGGGCGGCTGGCCGCCGCGATCGCCTACTACGGCTTCTTCGCGGTGTTCGCTCTCGCCCTGGTCGCGTACTCCATCTTCGGCGCGATCCTGGAGGACAACGACGAGGTCAGCGCGGCGGCGGCCGACTTCCTCAAGGACAACCTGCCGTTCCTGGACGCCGAGCAGATCGCCAACTCCAGCAACACGGTAGGTGTGGTCGGCCTCGTCATCCTCGTCTTCACCGGCATCGGGTGGGTGGAGGCGATCCGGTCCTCGCAGCGGCTGATGTACGCGCTGAACCAGCAGCCGGGCAATCTGGTGGTGCGGCGGCTGGTCGACCTGGGCGTGATGATCGGCGTCTTCGTGCTGCTCGGCGTCTCGGTGGCGGCGGTGGACGCGCTGGAGTCGCTGCTGCGTTTCCTGCTGCGCAGCACGGGGTCGGTCGGTCTGACCACCATCAGCGCGGTGCTCAGCGTGCTGGTCAACACCGTGCTCGCCACCGCGTTGCTCCTCGCGGTGCCCCGGCTGCGGATGAGCAGGTCCCGGTTGCGGCCGGTGGTGCTGCTGGTGGCGGTCGGCATCACGCTGCTGAACACGGTCGGGCGGTACTACGTGGTGCGTACCGAGCGCAACCCGGCGTACACCGTGGTGGCTGGCGCCGTCGGTCTGCTGCTCTACCTCTACCTGCTCAACCAGCTGGTGCTGTTCGGCGCGGCGCTCCTCGCGACCAGTTCGAGCGGGCGGGTGGTGGACCTGGCGGAGGCCGCCGCCCCGCCGAGAGACGTGGACGAGGACACCGATCCCGGTACGCCGGGCGGTGCCGGCTGATGACGGAAGGTGCAGAGGTGCTGATCTCGGTTGACCCGGACTCGTCGGTGCCCCCGTTCGAGCAGGTACGCGGGCAGCTCGCCGAGCTGATCGGCGACGGACGGTTGCCGGTCGGCAGCCGCCTCCCCACCGTCCGGCAACTCGCCGCCGACCTGCGGTTGGCCGCGAACACGGTGGCCCGGGCGTACCGGGAGTTGGAGGTCGCCGGGCTGCTGGAGACCCGGGGACGCAACGGCACCTTCGTCGCTCCCGGCCGGGACGACGCCGTCGACCGGTTGCAGCGGGCGGCGGCCGGGTACGCGGCCGAGGCAGCTCGGCTCGGCGTGGCGCCGGCCACCGCGCTCGCTCTGGTCCGCGCGGCCCTGGACGCCGCCCGCCCTGGCTGACCGACCACCGATCGATCGCCGGACGGGCGGTAAGTGGGCCGAAAGACATCGCGAATCGCGTTCGCGGACCATGATGAGCCGGTGGGCGCACTCATGACACTGGACCTGCCGGGGGACTCACCGCTTCTCGGCCTGCCGTGGATCATCACGTTCGGTCCACTCGGTGACCTCGACGAGTGGGAGCCGGTGGTCTGCGGGCCCTACGAACGGCCGCACGCCTTGGCGTTGGCCGAGGCGGTGGTGGCCGAGGAGCAGTTGATGGCCGTGGTGGAGCCGTTACTGCCGGCGCTGTCGGCCGACGAGATCCGCAGCGAGATCGCCGCCGCGCAGGTCGCCGCCGAGGACGAGGCCCGGCAGGTCGAGGGGGCCGACCTATACGGTGACTTCGAGGACGTGATCGACGAGGAGTTGGACGCCGCCGCCGACGAGGCGGGGCACGGTGAGCCCGTCGAGCCGCCGAACGAGGCAGAGGTACGCGCCGGCTTCACCCGGATCGCGGCGTTGCTCACCGCGAAGTGAGACGTCAGCGGGTCGGCGGGCGGTCCAGCACGCAGAACTCGTTGCCCTCGGGGTCGGCGAGCACAGTGAACTGCTCGGCCCCGGTCTGCCCGACGTCAACCTGCCGCGCGCCGAGGCTCAGCAGCCGCCCCACCTCTGCCTGCGGGTCCGCGTCGGCGACCAGGTCGAGGTGCAGCCGGTTCTTGCCCCGCTTGGCGGTGCCCGAGCCCTGCAACCACACTGTGGGCGCGGCGGCGGACGACTGCCCCGGCGGCCAGAGCCTGGCGCTGCCGTCGTCGCCCTGCTCCACCTCGTAGCCGAGCGCCGCCGACCAGAACGAGACCATCAGGTCCAGGTCCTCGACGTCGAGCGTGCACTGGGCGATCCGTACCACCATGGGGTCACCTCCGTAGCGATGGTGCCCGATGCGGTACCCACCACGCCTTGGGTCTAACCACCGGCGTATACGGACACCGGCGCCACACGGAGCGGACTCCGCGCGGCGCCGGTGGCACCTCACCCCCCACCACAAGGGGCTGGTAGCCCAGCCGCCCGTCGGCGCGGGGCACGACGAACGACCAGGTCGAGAACGAGTTACCCGTTCAGCGCTGTTCCAACCAGACTGCCGCGTCAATTGGCAGCAGCTGGCCGGAGCCCTGTTCGGTCAGCTCGTCGCTGGCGACGAGCGGCTGACCGTACCCGTCGATCAGGACCGGCGCGCCGCTGAGGTTGACCACGCAGGTCAGCACGGTCGCGCCGGAGGTGCGGGAGAAGGCCAGCACGCCCGGCTCGCTCTCCCGCCAGGTGACCCCGCCGGCGTCGAGGGCGAGCGCGGGGTGAACGTGGCGGATCCGCAGCGCGGCCCGGTACAGCTCCAGGGTGGAGCCGGGCACGTCGGTCTGCGCCGTGACGGAGAGCGCCTGCCAGACCGCCGGGGCGGGGAGCCAGCTCAGTTCGCTGCCGGCCGGCCCGAAGCCGTACGGGGCCAACTCGCCGCTCCACGGGATGGGCACCCGGCAGCCGTCGCGGCTCTCGCCGGTGCGCAGGAACGCCGGATCCTGGCGCAGCTCGTCGGGGAGGTCGAGGACCTCCGGCAGGCCCAGCTCCTCGCCCTGGTAGAGGTAGGCGCAGCCGGGCAGGGCGAGCATCAGCAGACTGGCGGCGCGGGCGCGGCGCAGCCCTTCGGCACCGTCGCCGTAGCGGGTGACGTGCCGCTGCTTGTCGTGGTTGGAGAGCACCCACGTGGTCGGCGCCCCGACCACTGTCGCCTCGGCCAACGCGGTGTCGATCACCTTGCGGAACGAGTCGGCCGACCAGGTGGCGTCGAGGAAGTCGAAGCTGAACGCCTGGTGCAACTCGTCCGGACCGATGTAGCGGGCCAGGCGCTGCGGTGTCTCGGCCCACGCCTCGGCGACCGCCATCCGACCGCCCGGGTAGCTGTCCAGGATGGGTCGCCAGGCGCGGTAGATCTCGTGCACCTCGTCCTGGTCGAAGTAGGGCAGGCGACCCCTGCCGAGCAGTTCGACCTGGCGCTGGCCGGTGGTCATCGAGCTGAAGCCGACGTCCGGCAGCCCTTCCGCCTTGATCATGCCGTGCGCCACGTCGACACGGAAGCCGTCCACGCCCCGGTCCAGCCAGAACCGCAGCACGTCCTCGAACTCGGCGCGGACCTCCGGGTGGCGCCAGTTCAGGTCCGGCTGCGAGCTGTCGAACAGGTGCAGGTACCACTGACCATCGGCGATCCGGGTCCAGGCGGGGCCGCCGAAGATGCTCTCCCAGTCGTTCGGCGGTAGCTCGCCGTTCGCGCCCTGGCCGTCGGCGAAGAGGTAGCGGGCCCGCTCCGGTGAGCCGGGGCCGGCGGCGAGCGCGGCGGTGAACCAGTGGTGCGCGCTGGAGGTGTGGTTGGGCACCAGGTCGACGATGATCCGCAGGCCGTGGGCGTGCGCGTCGGTGATCATCGCGTCGAAGTCGTCGAGGGTGCCGAACATCGGGTCGACGTCCCGGTAGTCGGCCACGTCGTACCCGCCGTCGATCATCGGCGAGGTGTAGAAGGGGGTCAGCCAGAGCGCGTCCACCCCGAGGTCGCGCAGGTAGGGCAGGCGCTGCCGGATGCCCTGGAGGTCGCCGGTGCCGTCGCCGTCGCTGTCGGCGAAGCTGCGGACGTACACCTGGTAGACGACCGCGGAGCGCCACCAGTCGTCGTCGGTGGCGTGCGGCGGGGCGGCGGTGCTGATCATTGGAGCAATATGCCGGCCCGCCGCTGCAAGAGTCAAGCAGATCTTGCGTAAGAAAGACGGGCGGAACTCGGCGCGACAGCTGTGGAGCCGCGTACCACCAGCTCCGGGCGGAACAGGTACTCCGAGTGCGGGGCGCCGTGCCCGTTGATCTCGTCGACCAGGGCGCGGACGGCGGCCACCGCCATCGCGGTGACCGGCTGCCGCATCGTGGTCAGCGGCGGGTCGGTGAAGGCCATCAGCGGGGAGTCGTCATAGCCGACCACGGAGAGGCCCTCGGGCACGGTGAGACCGCGTTGGCGGGCAGCCCGGACGGCGCCGAGCGCCATCAGGTCGGAGCCGCAGACCACCCCGGTGACGCCCCGGTCCAGCAGTCGGCCAGCCGCCGCCTCGCCACCCTCCACTCCGAACAGTGACAGCTCGGCCAGTGGGCCCAGGTCGGCCTCGGCGACGCCGGCCAGGCGGGTCATCGCGGAGCGCCAGCCGGCCACCTTGCGCTGCACCGGGACGAACCGGTCCGGGCCGGTGATCAGGCCGATCCGCCGGTGCCCGAGGGCGACCAGGTGGGCGACGGCCAGCTCGGCCGCCTCCCGGTCGTCGCAGGAGACGAAGGGCGCGCCGATGCCGGGCACGTACCCGTTGATCATCACGACCGGCAACGGCCGGGCGAGCAGCGCCCGGTAGCGGTCGTGGTTGGCGGCGGTGTCGGCGTGCAGGCCGGAGACGAAGACGATCCCGGAGACCTGCCGGTCCAGCAGCATCTCCACGTACTCGTCCTCGGTCACGCCTCCGGCGGTCTGGGTGCACAGCACCGGGGTGAACCCGCTCTGCGCCAGGGTGGACTCGATGACCTGGGCGAAGGCGGGGAAGATCGGGTTGTCCAGCTCCGGCACCACCAGGCCGACCAGCCCGGCGCTGCGCTTACGCAGCCGGGCCGGGCGCTCGTACCCGAGCACGTCGAGGGCGGTGAGGACGGCCTGCCGGGTCTCCGGGGCCACGCCGGGGCGGTCGTTGAGCACCCGCGACACCGTGGCCTCGCTGACTTCGGCCTGCTGGGCGATGTCGGACAGTCGAGCGCGCATGGCGGCACTTTAGCCCACCGGCAAGTTCTTGCGGGGTCATCTGCAAGCCCTTCCATTACTTGCAACGTCTTGCTAACGTCCCCGCAACATGCGAGAGCAGCGGCGCAGCATCCCTGCGCCGGTTGGCAAGAACTTCCAGAGGTTTCCACTGGCGGGCCGCCCTTCCCCCGGCGGACCCGCCATGACGACAGGAGCACCGATGCGCATCCGTACCGCGGGTGTGGTCGCCCTCTTCGCCCTGGCGCTCGCCGCCTCAGGCTGCGGTGGCGACAGCGACGAGCCGGCCGCGAAGGACACCCCCAAGGCCGCCGGCGGCAAGCTGGTGATCTGGGCGGACGACAAACGGACCGCCGCCCTCAAGCCGTTCGCCGAGAAGTTCGGCCAGGAGAACGGCGTCAGCGTCGAGGTCCAGGCCGTCCCGAACGAGGACCTCCAGAAGAACTTCGTGACCGTGTCGAGCCAGGGCGGCGGCCCGGACGTGGTGATCGGCGCGCACGACTGGATCGGCAACCTGGTCCAGAACGGTGCCATCGACCCGGTGCAGCTGTCCGACGAGCAGAAGGGCGCCTTCAACGCGACCGCCGTCAAGGCCGTCACGTTCAATGGCCAGCTCTACGGCGTGCCCTATGCCCAGGAGAACCTGGCGCTGATCCGCAACACCGAACTGGCCCCCGAGGCACCGAAGACGATCGAGGACCTGGTCGCCACCGGCAAGCAGCTCAAGGCGCAGAAGAAGGTCACCGAGACGCTCTGCCTCCAGGTCGGCCAGAAGGGCGACGCGTACCACATCTACCCGCTGTACACCTCGGCCGGCGGTTACCTCTTCGGCACCACGGCCAACGGCGACTACGACCCGAAGGACCTGGGCGTGGGCAAGCCCGAGTCGATCGCCGCGTTCAAGAAGATCGCCGCGCTCGGCGAGAAGGGCGAGGGCGTGCTGAAGCGCTCGATCGCCGACACCAACGCGACCGCCACCTTCACCGGCAAGAAGTGCGCCTTCCTGGTCTCCGGGCCGTGGGCCACCGCCGACGTCAAGAAGGCCGGCATCACGTACGACATCTCCGCCGTTCCCGGCTTCGCCGGCGGCAAGGCGGCCGCGCCGTTCGTGGGCGTCCAGTCCTTCTACGTGGCGGCCAAGGGCAAGAACAAGGCTCTCGCCCAGGAGTTCGTCGCCAACCATGTCACCAAGCCGGACCTGGCCGTGGCGCTCTACCAGGCCGACCCGCGCCCGCCGGCGCTGACCGCCGCGCTGGACCAGGTCAAGAGCAGCGACCCGGACCTGGCCAAGTTCATCGAGGCCGGCAAGAACGGCCAGGTGCTCCCGGCCATCCCGGCCATGGCCGCGATCTGGGACCCGTTCGGCAAGGCCGAGGCCGCTGTCATCGGCGGCGCCGACCCGACCAGCACGGTCACCGCGGCCGGCAAGACGATCGCCGACTCGATCAAGTAATGAGCGCGCCGCTGTCCGGCCCGGGGCCTGCCCAGCAGGCCCCGGGCCGGGGGCCCGTCCGCACCGGGTCCCCGCGCACCTCCCGTACCGCGCGGAACCACGCGCCGATCACCGTGGCCGGCCTCGCCGCGAAGGTGATCCTGCTCGGCCTGGTGGCCGGGATCGCGATCTGGGCGGCCTTCCCGCTGGTGCAGGCCGAGCAGTGGGTCGGGCTGGCCGTGCTGGTGCTGACCACCGCCGTGCTGTTCTATCTGTACCTGGGCCGCCGGCACGTCCCGGCGAAGTACCTCGTCCCGGGCACGCTCTTTCTGATCACCTTCCAGATCGTGCCGGTGCTCTACACCGCGAGCACGGCCTTCACCAACTTCGGCGACGGCCACCGGGGCAGCAAGGGCGACGCGATCGTCGCGATCCAGAGCTCCTCGGTGAAGCAGGTCCCGGGTTCCACCCAGTACCCGATGTCGGTCGCCACCAAGGGCGACCCGGTCACCGGCGCCCTGGTCTTCCTGATCACCGACCCGCAGACCGGCGCTGTCTCCGTCGGCGACGCTCGAGGCCTGCGCCCGCTCGACCCTGGCGCGGCCACCGTCGCCGCCGGAGGGAAGGTCACCGCGGTCGACGGCTACACCGTGCTCACCGTCGGCCAGGCCAGCGCCCGCAGCAAGGACATCACGGACCTGGTGGTGCCGACCGCCGGAGGCGCGCTGCGCTCGTCCGGCCTGTCCCGGGCGTACGACGGCAAGGCCGTCCGGGCGTACGACGCCGGCTGCGACTGCGTCCGGGACAGCGACAGCGGCAAGACCTGGACCGCGGACGGCGAGGTCGGCGCGTTCGTCGCCGCCGACGGCGAGCGGCTGGCCCAGGGTTGGAAGGTGAACGTCGGGCTGTCCAACTTCACCCGGGTACTCACCGACGAGCGGATCTCCGGGCCGTTCCTCGGCACGCTGATCTGGAACTTCGCCTTCGCCATCGGCTCCACCGGCGGCACGTTCATCCTCGGCATGTTGATCGCCCTGGCGCTGCACTCGCCCCGAATGCGGGGCACCAACCTCTACCGGATGTTGCTGATCCTGCCGTACGCCATGCCGTCCTTCGCGATGCTGCTGGTCTGGCGGGACATGTTCAACACCGACTTCGGGCTGATCAACAATCTGTTCGGGCTCAGCGTCGACTGGTTCGGGCAGGACTGGTCGGCCCGCGCCGCGGTGATCCTGGTGCAGCTCTGGCTCGGCTACCCGTACATGTTCCTGGTGGCCACCGGCGCGCTACAGGCCATCCCACGGGAGTTGACCGAGGCCACCTCGGTCGACGGGGCGTCGCCCTGGCAGTCGTTCCGGGCGGTCACCCTGCCGCTGCTGCTGGTCGCGCTCTCGCCGCTGCTGATCTCGTCGTTCGCGTTCAACTTCAACAACTTCAACGCGATCTACCTGACCACCGAGGGGGCGCCGTTCCCGGCGGACAACCCCAGCAACGGCGCCACCGACCTGTTGATCACCTACACCTACCGGCTGGCGTTCGGTGGGCAGGCCGCGCAGTTCGGCTTCGCCGCGGCGATCTCGCTGTTCATCTTCGCGATCGTCGCGGTGGTCTCGGCGGTCAGCTTCCGGCGGACCCGCCAACAGGAGGAGGTGTACTCGTGACCACGCTCAGCGGCACGGAGCGCCCGGCGGCGGTCGACCGCGCGGCGGGGAGGCGGAGGAACCGCTGGTTCGCCCAGGTCGGCTGGCGGCACCTGGCCGGCGTGCTCGGTGTGCTGTTCAGTCTCTTCCCACTCGTGTTCGTCGTCTCGGCGGCGCTCAATCCGCTCGGCACCCTGTCCTCCACCGAGTTGGTGCCGACCGGCGGGGTGTCGTTCGGGAATTTCGGGGATCTGTTCGCGCGCACCGAGTTCGCCAATTGGTTCCTGAACTCGCTGCTCATCGCCGGTGGTGCCTCGTTCGTCTCGGTCTTCCTGTCCGCGCTGGCGGCGTACGCCTTCTCGCGGATGCGATTCCAGGGGCGACGGGTGGGGCTGCTGTCGCTGCTGTTGATCCAGATGTTCCCGCAGTTCCTGGCGATCGTGGCGATCTTCCTGATCTTCGGCACGATCACCGATCTGTGGCCGGCCATCGGTTTCAACACCCCGTGGGGCCTGCTGCTGCTCTACCTGGGTGGCGCGCTGGGCGTGAACACCTGGCTGATGAAGGGCTTCTTCGACACCCTGCCCCGGGAGCTGGACGAGTCGGCCACGATGGATGGCGCCTCGCACGCCCAGGTCTTCTTCCGGATCATGCTGCCGTTGGTGGCGCCGATCCTCGCGGTGACCGGGCTGCTCGCCTTCATCAACACCATCAACGAGTTCCTGATGGCGAGTGTCTTCCTCACCGACACGGACGCCAAGACCCTCGCTGTCGGCATGCGCGGCATGTTGCAGGGCGGCGAGCGGAACACCAACTTCGGGATCTTCGCCGCCGGCACCCTGCTCACCGCGATCCCCACCGTGCTGGTGTTCCAGTTCCTCCAGCGCTTCATCGTCTCCGGCCTCACCTCCGGCGCGGTCAAGGGATGAGGCTTCGACGCGCCGACCGGTCGGCCCCACTACTACAAACCGTCGTTGATGGGGGAGGATGAGCGGCGTGGAAGCACTGCGACTAATCCTCCTCTATGTCCATCTGATCGGCTTCGCCCTGCTGCTCGGCGGCTCGATCGCCCAGTACGTCAGCGGCCCGATCCGGATCAACCAGGCCATGCTCTGGGGGGCGGTGATCCAGCTGTTGACCGGGCTCGGACTCTCCGCTCCGCTCCGCGACGGCGACGAGCCGGCGCCGGCGAAACTTGTGACGAAGCTGGTGATCGCTCTGCTGATCTTCGTCATGGTCTTCTTCTCCCGGAAGCGGGACGTGGTGAACCGCGGTCACTTCCTGGCAATCGTCGGCCTGACCCTGGTCAACGCGGCGGTCGCGGTCTTTTGGAGGTAACGTCCGGGGAGAGGGACGCCGCCCGAAAACGGACGTTGCGGACGCCTTGGCGCTTGGTTACCAGCACGAAGAGTGACTTGCCCCACGCAAGGGTTACACCCGGGTAACAGGCGCTCAACAGTCGTGCACGATTGTCGGCCGGTGGGTGGGCGCGGGCGTACGCTCCCGTCCGTAACGTGGGACAGCCGGCGGCACACCCGCAGGCCGGCTGATGGGCTGCCACCGCACAAGGCGCGGTGAGCAATGGGAAGGAGACGTCTTGCGCTCGGTGCGTGGGATGCGGATCGCCTCGATCTTCGCGGTGGGTGGGCTCGCGCTCACCGCCGCCGCTTGCGGCGAGGCCCCCAAGGATGACAACAACGCCGGCAGTGGCGCCAAGAAGTTCAGCGCCTGCATGGTGACCGACGTCGGCGGCATCGACGACAAGTCGTTCAACACCTCGGCCTGGAAGGGTCTGCAGGAGGCCAAGGCCGCCAACGACAACATCGACATCAAGTTCGTCGCGTCGAAGGCCGAGGCCGACTACGAGCCGAACCTGACGCAGTACGTCAACCAGAAGTGCGACTTCATCCTGGCGGTCGGTGGCCTGATGGGCGACGCCACCTCGAAGATCGCCAAGGCGAACCCGAACCAGCAGTTCGGCATCGTCGACGCCAACCCGGGTGACGCAAACGTCTACCCGATGCAGTTCGACACCGCCCAGGCCGCGTTCCAGGCCGGCTACCTGGCCGCCGGGATGAGCAAGAGCGGCAAGGTGGGCACCTACGGTGGTCTGCCGATCCCGCCGGTCACCATCTTCATGGACGGCTTCGTCGACGGTGTGAAGTACTACAACACCACCAAGGGCAAGAACGTCCAGGCGCTGGGTTGGAACAAGGAGACCCAGAAGGGCTCCTTCACCAACGACTTCGCCAAGCAGGACGAGGGCAAGAAGGTCTCCGACGCGCTGGTCGCCCAGGGCGCGGACATCATCATGCCGGTCGCCGGCGGCTCCGGCCTCGGCACCACCGCCGCCGCCAAGGCGTCCGGTGGCAAGTACAGCACCATCTGGGTGGACGTCGACGGCTGCGAGAGCACCCCGGACTGCTCGGCGATCATCACCACGGTCGTCAAGAACATCCCGGAGGCCGTCAAGGAGGCCGTGATCAAGGCCGCCGGGGGCGAGAAGCTGGAGGCCAAGCCGGGCTTCGTCGGCACCCTGGCCAACACCGGTGTCTCGATCGCCCCGTACCACGACTTCGACAGCAAGGTTCCGGCCGAGCTGAAGGCCGAGGTCGACAAGATCAAGGCGGACATCGCCGCCGGCACCATCACCGTCACCTCGAAGGCCCAGCCGACCAAGTGACAACCGGCCGACCCCTCCGGTGAGATCATCGGGGAGGTCGGCGGGGGACAGGTACGACCGATCGGCCGCTCTGGCCCTGCGGGTGACCGTGGGGCCGGAGCGGCCGATCGCGCACCACGTCGGCCGGGCCGCCCTGGCCGGGATGACGGCAGCTAGGCTGCACCATCGCTCGCACTCCAGGAGGTTGCGCTGAGACTCGAACTGCGCGGCATCACCAAGCGGTTCGGTGATCTGGTCGCCAACGACCACATCGACCTGACGGTGGAGCCTGGAGAGATTCACGCCCTCCTCGGGGAGAACGGCGCGGGCAAGTCGACCCTGATGAACGTGCTCTACGGGCTCTACCAGCCCGACGAGGGCGAGATCCTGGTCGACGGCAAGCCGCTGAAGCTGAAGGGCCCTTCCGACGCGATCGACGCCGGGATCGGCATGGTGCACCAGCACTTCATGCTGGTGCCGGTCTTCACCGTCGCCGAGAACATCATGCTCGGTGCCGAACAGGTCCGGGGCGGCATCGCCGGCTTCCTGGACCGGCGTCGCGCCCGGCGCGAGGTCACCGAGGTGTCCGAGCGCTACAACCTGCGGGTCGACCCGGACGCGGTGATCGAGGACCTGCCGGTCGGCATCCAGCAACGAGTCGAGATCGTCAAGGCGCTCACCCGCGACGTCGACCTGCTCATCCTGGACGAGCCGACCGCGGTGCTCACCCCCCAGGAGACCGAGGAACTGCTGACGGTCATGCGGTCGCTCAAGGCGGCCGGCAAGTCGATCGTCTTCATCACCCACAAGCTCGGCGAGGTCAAGGCCATCGCCGACCGGATCACCGTGATCCGACGTGGCAAGACCGTCGGCACAGCCTCGCCGGGGGCCAGCCGCGACGAGCTGGCCGCCCTGATGGTCGGGCGCAACGTCCGGCTCACCGTGGACAAGACCCCGGCCACGCCGGGCGAGCCGGTCCTGGAGGTGGCCGGGCTGGTCGTCGACGACGACCGGCAGATCCGCGCGGTCGACGGTGTGGACCTGACCGTGCGCGCGGGCGAGGTGCTCGGCGTCGCGGGCGTACAGGGCAACGGCCAGACCGAGCTGATCGAGGCGATCATGGGCCTGCGGCCGGTGCTCGCCGGCACGGTCAGCCTGGCCGGTGACCGGATCGACGGCTGGAAGCCCAAGAAGGTGCTCCGGGCGGGCGTCGGCTACGTGCCGGAGGACCGCAGCGTGGACGGCCTGGTCAAGGAGTTCAGCGTCGCGGAGAACCTGGTGCTGGACATCTACGACCGTCCGCCGTTCGGCGCCGGGCTCGCGCTCAAGCCGGACGCGATCGCGGCCTCCGCGAAGGAGCGGATCGAGCAGTTCGACGTCCGCACGTCATCGGCCGACGCGGCGGTGGGCACCCTCTCCGGCGGCAACCAGCAGAAGGTGATCGTGGCCCGGGAGCTGTCCCGGCCACTGAAGCTCTTCATCGCCGCCCAGCCGACCCGTGGCGTCGACGTCGGGTCGATCGAGTTCATCCACAGCCAGATCATCCGCGAGCGGGACATCGGCACCGCCGTCATGGTGGTCTCCAGCGAACTCGACGAGGTCATCGGTCTGGCCGACCGGATCGCGGTGATGTACCGCGGCCGGATCATCGGCATCGTCGGCCCGGACACCCCGCGCGAGGAGATCGGCCTGTTGATGGCCGGCATCAGCCCGGACGCGGCACACGAGGCTGTCGCGGCACCGGCCGCCGACAAGCCCGACGCACCGGCCGCCGACAAGCCCGACGCACCGGCCGCGGACAAGTCCGGCGTGGCAGACGGGAGCCCGGCGAGCGACGCGGGCTCCGCGAGCGAGGACGAGGCATGAGCGACTCCCCCAACCCGCAGTCGGGCTCGCCGGACAAGGAGCCGGCAAGCGAGGCGCAGGCCGCGCAGAACGCGCTGGGCAACACCGAACGGGCCGAGGTAGCGACCCAGTCGGACCGCTCCGCCTCGACGCCGGAGCAGAACCCGGAGCCGAAGCCCAGCCTGGGCCGGCTGTTCCTGGACAACCTGTGGGCGGCCAACACCTTCACGGTGACCCTGCTGTCGTTGGTGCTGGCGATCGTGGTCGGCGCGGTGCTGATGATCATCTCTGATCCGGCGGTGCTGTCCACGTACTCGTACATCACCTCTCGCCCGTCCGACGCGATCAATTCCAGCTGGACGTTGGTCAGCGAGGCGTACGCGAACCTGTTCAAGGGCTCGGTCTTCGACCCCGAGGCGTTCACCGGTTGGTTGAACGGCACCAACGGGTGGCAGCCGGTGCTCGCGCCGATCTCCGAGACGCTCACCTACAGCGCGCCGCTGGTCTTCACCGGCCTGTCGGTGGCGTTGGCCTTCCGGGGCGGCCTGTTCAACATCGGTGCACAGGGTCAGGCCACCATCGGCGTGATCATGGCGGCGCTGGCCGGCTTCCTGCTGCCGTTGCCGCCCGGCCTGCACCTGCTGGTGGCAGTGCTGGCCGGCGCGCTGGGCGGGGCGATCTGGGGTTTCATCCCCGGCATCCTCAAGGCCCGCGCCGGCGCACACGAGGTGATCAACACGATCATGCTCAACTACGTCGCCACGTACTTCCTCACCTGGCTGATCGTGCAGAACGGCGTGCAGGACCCGAACCGTACCGACGCGATCAGCAAGGCGGTGGACACCTCCGCCCAACTGCCCCGACTGCTCGGCGACAACCTCCGGGTGCACGCCGGCATCCTGCTCGCCGTGCTGGCCACCTGGGCGGTCGCCTGGCTGCTGAACCGATCGACGCTCGGCTTCGAGCTGCGGGCGGTCGGCGCCAACCCGGACGCCGCGCGCACCGCCGGCATCAGCGTCACCCGGACGTACATCCTGATCATGGTCTTCGCCGGCATCCTGGCGGGCCTCGGCGGCTCGAACATGGTGCTCGGCTCCACCGCCAGCGCGTTGACGCCGCTGGTGGTCGCGCAGATCGGCTTCGACGGCATCCTGGTGGCGCTGCTCGGACGGGTGAAGCCCTGGGGAGTGCTGCTGGCCGCGCTGCTGTTCGGGGCCTTGCAGGCCGGTGGCAACCGGATGCAGTCGTACTCCGGGATCTCGCTGGAGCTGGTGACCGTGCTCCAGGCGCTGATCGTCATCTTCATCGCCGCGCCGGCCCTGGTGAAGGCGATCTTCCAGCTCCGGGCCGCACGCGCCGCCCGGTTGCAGACGAGCCTGGCGAAGGGCTGGTAACTCATGTCCACCATGGCTGTCCCCGACATCGCCGTCGCGCCGGTCGACGAGGGCTTCTGGACCCGTAGCCGCAAGGTCGGCCTCACCCTGCTGGGGCTCGGCCTGCTGGCGGCGGTGCTCTTCGGTGCGCTCGCCACCAACCAGCAGGCCCGGTTCACGCTCAGCGACGACGCGGCCGGCGCCGCGTTGGAGATCAACGGCACGATCGGGGCGATCCTGTTCGGGATCATCACGATCGCCGCCGGCGCGGCGCTGCTCGCCGGGGTGCCGAAGCGGTGGTTCCTCCTCGTGCTCGGGGTCGGGCTGGTCGCCTTCGTGCTCTCGTTCCTCTGCTGGCAGGTCTCCGCCGCGCCGGCCGGACAGAACTTCATGCCGCTGGTCAACATCATCCGGGGTACGTTCATCCTGGCCCTGCCGCTGATCTTCGGCGCGCTCGCCGGGGTGCTCTGCGAACGCTCCGGCGTGGTCAACGTGGCCATCGAGGGCCAACTGCTGATGGGCGCCTTCAGTGGTGCGTTGTTCGGCAGCATCTCCGGCAGCGTCTGGGTCGGCCTGGTCGCCGCCGCCATCGGCGGCGCGTTCATCTCGCTGCTGCTGGCGGTCTTCGCCATCCGCTACCTGGTCGACCAGGTCGTCATGGGCATCGTGCTGAACCTGCTGGCGGTCGGTGTCACCGGCTTCCTCTACGAGCGGCTGATGCAGACCGACGCGGCGAAATACAACAGCGCGCCGCGCTTCAGTAACTGGGAGATCCCGCTGCTGAAGGACATCCCGGTGCTCGGGCCGGCGCTGTTCCGCGGCAACATCTTCCTCTACCTCGGGCTGCTGCTCGTGCTGGTGATCCACATCGGGCTCTTCCGTACCCGGTGGGGCCTGCGTACCCGCTCGGTCGGCGAGCACCCGATCGCCGCCGACACGCTCGGCGTCAAGGTGCTGCGGGTCCGCTACCGCAACGTGCTGCTGGCCGGAGTCGTCGCCGGTATCGGTGGCGCTTCCTACACGCTGGCGCTCTACTCGTTCACCAAGAACATGATCGGCGGTAAGGGCTTCATCGCGCTGGCCGCGTTGATCTTCGGCCGGTGGAACCCGACCGGCGCGCTCCTGGCCGCGCTCTTCTTCGGTTTCGCCGACCAGCTCGCCACCTACCTGGGCGCGATCAGCAGCTCGATCCCCAGCCAGTTCCTGGCCATGCTGCCCTACCTGGCGACCATCCTGGCCGTCGCCGGGCTGGTCGGCCGGGTCCGCGCACCGGCCGCCGACGGCAAGCCGTACATCAAGGGCTGACCGACCACCGGTCCGTCGATCATGGAGTTGTGGCGCCTCACAAAAGGCGCAAAGTGGCACCTGTCGCCCACCACAACTGCATGATCGACGGAGTCGGCGGGTCGGCGCTCCTCCTCGGGAGCGGTAGTACCCCGAGGGCTGCTGACCTGGGCTACCTGGGCAGAATGGCGGCATGACCGACATTGACTGGGCGCGGTTGCGCGCCGCCGCCACCGACGCGATGCGGCACGCGTACGCGCCGTACTCGACGTTCCCGGTGGGCGCCGCCGCGCTGGTCGACGACGGCCGCGTGGTGGTGGGCTGCAACGTGGAGAACGCCGCGTACGGGGTGACGCTCTGCGCCGAGTGTGGGGTGGTCTCCAGCCTGCACGCCACCGGCGGCGGTCGCCTCGTCGCGCTGTCCTGCGTCGACGCCACCGGCGAGCCGTTGATGCCGTGCGGCCGTTGCCGTCAGCTGCTCTGGGAGCACGGCGGCCCGGAGTGCCTGATCGAGACCAGGAGCAACCCCCTGCGGATGGCCGAGCTGCTGCCGCACGCCTTCGGCGTGGAGGACCTGGAAGCCGTCACCGGGGAGACGCCGGTGCCGGTGGTCCCGGAGCGGCTGGCCGCGTGGCGCGGGCGCGGCACCGTCTTCGTGCACGCGGACATGTCCGCCGGCCGGCAGGTCTGGACGGCGTACTGGGAACGCTCCGCCGGGGACGACGCGGGTGCCGAGACCGGTGTGCTGGAGGAGGCCCCGAGCTGGGATGATCCGGCCGAGGCGATCACCTGGGGGATGGCACGCACGCCCCGGGTCGTGGTGGTGGACGAGACCGGCACGATCTTCTGGGCCGGTGAGGGTGAGCCGCCGGCTGAGATCCCGGTGCGCTGGTCTGCTTCTTGAGGTGGGGATTGGGCCGACCGTGCCCGGATCCGGGCGGTCAGGCTTGATCCCTACGACTAGGAAAGATCTTCTGATGAGTTTTGCTGCTGTTGACGTCATTCGGGTCAAGCGGGATGGCGGGGTGCTGTCGGACGCGCAGGTCGACTGGGTGGTCGACGCGTACACCCGCGGGGCTGTCGCGGACGAGCAGATGTCCGCGCTGGCGATGGCGATCCTGCTCAACGGCATGACCGGGCCGGAGATCGCCCGGTGGACCGCCGCGATGATCGCCAGCGGCGAGCGGTTGGACCTCTCGGCGGTACGCCGGCCGACCGTCGACAAGCACTCCACCGGAGGCGTCGGCGACAAGATCACTCTGCCGCTCACTCCGCTGGTGGCGGCGTGCGGCGCGGCCGTACCGCAGTTGAGCGGCCGGGGCCTCGGGCACACCGGTGGCACGTTGGACAAGTTGGAGTCCATCCCGGGCTGGCGGGCCACGGTGAGCAACGACGAGTTCATCAAGCAACTGGACGAGGTCGGCGCGGTGATCTGCGCGGCCGGCGCGGGGCTCGCACCGGCGGACCGCAAGCTGTACGCGCTGCGCGACGTGACCGGCACGGTGGAGGCGATCCCGCTGATCGCCAGCTCGATCATGAGCAAGAAGATCGCCGAGGGCACCGGGGCGCTGGTCCTCGACGTCAAGGTCGGCTCGGGCGCTTTCATGAAGTCCGTCGACCAGGCCCGCGAGCTGGCTCGCACCATGGTCGAGTTGGGCGGCGCGCACGGCGTCCGGACGGTCGCCCTGCTCACCGACATGTCCACCCCGCTCGGCCTGGCGATCGGCAACGCCGTCGAGGTGACCGAGTCGGTGGAGGTGCTGGCCGGCGGTGGGCCGGCCGACGTGGTGGAGCTGACCCTCGCCCTGGCCCGGGAGATGCTCGACGCCGCGGGCCTGCCCGACGCCGACCCGGCGGCGGCGTTGCGCGACGGTCGGGCGATGGACTCCTGGCGGGCGATGATCCGGGCGCAGGGAGGCGACCCGGACGCGCCGATGCCCGAGGCCGCCGAGGTCGAGGTGGTCCGCGCCGAGCAGGACGGACACGTCGCCGCCGTCGACGCGTACGCCATGGGGGTTGCGGCGTGGCGGCTCGGCGCGGGTCGGGCCCGCAAGGAGGACCCGGTCAGCGTGCCGGCCGGTGTGGTGCTGCACAAGCGGCCGGGTGACCCGGTGCGGGCCGGTGACGCCCTCTACGAGTTGCGTGCCGAGGACGCGACGCGGATCCCGGCGGCGTTGGCGGAGGCCGCGACCGCGGTGCGCGTCGCGCCGACGGCTCCGGCGTCGACGCCGCTGGTCATCGAGCGCATCGGCTGATCGAACCGGGGCCGGGGTGGGCATGGTGCCGGTCACCTGGGAGCGCTATTGTCGCAGGCCAAGGGGGGACCACCGGCCGTGCGCCGGCGCGAGCAGACAGGAAGATCCGCCGTGAGCGTTGCTGCCCCCGACCCACGTGAGGTGCGCGAGGCGAGTCTGGACGAGCTGTCCCGGCTCGGCCTGCCGCTGCCGCCGGCCCAGTTCCCGCTGGTGTGGGAGCCGGGTGACGCGATCGAGCTGCGCCCCACGGCGGAGATCGAGGCCCGGATCGCCGTGCTGCACCTGATCCTGGCCCGGTGCTTCGGGATGCCCCCGCAGGCGGCGATGAGCTGGCTGCTCGGCTCACACCTGGTGGAGATGGTGACCCCGCCGGAGTGGCAGTTCGTGATGGGCGGCAAGGGGGACCATCGGTCGTTCGTGCTGCACCACGACGCGCTCTTCGCGCTGGCCTGGGTGCTCGGGTTGAGCAAGCAGCTCGACCCCACCCTGGCCGTCGACGAGCGGCTGGTCGAACGGCTGCCGCACATCGCCGGAGGGGAGACCTTCCCGCACTGGCGCTCCCGGATCCTCACGGCGCCGCAGCACCCGGCCGACGCGGCGGCGCTGCTCGACCTGCACTACTGCCTGGACTGGGCCTATCTGGAGACCGAGCGCGACGGCCGGAGGGCACCGGGCCTGGTCGACGCGAACGCGATCGGGCAGCGGCGCTGGGCACTGGAGTGGGCGGTGATCCTGCGCGGGCCGTACCACGACGAGCCCCCGGGCTGGGAAGAGGTCGACCTCTCCACCTGAGTTCAGCGAGGTCGGTACGCGGCCACCCGGACCGCCACGGTCACCCGGACGGGCTCGGGCAGTGCGGTCAGCCGCTCGGTGAGGGCGGCGCGATCGGTGTGCCACGCGCTCGGGCCCATCCCGACCAGGCTGGCGGCCTCCGTCCGGGTCAGCGTCAGCTCCGCCCGGTGCACCGTGGAGCTGACCGGTGTGAAGTGCCCGTCCAGGCTGCTGGTCACCCGGTCCGCCTTCTCCGGGTCCACCCGGAGCAGGTCGAGCGCGTCCACCAACTCGGCGAGGTGGTCGTTGTCCGGCGTGACCACGAGCAGAGTGCCGGCCGGATCGAGCACCCGGTGAAACTCCGGGCCGTTTCGCGGCGCGAAGACGTTCAGCAGCACGGCCGTCGAGGCGTCCGCCAGCGGCAGCCGCTGCCAGGTGTCGGCGAGGGCGGCGGCGGCCCGGGGATGCGCGCGGGCCGCGCGTCGCAGCGCCGGCTTGGACACGTCCAGGGCCAGACCAACGGCGTCCGGCAGCGCCGCCAGCACCGCGCCGAGGTAACGGCCGGTGCCGGCGCCGGCATCCACCACCAGGGGGTACGCGTCGACGTCGGGTGCCGAGGGCTCGGACCGTACCGCTGCCGTGGTGTCCTTTGCTCTGCTTACCTCCAGGCGACACTCCTGGTCGGAGACCGTTGCCTTGGTGGGAGCAGAGCCCAGGGGGCGGGGGGCGTTCGTCGTGCCTGGACGGTCGACGGCGTCCGTCGCGGCGGCGGCGAGGGCGGCGGAGATGACGTCGTAGTGGCCGGCGGCCTGGAAGTCCGCCCGGGCCGCGATCATTTCGGCCGTGTCGCCGACGTGCGGGGCGCGACCGGCGAGCAGGTTGACGTAACCCTGGCGGGCGATGTCGAAGCTGTGCCGGCGCGGGCAGCGCAGCGCCCTGGCGGTGCCGGCGGTCACCTCGGCCAGTGGCTCGCCACAGACCGGACAGCGCAGTCGGTCGAGGATGCGGGGGTCCACGTCAGGCCTCCGGATCGTGCCGTGGGTGGGGCGTCCGCCCGTTGAGGTGGTCGACCACCCGGTGGGTGAGCGCGCCGAGGGCGTCGATCTCCGCCGGGGTGAGCCGGTCGATCAGGTGCTGGCGGACGGCGGCCACGTGCCCAGGGGCAGCGGACTCGACGGCCTGCCGACCGGCCGGGGTGAGTACGACGACCGAGCCCCGGGCGTCGTCGGCACACTCCTCGCGGGTCACCAGGCCGCGCTGCTGCATCCGGGTGAGGTGGTGTGAGAGCCGACTACGGGACCAGAGCATCCGGTCCGCCAGCTCGCGGAGGCGCAGGCGTCCCTCCGGTGACTCGGAGAGGTCGGAGAGCACGTCGTAGTCGGGCTCGGAGAGACCGCTGTCCTGCGTCAACTGCCGCGCCAGCTCCAGGTCGAGCAGCCGACGCATTCGGCGGTAGCCACGCCACGCGCGGTCCTCCCGCTCGTCCAGCCACCGGGGCGAGTCCATGCCCCCAGTCTATCCGGATCGTTGACATGTCATCGAAATGCCCCCTACGGTCGATGACATGTCAACGAAAGATCTCTGGCAGCTCTTCGGCGAACGCGGGCGTGGGGTCCTGGTCACCCTTCGCCGCGACGGCCGACCCCAACTGTCGAACCTCGACTACCTGGCCGAGCCGGGGCTCCTCCGCTGCTCGACCGTCGGCGACCGGGCCAAGGCCCGTAACCTGCGCCGGGACCCCCGGGCCAGCTTCCATGTGACGACCGGTGACGGTGGCGCGTACGCGGTCGCAGACGGCACCGCGACCCTCACCCCACCCGCCGGGACCGAGGACGACGCCACCGTGGAGGAACTGGTCGAGGTCTACCGGCGCATTCGTGGCGAGCACCCCGACTGGGCGGAGTACCGGGCCGCCATGGTCGCCGACGGTCGCGTGGTCATCCGACTTGCCGTCGACCGCGTCTACGGCTGGCCTGGATGAGTGACCTGGTCGGATGGGCAGGAGCTGGCTGGCTAGGGTCTGAGCATGGTCGCAACGATTCGCTACGAGGACATCGTCAAGGTTCCGAAGGCACTGCTGCACGACCACCTCGACGGCGGGCTGCGGCCGGCGACAATCGTCGACCTGGCCGCCGAGGTGGGCCACGAGCTGCCCGCCACGGATCCCGAGGCGCTCGGACGCTGGTTCGCGGACGCAGCCGACTCCGGCTCCCTGGAGCGCTACCTCGAGACGTTCGCGCACACCGTGGCAGTCATGCAGACCGCACCGGCGCTGCGGCGGGTCGCCCGCGAGTGTGCCCTGGACCTGGCGGCCGACGGGGTGGTCTACGCCGAGGTGCGCTTCGCTCCGGAGCAGCACCTGGAGCAGGACCTCAGCCTGGACGAGGTGGTCGAGGCGGTGCTGGCCGGGTTCGCCGAGGGCACCGCGCAGGCCGTCGAGGCGGGCCTCACCATCCGGGTGGGCACACTGCTCACGGCGATGCGGCACGCCGCCCGATCCCAGGAGATCGCCGAGCTGGCCGTGCGGCACCGGGATTCCGGGGTGGTCGGCTTCGACATCGCCGGCGCCGAGGCGGGCTTCCCGCCCACCCGACACCTGGACGCCTTCGAGTACCTGCAGCGGGAGAACTTCCACTTCACCATCCACGCTGGTGAGGCGTTCGGTCTGCCCTCCATCTGGCAGGCGATCCAGTGGTGCGGGGCGGACCGCCTCGGTCACGGGGTGCGGATCGTCGACGACATCGCCCCCGACGGCGCGCTCGGTCGGCTGGCCGCGTACGTCCGGGACAAGCGGATTCCCCTGGAGCTGTGCCCCTCGTCGAACGTGCAGACCGGAGCGGTGTCCTCCATCGCGGACCACCCGATCGGCCTGCTGCGGGACCTGCGCTTCCGGGTGACGGTCAACACCGACAACCGGCTGATGAGCGGCACCTCCATGTCGCGGGAGATGTCGCTGTTGGTGGACACGTTCGGCTACGGCTGGAAGGAGTTGCAGTGGTTCACCATCAACGCGATGAAGAGCGCGTTCATCCCGTTCGACGAGCGGCTGCGGATCATCGATGAGGTGATCAAGCCGGCGTACGCCAAGCTGCTGGCCTGACCTCCTCAGCCGTGCGGGTGGCCGGCGAGCAGGCCGGCCACCCGGCGCAGCACCTCCCGGGCGCGGGCGGCCTCCGCGCCCAACCCGGTCTGCCGACGCAGGACCGCGGGCTCGGCCCGGAGCAGCGCCACGCCCCGCCGGACCAGCACCCGGGGAGCCTTGCGCTGCTCGGACAGGTCGCGGGCCAGCCGACGGAGGAAGGTCGCCCCGCGCGGCCGACGCAGCGCGTACGCCCCGGCGAGCAGCCCACGGCGACGGCACTCCTCGACGATCTCCGCGGCGAAGATCCCTTCGGCTACGAAAAGTGGCGATCCGTCGACATCAAATGGCCGGGTGGACACCCTTCGGTCTGCACCGATCGCATAAACCGGCACATCGGCTCGGCCTTCACGAGCAAGTCGGGCAATGATTTCCACCGCGGCGGAGGCGTCCCAGGACTGGGGAGATTCCCAATCCACCTGGCCGTTTCGTCGCGGCAACGTAGGGTCATCGCCGTCTTTGTAGAAGTCGTCCAGGCAGAGCACCGGTAACCCGGTTTGCTGCGCTATGTACGACTTTCCGGAGCCCGAAGGGCCGGCGAGCAGGACAACGCGGTGCGGATGTTCCATTACCTTCAGTTACTCCGGCCAGACAGACTGCTATCAAATCGCATCAACATCTCATCACACCTTCGGCAGGTGACAACCTGGGCTTTCTTCTTGCCGACCGGCGTGATGGAATCTCGGGGGTCCGACCCGCCGGGTCGGTCGCTGGGCGTTGCCCGGGGCAACGCGTTGAAGCTGTAATCGCGAGGGCGGTGTTGTGAGCAAACGGCCAAAGATGGCGGGCTCCCTCCTGTCGCGGCTGCGCCGGCCGGCCAGCCGGCTCGGGGACATGCCGATCTGGTCCAAGCTCGGTCTAATCATGATCGTGCCGACCATCGCCACGGTCGTGGTGGGCACCAGTGGTCTGGTCGACCACGTGGAGACGCTCAACAATGCCAACCGGGCCGGCGACCTGGCGAACCTGTCGAGCTATTCGGGTGACCTGGTCGACAGTCTGCAGGACGAGCGGACAGCCGCCGTGCTGCTGCTGGGCGCGGACGGGACGCAGCCGACGGCTCAGTACCAAGAGGCCTACAACCGGGTGAACGCCCGGGTGGACCAGGACGCGATCCCCTACCGGCAGCAGCGGGCCGAGGTCGAGGACCTGCCGAGCAGCCTCGAGGGTCTGCTCGACGGCATCGACCAGAACCTGCAGGACCTTTCGGGCGTCCGCAGCCAGGTGTTCAACGGGAAGCTCGCGCTCACCGAGACCGTGCAGGCGTACGAAGGCCTGATCACCGACCTGCTCGCCATCCGTGACTCGGCCACGCAGCTCGCCGGTGACAACGACCTGAGCGACCGGATGCGTGCCGCCGCGGCAGTCGCCCGCGAGAAGGAGTTCCTCGCCGTACGCCGGGTCGTGGTGCACCGCGCGCTGGGCGTGAAGGGCGGAAAGCGCCTCACGCCGGCGCTGCGCACCGACTACATCGCCAGTGGCACCGGCCAGCAACAGGCGTTGCAGAGCTTCAAGGCCGTGGCCACCCCGGACGACGCGAAGTTCCACGACCAGACGGTCGCGGGTGGCGACCGTCGGCAGGCGCAGAACTACACCGGCTGGATCGACGGCAACACCACCGGCGACATGCGTGGTGCGCCGTTCGGCCCGGACCAGTGGGAAGCCGCGATGACGGCCAACGCGAAGCTGATCCGCACCGTCGAGACGCAGCTCGACCGCGAAGTGGTCAACGAGGCCGACGCCCTCCGCTCGGACGTCCAGCGCCAGGTGTTCCTGGAGACCGGCCTGCTGCTCAGCATGCTGCTGCTGGCCATCCTCTTCGCGTACCTGGTCGCCCGATCCATGGCCCGTTCGCTGCGCGAACTGCGACAGGGTGCCCTCTCCGTGGCCCAGTACGGCCTGCCCCAGGCGGTTGCCCGACTGCGTGACCCGCAGGTCGTCGGCCAGCTCACCCCGGTGCAGCTGGCCAACCAGATCGCCGAGCCGCTACCGGTCCGCAGCCGCGACGAGTTCGGCCAGGTGACCGAGGCGTTCAACGCCGTCCACCTGGAAGCCGTCCGCACGGCCGCCGAGCAGGCCGCACTGCGCGCCTCCGTCGCGACCATGTTCGTCAACCTGGCCCGCCGTTCACAGATCCTGGTCGACCGCCTCATCGGGCACCTCGACCGGTTGGAGCGCGGCGAGGAGGATCCGGACCGGCTGGCCGAGCTGTTCCAGCTCGACCACCTGGCCACCCGAATGCGCCGCAACGACGAGAACCTGCTGGTGCTCGCCGGTGCCGACTCCACCCGTGTGCAGCGCGAGCCGGCCGCGCTCATCGACGTGCTGCGCGCCGCGCAGTCCGAGGTCGAGCACTACACCCGGATCGAGTTCGGCGTCATCGACCGCGACATCGAGGTCGCCGCGCACGCGGTCAACGACCTGGTGCACCTCGTCGCCGAGCTGTTCGACAACGCCACCGCGTTCTCTCCGCCCGACTCGCAGGTCATGGTCGAGGCCCGCCGGGTCGGCGACCGGTCCTCGCTCTACGTCGAGGACCGCGGCATCGGCATCAGCGCCGACCAGCTGCACGACCTCAACGAGCGGCTCGCGACGCCGCCGCAGGTGGACGTGGCCGTCTCCCGGATGATGGGCCTGGTCGTGGTCGCCCGGCTGGCGTCCCGGCACGGCGTCCGGGTCGAGCTCCGCCCCGGCTCCGACCGTGGGACCGTCGCGGAGGTGACCCTGCCCACCTCGGTGCTGGTGCCCCGGGCGCTCTCCGGTCGGGTGCAGCAGCCCCCGGCTCTGCCCGCGGCCGGCGGCCCACAGCAGAACGGGCCCGCCCCGGTCTTCGGCGCGCTGCCGGCGCTGGGCAACGGCCCTCGTCCGAGCGAGTCCGGCAACCAGGTCACCCTCGGCGGTCGTCCGTTCGAGCCGGCCTCGCGCAACGGATCCGGCACCCCTGCCAACACCGGTGGCTACCGCTCGATGCCGGCCTGGTCCGATCTGACCGGCGCGGCCGGGGCGAACGGCGTCAACGGTGGCGACGGGTTCACTCCGCGGCCCGCCAACGGCCAGGGGATCGACCCGCTGCCGCAGCGTCGCGCCGGGGACGACACCCCGACCACCGGCCAGCAGCCGTCCATTCCTCGACAGCTGCCGAGCAGCCCCGAGACGCAGCCGTACTCGGCGCCCCCGGTGTCCGCGCAGCCCTACTCCGGCGCGCCGGTGTCCGCCTCGCCGGCGTCCGGCCAGCCGTACTCCGGGCAGCCCTACTCGGGTGCTCCGTACACCGGTCCGCCGGTGTCCGCCGCCCCGGCTTCCGGGCAGCCGTACGCCGGTCCGCCGGTGTCCGCTTCGCCCGTGTCGGCGTCGCCGGCTTCCGGGCAGCCGTACTCGGCTCAGCCGTACTCGGTGCCGCCCGCCTCCAGCCAGTCGTTCAGCGGGTTCGCGCCCCGGTCGGCCCCGCCCGCGCAGGCCGCCGGAGCCCCGGCACCCCCTGCCTGGCCGCCGGTACCGAACGGTGACCGGGACGCGGCGACCCCGCCGGTGCCTGAGCGGCTCGCCGCCGCTCTGGACATGACGACGGAGCTGCCGCGTGTGCCGCGACCCGGCGAGCAGCCGTCGGCCGCAGCAGCCCAGCCTCCGGCTCCGGTCCAGCCTCCGGCCCCGGTGCCGGCTCCAGCTCCGCAGAGTCGGCCGGCTCCGCAGCAACCGCAGGCGCAGAACCGCCAGCGGTACGCGGACGAGACGATGGAGCTGCCGATCTTCCGGGAGCTCGAGTCGGCCTGGTTCCGTACTCGCCGCCCGGGTTCGGAGGAGGGCGCCGCCGGTGCCCAGCCGGCGAAGAACGGCGACAACGCTACCCAGCAGTTCGCCACAGTCGAGGCCACCGGTCAGGCAGTCCACAAGACACCACCCGGGACGACAGGTAACACACCGATGGCAGACACTCCGATGGCCGGAGGAGCGCCGCGGGGCAACGGCTCCACAGCGAACGAGGGCGGACGCCCGAGCCTTGCTGAGAGCCTGCCGAACCGCCGGCCCCAACCACAGACCAACGGCTGGCAGACCGCAGCCGACGACGGCTGGCGTGCTGCCTCGGCAGCGGCTGACGCGGCGCCGGTGAGCGAGACCACCACGACCGGTCTGCCGAAGCGCAAGCCGATGGCGCAGTTGGTGCCGGGTGCGGTGGAGAAGCCCACCACCTCGGTCCAGCGGCGCTCCCCGGAGGCGGTCCGTGGCCTGCTCTCCGCCTACCACCGGGGCGTGCAGCGAGGGCGTAGCACCTCGGACAACCCGACCAACCCGGAGGCGACTTCGGGAGGGCAATCCTCGCAGTCTGGCTCAGGCCCGGTGGCCGGGAGCGGGCAGAAGGAGCAAGAAGGATGACAACTACTCAGGATCTTGGTTGGCTGCTGGCCAACTTCGCCGACCGGGTGCCCGGTGTCGCGCATGCGGTCGCCGTCTCGGCCGACGGCCTACTCCTGGCGTCGTCACGGGACCTGCCGCGCGACCGGGCCGACCAGCTCGCCGCGATCTCGTCCGGTCTGGTCAGCCTGACCCAGGGGGCAGCTCGCTGCTTCGAGGGAGGCGCGGTGTTGCAGACCGTCGTGGAGATGGACAATGGCTTCCTGTTCCTGATGTCCATCTCGGATGGCTCGTCCTTCGCCGTGCTGGCTGCTCGCAGCTCCGACGTGGGCCAGGTCGGCTACGAGATGGCGCTGCTGGTCGACCGGGTCGGTGACGCGCTGACCCCGCAGCCGCGTGCGGCTGCGGGCATGTTGGGTTGACGACTCGCCGATCGTGAGGTCGGCACAATTGCAAGGACAACAACGACGGGTTCCACCGGTGGGAGCCGGTAACGGGTGCGAAGGAGGTGAGCGGCGAGATGGCCGATCGTGACGAACCGACCGGAGCGTTGGTCCGTCCATACGCCGTGACCCGTGGTCGTACCCGTCCCCGGCTCGACATCGCGCTGGAGGCGCTCGTCGAGACGACGGTGCGCGGTCGGGCCGCTGCCAATGGCAACGGCGGCCAGGGCCGCGAACACCAGTACATCGCCGCGCTGTGTGACGGACGCGTGCAATCGCTCGCGGAGATCGCGGCGCGGATGCAGCTCCCGCTCGGCGTGGCCCGGGTGCTCATCGCCGACATGGCGACCGACGGCCTGGTCGCGGTCCACGAGCCGACCATCCTGGACGACTCCGACGACGCGGTGGGCACTGAACTGCTGGAGAGGGTGCTGAGTGGACTTCGCAGGCTCTGACATGTCGCACCGCCCGCCGAGCCCGAGCGGCCGCGTGACGTCGGCGAAGATCGTTATCGCCGGTGGATTCGGCGTCGGTAAGACGACGCTGGTCGGCTCGGTCTCGGAGATCACGCCGCTGACCACCGAGGCCATCATGACCTCGGCTGGCGTGGGCGTCGACGACACCCGGCAGGTGCCGGGCAAGACGACGACCACGGTGGCCATGGACTTCGGCCGGATCTCGATCGACCGTGACCTGATCCTGTACCTGTTCGGTACGCCGGGTCAGACCCGATTCTGGTTCATGTGGGACGAACTGGTTCGGGGTGCCATCGGCGCGGTCGTGCTGGTGGACACTCGCCGGCTGGCCGACTGCTTCGCGGCGATCGACTTCTTCGAGCACCGACGCCTCCCGTACCTGGTGGCGATCAACTGCTTCGACGGGATGCAGTACCACGACCCGCAGGACGTTCGGGACGCCTTGGCGATCTCCAGCGACGTGCCGGTGGTGGCCTGCGACGCCCGTAACCGGGAGTCGACGAAGCACGTGCTGATCTCGCTGGTCGAGTACGTGCTCACCATGCGCCGTACGCGCGCCGTCGCCCCGGCCTGATCGGGACGCTCCCGCGCCCGGTGGTGGCCCTGGCCGCCACCGGGCGCTGAATGCTGCCCGCCGCGCGACCCCAGAGATCTTGGAAGGTATCGGCCCCTCCGGGGGCGGTTTCCTTCCAAGATCTCTTGCGTTGGCGCCTGATGGGGCCTGGCCGGTGGCTGGGTGCGTGCCGCCGTGCCGTTCAGCTGGCTCCTGAACGCACTTCCGCCCCCAGCCGGTACACCGGGACTGGGGGCGGAAGGAACGCGTACGTGAGAGCGACGCTCAGGACTGGTAACCGGCGGAGCGGTACTCGTACTCCCGGTCGTCGTCGCGGTCCCCGTGGTCGCGGCTGAAGTCCCAGCCACCGGCCGCCTCGCGACCGGGCCGTCCGCCCACCGCGAAACCGCCGATCTCCTGGCCACGACGCCAGCCACGGAAGTAGCCGGTGGTGTTCTCCGCGAGACTTGCCGCATCGCGCACTATCCGCAATGGACGCTCCTCGCGCAGCGGGGAACCCGGGACCAGATTGGCCTGAGGAACACGCTTCGGCAACCCGGCGTTGGTCTCGGCGCCCACCGCGGGACGGGCGGCCTGCTCTGCGGCCTGCCAGCCGGTGTCGGCAGTGGTCGACCAGTCCAGATCGGACTCTTCGGCCTGGCCGACGAACCAGGCCGACTTGGCCTGCGCGAAAATCAGCAGGTCGCCGTCGCCCTCGTCGGCGACCGGCGGCGGCCGGTGCTCGACCGGCGGCGGCCTGTGCTCCATGGCGGGAGGCCGGTGCTCCATGGGGGGCGGCCGGTGCTCGGCGGCACGGTCGGGGCGCGCAGCCGCTCGGCCGCCACGGGCAGCCTGCTCCCGGTCGACCAACCGCAGCGGCGGCGTCTCCAGGTGCGGGTCCGCGGTCGGGTTGAGCCCTTCTCGCAGCGCCCGGTCAGCCAGCGGCGGTGGCTCCACCAGCCGCAGCATGGGCGGCTCCTGGGGCAGGTCGTCGGCCAACCAGGGCGGGGTCACGCGACCGTCGGCGCGGCCCGGATCGGTCGGGGCGTCGATGCCGCGGTTGCCGCCGTACGAGTAGGCCACCGGGTTGTTCGGCGAGCTGTCGGCCGGGTCCTCCGGGTTGTTGACAAGCGGCCAGTTGGCCCGGGATCCCGGGGGAGCAGCGTCCTGGCCGGGCCGGGGGGTCGGCACCGGAATGCTGAGGTCGGTGGCGCTGAACCCGCCCGTGGGCGGCTCGTCGACCGGGCGTTGCAGGTGGCTCGGCCGTTCGCCGTTGGTCTTCGGGCGGGGCGGGATGACCGTACGCTGCCGTTCGGCCCGCGCGTTGTTGATCGCGGCGGTGGTAAGCGTCGGCCGGAACGGCTCGCCGGCCTCGGCCGGAGGCACCGTGCCGCGTTGCGCGGGTGCGATCGGGGTGATCCCCGGCGGTGGGGGTGGTGGCGAGGAGACCGGTCGGTTGGTCGGACCGTCGATCCGGCTGGGCGCCGGCTCGGTGCGGCTGGGAAGTGTGGACGCCGGGGGCTTGGCCATCGCGGCCGGGGCCACCGGTGCGGGTGCGACCGGCGGCGGCATGACCGGAGCCGGTGCGGTCGGGGGCGGCCCGAGCGGGCGCGGCGACGCCACCGGAGCGTTGCCGGGAATCGGCTCGGGACGGCTGCGCCGGCCCACGGTGGGTGCGGGCTCAGCGGGCGGGGTGGGCCGGACCGAACGTAGCCCGGCACTGGTGCCGGTCATCCCGGTCAGCTCACCGACCGACTCGCCACGGCGGGCGGCGGCGCGGCGGCCGGGTGCCTGGGCAGGCGTGGTGACCCGTGAACCGAGGGCACTGACCAGGGCTTCACACCCTGCGTCGCAGGCCCGCACCGAGGCGACGGCCTGGCGGACCGTCTCGGCCACCGCCGAGGTGAGCGCCCGGTTGACCGCGGCGCGGCGGGGCGTTTCGGAGATGGCGACCCGCAGGGCGGTGACCGCCTCGTTGATCTCCTCGGCGTCGGCGACCCCGTCGGCGGCGAGATGCGCGGCGATGGCGTCGGCGGCGACCGACACCTCGCGGCCACGCGCCACGGTGCCGCCGAGCATGCCCGGCTCGGGCAGCGCGTCGAGCACCGCCAGTGAGACCGGCTCGGCCGGATCCGGGTACGCCCGCAGGGCCGCCGGGTAGAGCTCACGAAGGACCTCGCGCAGCGCCACGGCGGCCGAGTGTCGACCGCTGGCCAGCGCGGCGTGCGCGGCGAGCACCTGCTTGTAGCCGGCGAGATCCCGGGGTGCCGGCAGGGTGACCGCCGAGAGCGCGCCCGCCTGCAACGCGCGGGCCAGGCCGACGGCCCGTCGTTCGGCCGGAGGCGACTGCATCTCCTCGAGGGAGTCGTCGTCAGCGAACCGTTCGGCGAAGTCGTCCACCGAGTCGTCGTCGGCGATCGCCAGGGGCCGACCCGCCGCGCTCAACAGCGAGATGACCGTGTGGTCGTCGCTGTCGGCGGCGATGGCCGCACCGCTCGGCCCGCCCGACCGCTCCACGAGCAGCGCGACGAGCTGGGCGTAGCCAGCGGCGTCGTCGCTGATCTCGCAGACATGCAGCAGACGGCCTGCGTCGTCGACCACAGCGGACGTCAGCGTCGAGCCGGCGGAGGCCGGTCGATCAGCCGGATCCGCCGAGGCCAGACCGCAGTAAACGCGCACGAGCGCCACGGCGTCGTCCTCCTCCCGGGACAGGTCTTTCCTCTGCCAGCAACTGATGCTCCCCGGTACGGGTCAGTCGCGCCAGTCCACCACCGCAGAGATCTTGCCGACAATGGTCCGCCAACCCAAACTCGCGGTCTGCGCCCCGATCTTCTTCAGCCGCCGCCGGCCCATGAAAGCGCCGATTCCACCGTTGGCGGTGGCCCGCAGCGCCTCGTCCAGATCGTCGAGGCTGGAGCCGGCGGAGAGCATGTCGAGCACCGCAGGCAGCCGCAATGCGTACGAGAGGTCACGAGCGACTTCGCCGGCCTCGATCAGCAGGGTCGAATCCCAGGTGTCGTGCCCGCCGCGCAGGTTCTCCACGACGAGGTCGAGCTCGTAGGTGTCCTCGTCGAGCGGCGCGATATCTGCCGGCTCCACCCGTTCGGACAATTCATTCCAGCTGTCCAGTTGGGACAGATCGTTGGGGGCGCCGGACCGGATGAAACTGACCAACGACTCGGGGGTCTTGAACAGCAGGAGCTTGCCCTTGTTGCTGAGGAAGACCGGCACCTCCTCGTCGTCCGCCTCGTCGGTGAGGTCCTCGTCGGCCTCGTCGTCGGCGGTCTCGGTGTCGGCGGCGCCGTCGCGGCGGCGGCGCGTCGACTCGTCCTCGTCGCTGTCGGCGAACTCCTCGGCCAGCTCCTCGTCGAGGATGACGACGGTCTCGTCGTCCTCTTCCTCCTCGATCACCTGACGGCGGGCGAGGAACGGGTCGTCCAGGTCGCGCTCGGTCGCGTCGGTCGGGGTCAGCGAGCTGGCCGGCCGGTACGCCCGCAGCGTGAAGCCGGTGCCGGCGGGCAGGGCGATCTCCACCGGATCGATGCGCAGCTCGTCCCAGAGCGCACGGTCGACCGGAACCGCTGGGCGGTCGGTCTCCTCGATCTCGTCTGGCTGGGCCGCGCCGGTGGTGTCGTCGAGCTCGGGCTCGTCGGCGTCGGGCCGTTGGGGCGACTGGCGGGCCACGCTGACCTCCGTGTGCTTCGGGTTGCCCACCCGCCGGGGTCTCTGCCCGACGAGTGACTCTGGGCACATACCCTAGTCGGCGGACCTGGGTGACCGATGCCCGCACCCCGGTGGCCGCTTGGCGCACGGATCCGACCTGCTGGTGGTGGGCGCTGGCGAACCGGCCGTCCGACAAGTAGCGTTGCTACGCATGAAGGCCCAGGCGTTGCACGGCCACCTCGACGCTCTGCTGCTCGCCGTTCTCGAACAGGGCGCGCTGCACGGCTACGCCATCATCGAGGCGCTGCGCGAGCGCAGTGACGGCAGTCTCGATCTGCCCACCGGCACCATCTATCCGGCGTTGCGTCGCCTGGAGCGCGCCGGGCACGTGGCGAGCACCTGGAGCACGGTCAACGGTCGGGAGCGGCGGACGTACCAGCTCACCGACTCCGGCCGCCGGGCGCTGGCCGGGGAACGCGCCGGTTGGCACGACTTCCAACTGACCGTCGGCCGGTTCCTGGACCCCGCCAACCCACCCACCACCCCGGCCTGACCCCTGGTGGAGCCGCCGAGTGGTGGGCCCGAACGGGTGGGCCTGGCTCAGCGGGCGACGGCCAGCAACCAACCGCGCACCGCACGGGTCAGCGAGAAGTAGGCGCCGCCGACCAGCACCGCGCCGATGATCATCGGAGGCCAGTGCAGCGCGGCATCCCAGAGGTTGAGCGACCAGCCGAAGAGGGCGCAGCCGGCGAGGATGGACAGCGCCAGCACCCCGGTCAGGCCGGCACCCACCGCGCGCTGCGCCAGCGCCAGGCCCGGCCGTGGCGAGCGGGCGCTCGCCGCGACCACCAGCAGACCGGCCACCGCGAGCAGCAGCGCGCCCGCCCAGATCCAGTCGACCGAGTTGGAGAGCAGCAGGTAACCGGCCGGGGGGCGTGGGCCGTCGCTCCAGCTCGACCCTTTCCAGGTCAGATCGCCGGCGACCATCCCCACCCCGGCGATCGCCAGCACCCGCAGGGACAGCCCGCGCAGCGCGCCCGCCGCCAGCTCGGTCTGCCAGGAGGCGAGGAGCTGCGCCGGTGAGCCGAACTCGACCACGGCCCGGCGCTGCGCCTCGGTCGGCGGCAACCCACTTTCGCGGTACGCCTCCACGGCGTCCAGCAGCCCGTGCCGGGCCTCGGTCAACAGGTCGGACTTGAGTCGCGCCGGCCCCTGCAACCGGGCGGCGAACTCCCGCAGGTGCTCGTCGACCAACACGTCCTCGCGGTGCGGCATGGCACCACCCTGCCATGGAAGCCCGACCCCCGACGTCGGGGAGAACCCTGGTCCGTCCCGGAGCCCGGTCAGGGGGCGAGCGCCAGGTAACCCCGTTCGGCCGCTGCCTGGACCAGCCACTGGTCCCGGTACCAGCCCTGGACGGCGACCAGGTCGGCGTGCCGACCGCGCTGGATCACCCGACCGCCGTCGAGGACGACGATCTCGTCCAGCTCGGCCAGCCCACTGAGCCGATGGGTGATCAGAAGCACCGTGTGCGCGGCGGGTGTGGCGGCGAGAGCGGACGCGAGTACCGCGTCCGCCGCCGCCGGATCCAGACCTTCGGTGGGCTCGTCGAGGACCAGCACCGGCGGCGCGGCGAGCAGGGCCCGGGCGAGCGCCAGACGCTGCCGCTGGCCACCGGAGAGCTGCCCGCCCTCCTCGCCGACCAGCGTGTCCCAGCCCGCCGGCTGGGCGCGTACCCACTCCAGCAGCCCGGCAGCGGCGGTGGCCGCCGTCAACTCCTCCTCGTCCGCACCGGCCCGCCCGAGGAGCAGGTTCTCCCGCACCGTGGCATGGAAGACGTACGCCTCGGCCAGCAGACCGCCGACCGCCCGGGGCAGCGTCTCCTCGGCGTACGCCGAAAGGTCGTGACCGTCGAGGGTGACCCGGCCGGACCCGGGCCGGACGGTGCCGGTCAGCACGGCGGCCAGGGTGCTCTTGCCGGCGCCGCTCGGGCCGACCACCGCGATCCTCCGCCCGGCGGGCAGGTCCAGGCTGACGCTGTCCAGGGCGGGTGCCGCGCCGGCCCGGTACCGCACGGTCACGTCGACGAAGCGCAGTTCGTGCGGGCCGACCAGGTCGCCCGGTCCGTCGGTGCGTGGGGGAGTCGGCGTGCCCGCATCCAGCAGGGATGCCACCCGGGCCAGGCCGGGCCGCAGCTGCGTCCACTGCCGTGCCGCCGTGACCAGGGCCAGCGTCACCTCGACGGCGGCCAGTGCGCCGACGGCCAGGACACCCACCAGAACACCCGACACGTCGGCGGCCAGCGCGGCCAGCACCACCGCCGCCGCGGTCAGCCCGGCGGTCAGCACACCGGCCGCGTCCACCGCGAACCCGGTGGCCGCCAGCCGGCGCTCCAACCGGGCCAGTTGACGGGCGCGCTGCTCGGCGGCGCGCAGCGCGACGTCGGTCGCTCCGAACGCGGCCAGGTCGGCAGCGCCGTGGGTGAGGTCGATCGCGTCGGTGGCCAGTGCGCCGCGCAGGGGGGCCACCTGGGCCGCGCTGCGGCGGGTGACCGCGGTGGCCAGTGCGGGCAGCGCCACCCCGGCGACCAGCACCCCGACGGTGAGCGCCCCGGCGGCGGACGGCGAGATCAGCGCCGCACCAGCCACCGCCAGCACACCGACCAGGGCCGCCGCCGAGCCGGGAACCAGCACCCGCAGCAGCAGATCCTGGACGGCCTCGACGTCGGAGACCAGCCGGCTCAGCACGTCCCCCGACCGGTGCGCGACGTCGCGGCGGGCCGCGAGGGTGGCGAAGACCCGAGCCCGGACGTCGGTGATCATGCGGAGCACCGCGTCGTGCCCGGCGAGCCGTTCGGTGTAGCGGAACACGCCACGGCCGATCGCCAGCGCCCGCACCGCGACGATCGCCACGGTGAGCCGGTCCAGTGGGGGCTGGCCGGCGGCGCTCATCAACAGCCAGGTGGCGGTGGCCATCAGGGCGAGCCCGGCGAACTCGGTGGCGGCGGCGAGCAGCCCGGCACCGACCAGACGGCCCAGATACGGGCGGGCCAGCCGCAGCACGGCCCGCTCGGCGGCGCCCCGCCCGGCCGGTGTCGCGTCGACGACCGGCCCGGCGTCCCCGGGGGCCGGCTCGGGTACCGCGCTCATCGGGCCGCCTTCCCGGTCGGCTCGGGCGTCAGCTCCGTCACCCGACCGTCCTCGACACGCAGGATCCGGTCGGCATCGGCGAGCAGCGCCGGCCGGTGCGCCACCAGCAGCGCGGTCCGCCCGCTGACCAGACGCCGGGTGGCGTCGAGCACCACCGCCTCGGCCGCCGTGTCCAGGCGGGCGGTGGGTTCGTCGAGCAGCACCACCGGCGCGTCCCGCAGGAAGGCCCGGGCCAGCGCCACCCGTTGCCGCTGCCCGCTGGACAGCCCGTGACCGCGCTCGCCGAGCAGGGTGTCCAGGCCGTCCGGTAGGCCGGCCACCACGTCGTCCAGAGCGGCGTCGCGCACCGCGGTGGCGAGGGCGTCCGGCGGGGTGTCCGGTGCGCCGAGCCGGACGTTGTCGGCCAGCGAGGCGGCGAAGAGGTGAGCCCGCTGCGGCACCCAGGCGAGCTGCCGGCGCCATGCGTCCGGGTCGGCGGTGGCGAGGTCGACCCCGCCCACGGTGATCCGGCCGGTGGTCGGGGTCACGAAGCCGAGCAGCAGGCCGAGCAGAGTGCTCTTGCCGGCGCCGCTGGGGCCGATGACGGCGATCCGTTCGCCGGCCCGGATGGTCAGGGTGACGTCGCGCAGCGCGGTGGTCCGTTCGTACGCCACGGTCACCCCCTCGAACCGGATCTCGCGCCGGGCGTCCGGAGTGGTGGCGCCCTCGGCGGCCCGGGGTGCGACGGGCGCGGCCGAGACGGTCAGCGCCTCGTCCAGCGCGGCGAGGCCTTCCATGCTGGCGTGGAAGCGGCTGCCGGCGGCCCGCAGCGGCAGGTACGCCTCCGGGGTGAGGAGCAGCACCAGCAGCGCGGTCTGCAGGGCCAGCCCGCCGCCGAGCAGCCGGATGCCGACCGGCACCGCGACCAGTGCCACCGAGAGGGTGGCGACCAGTTCCAGCACCAGCGCGGAGAGGAACGCGATCCGCAGCGTCTTCATGGTGGCGACCCGGTGGCCGTCGGCCATCCGGCGTACCACGTCGGTCTGTGCCCGGGCCCGCCCGAACGCCCGCAGCGTGGGCAGCCCGGCGACCATGTCCAGGAAGTGCCCGCCGAGCAACGAGAGCCGCCGCCACTGCCGTTCGGTGGCGGCCTGTGCCTGCCAGCCCAGCAGCGCGCCGAAGACCGGAATCAGCGGCAGGGTCAGCGCGATGATCACTGCCGAGCTCCAGTCGGCGAAGACGACCCGGGCCAGCACGGCCACGGGCACCGTCACGCTGAGCACCAACTGAGGCAGATAGCCGGTGAAGTACGCGTCCAGTGCGTCCAGCCCTCGCCCGGCCAGGGTGGCGACCTGGCCGGCCCGCTGCCCGGCCACCCAGCCGGGCCCGTGTCGGCCGACCGCGCCGAGCAGGTCGGCGCGCAGCGTGGCCTTGACCGTGGCGGCGACCCGTGCCGAGACCGTGCCCTGTGCCCAGACGAGCGCGGAGCGGGCGGCGACCGCGACCACGAAGGCGCCCAGCGCCGGTCGGTCGAGCCGACCGTCGAAGGCGGTGGCCAGCACCGCTGCGAGGGCGGTGGCCTGCGCCACGATCAACCCGGCGGCGAGCACACCCAGGAACGCGAGCACGGCAAGGTCGCGCCGGGCCGCAGGGACCCGGCGTAGCAGACGCGGGTCGAACGGACGGCGCTTCACCAGTACACCGGTGCCCTACCGTCGGTCCGTCCTCGAAAAACCCACCAGCACATCGCCTGGAAGCCTAGTAGGGCCGGAAGTAGCGGCAGCGCCACCCAGCCGAGCAGCCGCAGCGTCGGTGCGCTCGCGGCGGCGTCGGCCACGGTCAGTGAGGCGCCGGGGTCGGTCGTGGACACCAGCACGTAGGGCCAGAGGGCGGCACCGACCAGCGCCACCGGCAGCGCCAGGGCCGCGCCGGTGGCGGCCAGGGCCCACCCCGGCCGCCGTCGCGCCAGCGCCGCGTGGGCCGCCAGCAGCGCCGCCACGAGCAGCACCGGCAGGAGTACGGCCACCGCCGGCCGCTGGACGGTGTCGCGTACCCGGGCGGAGAGCAGGCCCACGACGGTGGCCAGGGCGACCGCGGTGAGCGCCACCGGCACCAGTCGGCGGGCCGTGCGCCCGACCACGGTGGCGGCGTCGGTCGGCAGGCGCAGGGCGAGGAAGGTCGCGCCGTGCACCGCGACCAGCGCGACCATGGCCAGCCCGGCGGCAGCCGCGAACGGGGTGGCCAGGTGCGACACCCCGGCGACGTGCCCGTCGGCCTGCCGGGGCACGCCCTGCAACAGCGCGGCGAGCACCACACCCCAGCCCAGTGCGGCGAGTGCGCTGCCGATCACCACGACGCGGTCCCAGCGTGCGCGGATCCGTTCGTCGCCGGGTCGGCTACGCAACTGCACCCCGACAGTGACCAGGATGACGCCGACCAGGGCACCGGCGACGGCCGGATAGCAGCCGGAGAGCAACTCGCCCTCCAGCATCGGGAACGCGCCGAAGAGGATGCCCACGGCGGCCACCAGCCAGACCTCGTTGCCGAGGAAGAACGGGCCGAGCGCGGTGAGCGCCTCCCGCCGCCGCGCCGCGCCGCCGCCTCGGGCGAGCAACAGCCCGACCCCGTAGTCGTAACCGGCGAGCACCAGGTAGCCGGCGAAGAACAGGCCGAGCAGGGCGTACCAGGCGAGGTCCACGGTCTTCTCCTCAGGTGCTCAGACGAGGGCGGGTTCGGGGCGGGCCGACTCGTTCGGGGGCGTCGGTGGGCGGCCGAGCGCCGGGTCGGCCGCGCCCCGGGCCGCGTGCCGGGCGAGCAGCACCCAGTTGGTGACGGCGAGCGTGCCGAGCAGCAGGCTGAACCCGATCAGCGAGGTGAGCATCACCGGTGCGCCGACCGGGGAGACGGCCTGCTCGGTGGGGAGCAGCCCGTACGCCACCCAGGGCTGGCGGCCGACCTCGCGGGCGATCCAGCCGAGGATCACCGCGACGAACGGCAGCGGCAGGGCGAGCAGGACCAGCCAGAGCGGGAAGCGCAGTCGGATGATCCAGTCGCGGAAGAGCAGGGGGAGCAGGAACCACACGCATCCGAGGGTGAAGCCGATCAGGATCATGAAGCCCAGCCCGACGTTGGCCAGCACCGGCGGCGTGTAGTCACCGGGGCCGAACCGCGCGGTCCACTCGGCGATCAACGCCTGGCCCTCCGGGCCCTGGCCGAACTTGGTGGGCTGCACCGAGCCGACCGGGCCGAACTGGGCGAAGCCGAAGCCCTGCACCATGGTGATCGCGAACGCCGAGGTGACCACGCCGATCCGCAGCGAGGTGCGGAAGAGCGCGAAGTCGGGGGTGCGCCGGATCAGGTGCCAGGCGCTGACCGCCGCCATCAGCATGCCTCCCACCAGCATCGCGGCCGAGACCACGTGCCCGAACGCCATGCCGAGGCTGGGGTTGGTGAGCAGCGCGCCGAAGTCGGTGAGGTGGGCGATGCCGTCGCGTACCTCGTAGCCGACCGGGTTCTGCAGCCAGGAGTTGGCCACCATGATCCAGAACGCCGAGGCGTACGCGGTGATCGCCACGCCCCAGAGCAGCGCCAGGTGGACGCCCTTGCCGAGCCGGTGCCAGCCGAAGATCCACATCCCGAGGAACGTGGATTCGAGGAAGAACGCCACAAGCGTCTCGATCGCCAGTGGTGCGCCGAAGACGTTGCCGACGTAGCGCGACAGGCCACTCCAGTTCAGCCCGAACTGGAACTCCATCACGATGCCGGTGGCGATGCCGAGCACGTAGTTGATCACGTAGAGCTGACCCCAGTAGCGGGTCAGCCGTTCCCACTTCGGGTTGCCGGTGAGCACCCAGGCGGTCTGCATCGCGACCAGCAGGGTGACCAGCCCGAGCGTGACGACCACGAAGAGGAAGTGGATCGACGTGGTGGTGGCGAACTGCAGGCGGGCGAGGAGCAGGGTGTCCATGGCCGGCCCTCCGTAGTGTTGGCTCCCTTGTCGTAGCCACCCTACACGTAGTTTCTCTACACGTTCGACTACTACGTGACGTCGTAGACAAGTCTACGACATTGCGTAGTAGTTGTGTGGCCGGGAAGATCGCGCTCGATCGTGGATGTAGTGGCCTGGTCCGCCGTGGGATGCCACTCGAACCTGGATCAGGCGCGACCTTGGGATCGGAAGGCGGGCGCTGCGGCGCGGGGGCGCGGCGTGGTGCGCGGCGCGGCGTCGGGCGTGGGGTGCGGCGTGGGCGCGCGGCGCGGCGTGCCGCGTGGGCGCGGGGGCGTGGCGCAGGGGTAGGGCGTGGGGCGCGGCGCGCAGGGCTCGGGGGTCAGGCGAGGCGCGTGCGTGCGCTGGGGTCAGCTCAGGACAGGAAGAGGGTGATCGGGAGGGCGACCAGCGTGCTGGCGACCGCGAGGGCGGTGGCACCGAGCACCCGGGGCGGCCGGTCGCTGACCAGCAGGCGCTGCATCCGTACGTCGAGATCCCGGTCGCCCACACCCAGCGCGCCGGCCGGGGTGATCCGGTGACCGGCCGCGGCGAACCGGCGCAGCGCTCCCGCCAGCGGCGCATCCGCGTGCAGTTCACGCGCCTTGTCGTCGGCGCGCATCTCGACCAGCAGGGCGACCCGCTCGTGGGCGTCGCGGACCCAGCCGAACCAGGGCAACGCCCGGCACAGCGCGGTGAACGGCAACAGCACCAGATCGTGCCGTTCGTGGGCGTGCGCGCGCTCGTGGCTGAGCACCGCGGCCAACTCGGCGTGGTCCAGCATGCTCAGCGTGCCGGCGCTGACCACCACCTGCGGCTTCACGCCGGGCAGGCAGTACGCGGCGGCGCTCGGATGATCCAGCACGAGCGCGCCGGGCGCGGCCGGATCGTCCCGGGCGACCAGCGAGAGCAGGTCCCGATGCCGGCGCTGGGCGCGTACGGTGCCGTGGATGCTGCGCACGGTCGTGGTGACCAGGACCGCGCCGATGCCGAAACCCACCCCGACGCCGGCTAGGTGGAAGGTGCTCAGCCCGACCGGCAGGGTGCCGTGGGCGAGGTCGTCGGCCAGGGCGAGCAGTGCGCTCCCGGTCGGCAGGCCGTACGTGCTCAGCCCGAGTGCCATGGGCAGCCCCATCGCCGAGAGCCCCAGCGCCAACCCGACGGCCTGCCAGCAGATGATCGCCACCCGGGGGCTGCGCCACGTCCAGGTGGAGCGGGCCATCACCTGGGCCGTCAGATAGCAGGCCAGCATGGTGGCGGCGAAGTGCACGGCGTAGGCCACGGCGTGCGCCCTACCGCTCCGCTGCCTCGCCGGCGGGCCGTCGGCCCGTCGGCCCGTCCAGGCGGTCGGTCAGTTCGGAACCGCCGTCGGCGGAACCCCCACCGGTCAGGCCGGCCTCGTTCCCCAGAGCCGCACGCAGCACCTCGGCCTCGGTGCCGGTCACCGAGCGGGCGAACCGCACCAGCGCGGCGTCCCGGCTGCCGCCCAGATCGAGGGCGTCGAGCATGAGCTGGGCGATGTGCGCCTCACGGCTGGCCGACGGCCGGTACCGCCAGGCCCGGCCCTCGCGCTCCCGCTGCACCATGCCCTTGCCGGCGAGTCGGTCCAGCACGGTCATCACCGTGGTGTACGCCAACTCGCGCCCGTCGAGGGCGTCGGCCACCTCGCGCACGGTCACACCATCCGACGTGCCGGGGACCACGTCCCACAACACGTCCATCACCGCACGCTCAAGATCGCCCAGCCGAGTCACGCAACAATCCTACCCCCGGTAGTAGACCCCACCCTCCCCCTCCACTCCCACTCCCACCCCTCCCAGCGGTGATCATGAGGTTGACCGGGTCGAGCGAGATCAAAAACCCCGCCAACCCCATGATCGCCGACCAGGACCGGCGGACCGACCCGAGGCAGAACCCGTGAGCTGACCCACCCGACGAACCGACCCCACGTCAGGTTTTCCGGGGGAGCCCGCCCACGCAGGGATCAAGCCTGACCGCCCGGAGTGGGCGGGCTCCCCCGGAAAACCCAAGAGGCCGGGAACGAATCACACCCCCTTGGGGTGCCACACCGTCTTGGTCTCCAGGAGCGCGGTCATCGGGGCCAGGCCCGGGTCGGCGGACCAGTCGTGGTCGGCCGGGGCCGGTCGGAGCACCCGCTTGAGGTTCTCGGCCGCCTTGACCTCCCACTCGGTGGCGAGCGAGGCGTCGGTCACCCCGGTCAGGTCGAGCGCGTTGACGTCCATGTGCGCCGCCAACGCCGGCGCGGTCTCGGTGATCGCACCCGTGAGGATGTTGACCACCCCGCCCGGCAGGTCGGAGGTGGCCAGCACCTCGGCCAGCGTCACCGCCGCCAACGGCTCGGTCGGGGAGGCCGCCACCACCACCGTGTTGCCGGTGACGATCGCCGGGGCGATCACGCTGACCAGGCCGAGCAGCGCCGGGCGTTCCGGGGCGACCACCGCCACCACGCCTGTCGGCTCGGGCGCGGAGATGTTGAAGTACGGGCCGGCGACCGGGTTCGCGCCGCCGTACACCTGGGCGAGCTTGTCGGCCCAGCCGGCGTACCAGACCCAGCGGTCCACCGCGGCGTCCACCTCGTCGCCGGGGATGCCCAGGGCGACGAACTGCTCGCGGCGACCCTCCAGCATCTCGGCGGCGCGGTAGAGGATCTGACCCCGGTTGTACGCGGTAGCGCCGGCCCAGCCCTTCACGGCGGCGCGGGCGGCGACCACCGCGTCCCGGGCGTCCTTGCGGGAGGCCAGTGACACATTCGAGGACTGCACGAGATACGACCGTCCCGACTCGCTGCGCGGGAACTTCCCGCCGATGAAGAGCTTGTACGTCTTGCGTACCGCGACCCGCTCAGACATTGAGGTAGCCCTCCAGCCCGTGCCGGCCGCCCTCGCGACCGTAACCCGACTCCTTGTAGCCACCGAACGGCGAGGTGGGGTCGAACTTGTTGAACGTGTTGGCCCAGACCACGCCGGCGCGCAGCCGGTCGGCCATCCACAGGATCCGGGAGCCCTTGTCGGTCCAGATGCCCGCCGACAGCCCGTACGGCGTGTTGTTGGCCTTCTCCACGGCCTCGGCCGGGGTGCGGAACGTGAGCACCGACAACACCGGGCCGAAGATCTCCTCGCGGGCGATCCGGTGGGCCTGTGTGACGCCGGTGAAGATGGTGGGCGCGAACCAGAAGCCGCGGTCGGGCAGCTCGCACGGCGGTGACCAGCGCTCGGCGCCCTCGGCGGAACCGGCGTCGGACAGCTCGCGGATCCGCTCCAACTGGGCGGCGGAGTTGATCGCGCCGACGTCGGTGTTCTTGTCCAGTGGGTCGCCCACCCGGAGCTGGGCCATCCGCCGCTTCAGCGACTCCAGCACCCGGTCGGCGACGTTCTCCTGCACCAGCAGTCGGGAGCCGGCGCAGCAGACGTGGCCCTGGTTGAAGAAGATGCCGTTGACGATGCCCTCGACGGCCTGGTCGATGGGTGCGTCGTCGAAGACGATGTTGGCGGCCTTGCCGCCCAGCTCCAGGGTGAGCTTCTTGCGGGTGCCGGCGACGGACCGGGCGATGGCACGGCCGACGTCGGTGGAGCCGGTGAAGGCCACCTTGTCGACGCCGGGGTGCTCGACCAGGGCGCGGCCGGTGTCACCGGCGCCGGTGAGGATGTTGACCACACCGGCCGGCAGGTCGGCCTGCTGGCAGATCTCGGCGAAGAGCAGCGCGGTCAGCGGGGTGGTCTCGGCGGGCTTCAGCACGACCGTGTTGCCCGCGGCGAGCGCCGGGGCGATCTTCCAGGCCAGCATGAGCAGCGGGAAGTTCCACGGGATGACCTGCGCGGCCACGCCGATCGGCTGCGGATTCGGCCCGAAGCCGGCGTGACCCAGCTTGTCGGCCCAGCCCGCGTAGTAGAAGAAGTGCGCGGCGACCAGCGGCAGGTCGACGTCCCGGGACTCCCGGATCGGCTTGCCGTTGTCCAGGGACTCCAGGACGGCCAGCTCACGCGAGCGCTCCTGGATGAGCCGGGCGATCCGGTACAGGTACTTCGCCCGGTCCCGGCCCGGCATCGGACCCCAGACCTTGTCGTACGCCTTGCGGGCGGCACGCACCGCGCGCTCCACGTCCGGCGCGCCGGCCTCGGCGACCTCGGCCAGCACCTCCTCCGAGGCGGGGTTGATCGACTTGAAGCTGCCGCCGTCGGTCGGGTCGACGAAGGTGCCGTCGATGAACAGCCCGTACGAGGGTTTGAGGTCCACCACCGAGCGGGACTCGGGGGCGGGGGCGTATTCGAACATCGGCTATCAGTCCAGGGTGAAGTAGTCGGGACCGGAGTAGGTGCCGGTCGTCAGCTTGGTGCGCTGCATCAGCAGGTCGTTGAGCAGGCTGGACGCGCCGAAGCGGAACCAGTCCGGGTCGAGCCAGTCCGGGCCGACGGTCTCGTTGACCATCACCAGGTACTTGATCGCGTCCTTGGTGGTCTTGATGCCACCGGCGGGCTTCACGCCCACCTGCCGGCCGGTCGCCGCCCGGAAGTCGCGGACCGCTTCCAGCATCACCAGGGTCACCGGCAGGGTCGCCGCGACCGGGACCTTGCCGGTGGAGGTCTTGATGAAGTCACCGCCGGCCAGCATGGCCAGCCAGGAGGCGCGCCGCACGTTGTCGTACGTGGCCAGTTCGCCGGTCTCCAGGATGACCTTGAGGTGGGCGTCCCCGCAGGCTTCCTTGGTGGCCACGATCTCGTCGTAGACCTCCTTGTAGCGCCCGGCCAGGAACGCACCCCGGTTGATCACCATGTCGATTTCGTCGGCACCGGCCGCGACGGCGGCCCGGGTGTCGGCCAGCTTGATCTCCAACGGCGCCTGGCCCGACGGGAACGCGGTCGCCACGCTGGCCAGGTGCACGGCGCTTCCGCGCAGCACCTCGGCCACGTACGGGACCATCGCCGGGTAGACACAGACCGCGCCGACGTGCGGGCAGGACGGGTCGGCCGGGTCCGGGCGCAGCGCCTTCGCGGCCAGCGCGCGCACCTTGCCCGGGGTGTCCGCCCCCTCCAGGGTGGTCAGGTCGACCATCCGGATCGCCAGGTCGATCGCCTGGGCCTTGGCGGTGGTCTTGATGGATCGGGTGCCGAGCTGTGCCGCCCGCTGCTCCGCGCCGACCTGGTCCACGCCGGGCAGGCCGTGCAGGAAGGTCCGCAGAGCGGTCTCGGATCGTCCCAGCTCGGAGAGCTCCGACCGGGCCGACGTCGTTGTCGCCGTCATGCCGAGAAGTCTACGCACCGGAGCGGCGAGTGATCTTGGTCACGGCGGGCCCGGCGTGAGCGGCGTCGCTGGTCCGACCGCACCCGCACCACCGTGCCGTACGGACCGGTAGGTTGAGCGATCGTGGACGTACACGTCATTGACCACCCGCTGGCCCAGTCCAGGCTGACCGCCATGCGGGACGCGCGCACCGATTCCTCGACGTTCCGGGCGGCGCTGCACGAACTGACCACCATGCTGGTGTACGAGGCGGCGCGTACCTTCCCCGTCGAGCGGTACCCGGTGCAGACGCCGGTCACCGGCACCGAGGGCACCCGGCTGGCCAACCCGCCGCTGCTGGTCCCGGTGCTGCGGGCCGGCCTCGGCATGGCGGACGCCGCACTCAGCCTGCTGCCCGAGTCGTCGATGGGCTTCGTCGGCCTGGCCCGCGACGAGGAGACCTACGAGCCGCGCGCGTACATGGAGTCGTTGCCCCGGGACCTGGCCGGGCTGCCGGTGCTGGTGCTCGACCCGATGCTGGCCACCGGTGGTTCGCTGGAGCACTCCTGCCGGCTGCTGGCCGACCGGGGCTGCACCGACATCACCGTTCTGTGTGTGCTCGCCGCCCCGGTCGGCATCGAGCGGCTGGAACGCTCCGGTCTGCCGTTGCGCCTGGTCACGGCCTCGATCGACGAGGGGCTCAACGACCGCATGTTCATCGTCCCCGGGCTCGGGGACGCCGGTGACCGTCAGTTCGGCGGCATGCCCCGGTTCTGAGGGCTACACCCGGTCGGTGCCGGGTCCGGCGGGTCCGTGCGCGGTGGTGCGCGGACCCGCTACCGTCTGCGGCCATGACTGGTGTTGCGCTCGCCGAGGAGTTGCTGCTTCTCGCCTACGACGACACGACCGGCAAGGCGACCATGCCGCGGATCAGCCTGGACCTCGGCATGGCCGCCGCGGTGCTGGTCGAGCTGGCCATCGCCGGCCGGATCGCGTACGCCGACGGGTCCTTGACCGTGGTCGACCCGACGCCTACCGGCGAGCCGGTCGCCGACGAGGTGCTGGGCCGGATCGCGGCCGACACCCCGCACACCCCGGCCTCGTGGGTGCAGCGCCTGCGGCACGGCCTGCGGGACCGGATCCTCGGTGATCTGTGCAGCCAGGGTGTGGTTCGGGACGTCGACGAGACCGAGCTGGGTTTCATCCACGTGCACCGTTATCCGGTGGTGGACGCCTCCGTCGAGGCGGAGACCCGCCAGCGGCTGGCCGAGGCACTGACCGGCGCGGCGGCCCCGGACGAGCGGACCGCCGCGCTGGCCACCCTGGTCGTGGTGCTGCGGATGGAGACCGCGCTGGGCGTGAGTGGCGAGGAGGTCGCCACCGCTCGCCGGCGGCTGGAGGCGATCGCCACCGGCGCGGGTTTCTCGGGTCAGGTGAGCACCGACGACTCGGTGGTCCGCCCGTCGGTCGGTCTGGTCGTCGCCGCCCTGGCCGGAGCGGTCGACGCGGCACTCGGCAAGCGCGCCTGACCGTCGGACCCCACCCACCCCCTGACCATCCTTTGCTCTGCACCCGCGGGTGCACCACCGGGCGGTTCGCCGCCTGGTGCGTCCATGGGTGCAGAGCAAAGGGGCCGTGGCGGGTGGGTGGGTGCCTGCTAGGTCAGAGGCCGAGGGCGGCGCCGACCTCGGCGCGCAGTCCGGCGACGGCCTGCGCCGCCCGGCTGCGCGCCGCCGGGACGTCACCGTCGGTGACCGGCTCCACCACCTCGAGGTACGCCTTGAGCTTCGGCTCGGTCCCGGAGGGGCGGATCACCACCCGGGCCGACCCGGTACGCAGGATCACCACGTCCGCCTCGGGCAGCAGGTCCCGGACGCTGTCGACCGGCTGCCCGAGCAGGGTGGTCGGGGTGTCCGCGCGGATCCTCGCCATCGCGTCGGTGATCACCCGCAGGTCGTCCACCCGGGCGGAGAGCTGGTCGGTGTGGTGCACGCCGAACTCGGCGGCCAACTCGTCGAGCCGATCGGTCAGGGTGCGCCCCTGCGTCTTGAGGCCGGCGGCCAGCTCGGCCACGGTCAGCGCGGCCGTGATGCCGTCCTTGTCCCGGACGTGCTGCGGTGCGACGCAGTAGCCGAGCGCCTCCTCGTAGCCGAACACCAGGGGCGCGCTCCCGCCGCCGGCCCGCACGATCCACTTGAAGCCGGTGAGCGTCTCGTCGTAGGGCAGACCCCTTGCCGCGCACATCGCCCGTAGCAGTGACGACGACACGATGGTGGTCGCGTAGAGCCCGGTCACCCCTCGGCGCATCAGATGGTCGGCGAGCAGCACCCCCACCTCGTCGCCACGCAGCATCCGCCAGCCGCCGCGTTCTTCGCGGACCACCACCGCGCACCTGTCGGCGTCCGGGTCGTTCGCGATGGCGAGGTCGGCGCCGGTGGCATCGGCCAGGGCGATGAGCCGGTCCACCGCCCCCGGCTCCTCCGGGTTGGGGAAGGACACGGTGGGAAACGCCGGGTCCGGTTCGGCCTGGTCGGGGACGACGCCGGGCACCGGGAAACCGGCGCGGGCGAAGGCGGCGGTGAGCACCGCCGCGCCCACCCCGTGCAGAGGGGTGTACGCCACCGACAGGTCCCGTGGCCCGTCCGGGTCGATCACCGCGGTGGCCTGCTCGACGTACGAGGCGACCAGGTCGTCGCCGAGCACCTGCCCGGGTTGGCCCAGTGGCACCTCGGTCAGCGGGCCGACCGATCGGATGGCCGCCTCGATGCCAGCGTCGGCGGGCGGCACGATCTGTGCGCCGGCGCCCAGTTCACCGCCCAGCTCCGCGCCGAGGTAGACCTTGTAGCCGTTGTCCTGGGGCGGGTTGTGGCTGGCCGTGACCATCACACCGGCGACTCCGCCGAGCTGCCGCACCGCGTACGCCAGCACCGGGGTGGGCAGCGGGCGGGGGAGCAGCAGCGCCGGCCGGCCAGCCCCGGTGGCCACCTGGGCGGTGCGCTCGGCGAACTGCTTTGAGCCGTGCCGAGCGTCGTACCCGATCACCAGGGGACCGCTGCCGCCCTGGGCGGCGAGCCAGCCGACCAGGCCGGCAGCGGCCTGGGTGACCACGGCGAGGTTCATCCCGTTCGGGCCGGCCCGTAGCGGGCCGCGCAGGCCCGCCGTGCCGAAGGTCAGCGGGCCGGCGAACCGGTCGGCCAGCTCCGGGGCGCTCGCCGGCAGCCCGTCGAGCACCGCCGTCAGCTCGTCCCGGCTGGCCGGGTCGGGGTCGTCGGCCAGCCAGCGCCGGGCTTGCTCGCGAATGTCGTCGATGTCAGTGGTGTCCGCCGCCATGCCCCTTGATAGCACGGCGGCGGATCACCGCTGCGGGTTCCCTCCGGCTCAGCCGTCCCCGGTGAGCTGGAACGTCCGCACCATCTCGTCGAAGATCGGCTTGCTCTCCGCGAACTTGGCGTCGGTGGCGGTGAGGTAGAAGGAGTACGCCTTGCCGCCCTCCGCCACCCCACGCCAGACGCCGTGCCGCATGGTGTCGCCCTCGCCGCAGGTGTACTCGAATTCGGCGGCCGGCTTGCTGGCCAGCTCGGTCTCGGTGGCGCTGATCTGCTGGTACGGCTTGACGCAGGAGGTGCTCCTGGTCTTGAGGCCGTTCTCGGCCGTCTCCGCCCAACGGGTGGAGCTGCTGGACCACTTCTCGGTGATGATGCGCACCTTGCGGCCGCTGTCCTCCGGGTCGATGTAGTCGGTGTACGAGGGCCCGGTCGCCTTCTTCCAGCCCTTCGGCACCATGACCTGGATGCCCCGGGCCGCGTGTTCCTGCATCTCGACGCCCGGGTTCGCCTCCGCGGACGGGGTGGGCTGCGCCGCCGGGGTGTTCGGCGGGGCATCGTCGCCGCCGGAGAGCGCCACCGCGGTGAGCAGCAGCACGACGACCAGGCCACCGGCCGCGGCGAGCTGCACCTTGCGCGGCCAGCCCTTGACCCTGCCGACGAGCTGACCACCGGCGGCGCGGACCTTGTCCAGAGCGCCGCCGCCCGGAGCGCTGCCACCAGAGGCGGGTGCGCTGGCCCAGGGCTGGCCGGTGCCCGGCACCGACCACTGGTTGCCGCCGCCGTAGGTGCCACCGATGCGCTGGGTGGCCTCCGGTGCGCCGCCGTAGCCGACCTGTTGGGTGGCGTCGGCCGGCGTGCCGTAGGTGACCCGCTGGGTGGCGTCCGGGTGCGCGCCGGCGTCCACGCGCTGGGTGGCGTCCGCGTTGCCGCCGTAGGCGCGCCCGGCGGGCGGGCGGCCGGGTGTGGGCATCGCCCCGGTGGGTGTGTGCAGCGGGCCGGCCAACGCGTCGGCGTTGGTCTCGTCGAGCCCGGTGGCGCCGGCCGAGCCGGCGAGGGCTGGGCGTTCGCCCCGGTTCAGCGACGCCAGCCGGTCGGTCAACGACTCGCCGGGGGCCAGCATGGCGGGGCCGCCGATCTGGTTGTCCGCCTTCGGCGTCGGTGGAGATGGCGGCAGGACGGGCACCGGGCGCTGCTGGACCGGCACCACGGCGTACGGGTCGGTGACCGAGTGCACGGCGGTCGCGGTGCTGCCCAGCGGGCCGGCGAGCAACTCGCGCAGCATGGCCCGGGAGGTGTGCACGTCCAGCCGGCGGGCCGGGTCCTTCTCCAGCAGACCCATCAGCACGCGGGTCAGCGGGCCGCTGCGCTGCGGCGGCGCGGGCGGGTCCTCGACCACGGCGTGCATGGTCTCGATCGGGTCGCCCTTGTCGAACGGTGGCCGCCCCTCGACCGCGGTGTAGAGCGTCACACCCAGCGAGAAGAGATCGCTCGGCGGGCCGAACTCCTGGCCCATGGCCCGCTCGGGCGAGATGAAGTGCGGCGAGCCGAGCACCATGCCGGGCGTGGTGAGCTGCACGTCGGTCGGCATCCGGGCGACCCCGAAGTCGGTCAGCACGCAGCGTCCGTCGGTGCAGATCAGCACGTTCGCGGGCTTCACGTCACGGTGCAGCACACCGATCGCGTGCGCGACCTCCAACGCGCCGAGCAGCGCGATGCCGATCTTGGCGACGGCCCGGGGCGCGACCGGCCCGTCCTCGATCACCATGTCGGCGAGGCTGCGGGCGTCCAGCAGCTCCATCACGATCCACGGCCGACCAGCCTCGGTGACCACGTCGTACACCTGCACCACCGCGGGGTGCTGGATGGCGGCGGCGGCGCGGGCCTCGCGCAGGGTGCGTTCGTACATGGCGTCACGGTCGCTGGGGGCCAGCCCCGGGGGCAGGACGACCTCCTTGACCGCCACGTCACGGCGCAGCAGGGTGTCGGTGGCGCGCCACACCGTGCCCATGCCGCCGTTGCCCACCGAGGACCGCAGCGAGTACCGGCCACCAATGGTGGTGCCGGGCGCCGCTCGGCCGTTGGCGGGACTGACTGGTCCGCCGCTCCACGTCGGGATCTGAGTCACAGAAAAGCCACCGGGGGAAATCGAGGGGGGCTGGGACACAACCCCCCTATCTTGCTGGTTCCGACGCCCGATGCGAAAGCCGACGCGGCGGACGTTTATCGAAGTCGACAGAACGTGCCTTGTCGTTCACCTCGTGTCGACCGGTCGGGACGCACTGTGCGGTATCCCTCACCCGACGGCGTGGCCAGGCGTCCTACCATCCGGGGATGAGTGAACGGCGGTCAAGCGAGTCCGGTTTTCCGATCAACGGCGTCTACACGGCGGCCGACCTTCCGGAGGACCTGGACTCCCGGCTGGGCGACCCCGGCGAGTTCCCGTACACCCGGGGGGTCTACCCCACGATGTACACCTCCCGTCCGTGGACCATGCGCCAGTATGCCGGCTTCGGCACCGCCACCGAGTCCAACGCGCGGTACCACCAGTTGTTGCGGGCCGGCACCATGGGCCTCTCGGTCGCCTTCGACCTGCCGACCCAGATGGGGTACGACTCCGACGAGCCGATCGCGCACGGCGAGGTCGGCAAGGTGGGCGTCGCCATCGACTCCATCGAGGACATGCGGCTGCTCTTCGCCGACATCCCGCTGGACAAGGTCTCCACCTCGATGACCATCAACGCGCCCGGTTCGGTGCTGCTGCTGCTCTACCAACTCGTCGCCGAGGAGAACGGGGTTGCCGGCTCGGCGCTCAACGGCACGATCCAGAACGACATCCTCAAGGAGTACATCGCCCGGGGGACGTACATCTTCCCGCCGAAGCCGTCGTTGCGCCTGGTGGCAGACACGTTCGCGTACTGCCGCAAGGAGGTGCCGAAGTGGAACACCATCTCCATCTCCGGCTACCACATGGCCGAGGCCGGTGCGACGCCCGCGCAGGAGATCGCGTTCACCCTGGCCAACGGCGTGGAGTACGTGCGGGCGGCGCTGGCCGCCGGGCTCGCCGTGGACGACTTCGCCCCCCGGTTGTCGTTCTTCTTCGTGGCCCGCACCACGCTGCTGGAGGAGGTGGCGAAGTTCCGCGCCGCCCGGAAGATCTGGGCTCGGCTGATGCGCGACGACTTCGGCGCCAAGGACCCGAAGTCGATGATGCTGCGTTTCCACACCCAGACCGCAGGTGTGCAGCTCACCGCGCAGCAGCCGGAGGTGAACCTGGTCCGGGTGGCGGTGCAGGGGTTGGGCGCGGTGCTCGGCGGCACCCAGTCGCTGCACACCAACAGCTTCGACGAGGCGATCGCACTGCCCACCGAGAAGGCGGCCCGGCTCGCGCTGCGCACGCAGCAGGTGCTGGCGTACGAGACGGACCTGACCGCCACTGTCGACCCGTTCGCCGGCTCGTACGTGGTGGAGGCGATGACCGCCGAGATCGAGGCCGCCGCCGTCGAGTTGATGGAGCGGGTGGCCGACCACGGCTCCGCGGTGGACGCGATCGAGGCCGGGTTCCAGAAGCGGGAGATCGAGCAGTCCGCGTACCGGATCGCCCAGGAGATCGACTCGGGCGAGCGGGTGGTGGTCGGGCTCAACCGGTTCACCGTGGACGAGGAGGAGCCGTACGAGCCGCTGCGGGTCGACCCGGCGATCGAGGCGGCCCAGGCCGAGCGGCTGGCGCGGCTGCGATCCGAGCGGGACGGCGACGCGGTGACGCGGGCGCTCGCCGATCTGCGGGCTGCCGCCGACGGCACGGACAACGTGCTGTACCCGATGAAGGCGGCGCTGCGGGCCCGAGCCACCGTGGGTGAGGTCTGTGGGACGTTGCGTGAGGCGTGGGGGCTGTACCGGCCGACCGATCGCTTCTGACCATCGCCGACCGCTGAGCGCGGTGTGTCCATCGCGCTCAGCGGGTACCCCGTCCGTCGAGCGCGAACGCACACCGTGTGCGCCCGTCGTGGGTGCCTGCGTGTGAGCGTCCTTATCCGGCTCGTTGCGGAGTGTCGTCGGCTAATTGTCGGAGTGTCAGTTCACCACCCCGACTAATGCGACAATTTGCAACAGGGGCCCCTAAGTGGCGCCGGATTCGTGACCGCCGCGATCGGTTACGCGTTGTAGGAGGTGAGGGGCGGATGACGGCGTTCGAGCACGATCTACCTGCTGTCCCGCACATCTCCGAGCGCTCCCAGCAGGGCATACGTGACGCTACGCGGTCCGATCATTACCGTAACGAGGTTGCGCAGCGTCACCGTCGGAGGTCTAGGCTGTCTGCTGTCCCCGATGATCCATCCATTTCTAGTGATCGAGAATTCGACGTGACGAGTGCGTTGACGCTGCCCACGGATGGCCAGCTGGCGTCGTCCTGGCTGGAGACGCCGCCCGGCTCCCAGCCCCTGCCCCGCGAACTGGACCACCTCCTCGCGCTCCGCGTACCGGGGCTGATCGCTACGCGCCGTCACCTTCACTCGCACCCTGAGCTGTCCGGCAACGAGTTCGAGACGGCCGCGCTGATCGCCAGGGAGCTGTCGCTGGCCGGGCTGAACCCGCGCCTGCTGCCCAAGGGCAACGGCGTGATCTGCGACGTCAACGGCAGGCCGGACGGCCCCGTGATCGCGCTGCGCGCCGACATCGACGCCCTGCCGCTCGACGACTCCAAGGACGTGCCCTACCGGTCGACCGTGGCGGGCGTCTGCCACGCCTGCGGGCACGACGTGCACACCACGATCCTGCTCGGCGTCGGCATGCTGCTGGCCCAGCTCGCCGACCTCGGCGAGCTGGAGGGGCGGGTCCGGCTCATCTTCCAGCCGGCCGAGGAGATCCTGCCCTGCGGCTCGCTGGAGGTCATCGAAGCCGGCGGCCTGGACGACGTGGTGCAGATCTTCGCGCTGCACTGCGACCCGAACCAGCCGGTGGGGAAGGTCGGCCTGCGGGTCGGCCCGATCACCGCGGCCGCCGACAACGTCACCGTCCGGCTCTCCGGTCCGGGCGGGCACACCGCCCGCCCGCACCTGACCGTCGACCTGGTCGACGCTCTCGGCCGGTTGATCACCGAGGTGCCCGCCCTGGTCAGCCGCCGGGTGCCGGCCAACAGTGGCCTGCTGCTGGTGTTCGGCCACGCCTCGGCCGGCACCCGGTACAACGTCATCCCGTCCGAGGCGAGCGCCTCCGGCACCCTGCGGGTGATGGACCGCGACACCTGGGAGCAGGCTCCCAAGATCGTCGCTCAGGTGGTCCGCGACGTGATCGCCCCGACCGGCGCCACGGTCGACCTGGAATACCTGCGGGGCCGGCCGCCGGTGTGCAACGACTCCCGGGCCATCCAGGTGCTGACCGCCGCCACCGCCGCCGCGCTCGGCCCGGAAGGGATCGCGGAGACGCCGCAGAGCATGGGTGGCGAGGACTTCTCCTGGTACCTGGAGTACGTCCCCGGCGCCCTCGCCCGGCTCGGCGTGGGTCGCTCCGGCCCCAACGTCGACCTGCACCGCGCCAGCTTCGACGTGGACGAGCGGGCCATCCCGGCCGGCGTACGCGTCATGGTGCAGACCGCGCTGCGGGCACTGGCAGCGGCGCGCTGACCGGAGCGGCCGGGGCCGAGGTCCTCTTCCGCCGACGTAGCACCAGAAGCAGCACCGCCACCGGTACGCCGACTGCCACCAGCCAGGGCAGCAGCGCCCCCAGCACGGTGAGCAGGACGGTCAACGAGGCGACGAACGCCTTCCAGCCACCCTTGAGCCCGACCAGGAAACCGGTCTCGGCCTTCTCCTCACTCGCCTTCTTCGTCGCCGGCCCGGCCAGCGACACGGTGATCGTGGAGAGCGCGGTCAGGTCGGCCAGTCGACGCTTCTTCGCCTCCAGCGACGCCAGGTCGGCCTCCCGGCGACCCAACTCGTTCTCCAACGTCACCAGGTCCGTGATCGTGGTGGCACGGGACAGCAGACGGCGGGCACTGTCCACCCGGGCACGCTGACTCGTGATCCGCGCGTCCAGATCGACGGTCTCCTCGGTGACGTCCTGGGTGTCGATCTCCCGGCTCTGCGGCCGGCCGAGCTTCGAGATCTCCTCCACCGCGCCGGCGAACCTCGGTGCCGGCACCCGCAGCTGCAACTCCGCCACCGCGTCTTCGTCAGCACTGCGCCTCTGGTCACCGCCGACGAAGCCACCGGCCCGGGTGGCCACGGCGATAGCCTCACGGGCGGCCACGTCCACATCGTCCACCTGCACGCGCATCGTCCCCGTGTAGATGATCGCCCGTTGGTCGACCCGCAGGTCCGGTGCGCCGGCACCGGCCGCCTCCTGCGTCCCGCCCTTGGCGGTGTCCTTGCCCGCCTCGCCGCCGTTCGCCGCCGCCGGTGCCTCGGCGGCCGAGCCCGCGGTGTCCTTCGCCCCGCTGTCGCTCGCACTGCAACCCGTCAGCACCAGCGCGGCCGCCAGTGCCGCTACCGCCAGCGCTGTGCCCCGGCGTCGTACCGTCCGTCCGTCCATCCCCGCTCCCATCGTCGTCGTCCGGTGTGGCGATAGCTCGGACGCGGCGCACGCGTCGGCTGGTTCCGGCAGACTGCGCTGAGGACGTCACGATTCGATAATCGAGGAGTCACGATGCGGCTCACCAAGTACGCCCACTCCTGCCTTCGGGTGGAGCACGACGGCGGAGTGCTCGTCGTCGACCCCGGGGTGTTCAGCGACCCGACGGTGGCCCTGGACGGTGCGGACGCGGTGCTGATCACCCACGAACATCCGGACCACCTCGACCTGGCGGCGGTCCGCCTACAGCTCGACCGGCGGCCGTTCCCGATCCACGGCCCCGCCTCGCTCGCCGAGACCCTGGGCGACGCGGCCGAGGCCCTGCGTCCGGTCACCGCCGGCCAGTCGTTCACCGCCGCCGGGGTCGCCGTCCGCGCGTACGGGGGGCGGCACGCGGTGATCCACCCGGACATCCCGGTGATCGACAACCTCGGCTACCTGATCAACGACGTCGTCTATCACCCGGGGGACTCCCTGGTGGTGCCCGACGAGACACCCGTCGACACGCTCTTCGCGCCGATCCACGCCCCCTGGTCGAAGTTCTCCGAGGTGCTCGACTTCATCCGGGCGGTCGCACCCCGACGCGTGTACGCCCTGCACGACGCCCTGCTCAACGACAACGGGCTGGGTGTGCTCGACCGGCAGTACACGGCGTTGTCGGGCACCGATTACCAGCGGCTGGAGCCCGGCAGCCGGGTGGACGTCTGACCGATGCCCGGCCCCTCGACGGAGCTGGTGCAGCAGCTCTACCGCACCCCACCGGACCGGTTCGTGGCCGCCCGGGACGCCGCTGTGGCCGAGGCCCGCCGTGCCGGGGACGCGACCACCGCCCGACAGCTGGCCCGGCTGCGTCGTCCGACGGTGGCCGCCTGGCTGGTGAACCTGCTCGCCATCAGTCGCCCCGAGCTGGTGGCCGACCTGGTGCAACTCGCGGACGCGCTCCGCACCGCCCAGCGGGAGCTGCGCGGACCCCGGCTGCGGGAGCTGTCCGCGCAGCGTCGGGCTGTGGTCGGTGCCCTGGTCGTCGAGGTCCGCAAGCTCGCCGCGGCGGAGCCGGACGCGCCACCGGCGGGTCGGCTGCCACTGGCCGAGGTGGAGGCGACCCTCAACGCGGCGTTCTCCGACGCCGAGGTCGCCGAGCAGGTCCGGGCGGGACGCCTGCTCCGGGCGACCAGCTACGCCGGTTTCGGTGAGGTGCCCCGGCCACAACTGCGGCTGGTCACCGGCGACGACGAAGAGCAGCAGGAGGAGCGCCCGGCCCGCCGACCGGGTGCCCAGCGGGGACGCCCCGAGGCAGCCTCCCGCACGGACCGGGCAGCGGAGCGCGCGGAGCAGGCCGAGCGGGCTGCGCAGCGGGCGGCCCGCGCCGAGCGGGCCCGGCAGCGCCGCACCCTGGACCGGGAGATGGCTCTGGCCCGGGCCGACCAGGAACGCGTCGAGGCCGAGCTGACCGAGGCCACCGCGCAGGAGCGGGACGGTGCTGCCGTACTCGACGGGATCGAGGCCGAGCTGGCCGAGTTGGAGCGGCGACGGGCGGTCGCCGAGCAGGATCTCAGCCGGGCCAAGCTCGCTCGGCGCGCTGCCGAGCGTGCGGTCACCTCGGCTCGGCGGCGCGCGGGTGAGGTGGAGGCGGCGATCGAGGCGTTGGCGGCCGAAGAGGGGGATGCGGACGCGGGCGTCGGCGCGGCAGACTGACCATCGATGGACGACGACGAGTACGCGGACCGTCCACGGCGGGTGACCCCGGGTCGGGGAGTCGTCGTGGGTGACCGGTCGGGTTGTCCGAGGGCGGTGCCCGGATGACACCGGAGCAGGCCGCCGCCGCCAGCAAACCCGTCGTGCTCGACCTGGGCGACGCGTTCAGCCGGGACCCGACCACGCTGCGCCGGGCCCGGTTGCTCGGGATCTCCGGCTGGGCGTTCTACATCGGCGGCCGGGCCGGCGCCCTCGGCGATGTGCGGGCCGAGACCGCCGCCGCCGCCCTCGGCGGCCGACCGGGAGGTGGCCGCCGCCGCCGACGCGGCACTCGACCGGGTCGGCCTCGCCCACCGGGGTACGGCACTCGCCGGCACCCTGGCCCACGGCGAGAAGCGCAAGTTGGAGATCGCCCTGCTGCTCGCCGGTGAACCTCGGGTGATGCTGCTGGACGAACCGATGGCCGGGGTCAGCGCCGAGGACATCCCGGAGCTGGTCGCTGTCATCAAGTCGCTGACCGGCGACAGCGGCCGGGCGGTGCTGATGGTCGAGCACCACATGGACGTCATCCTGGAGCTGGCCGACCGGATCGCCGTCATGCACCACGGCGCTCTGCTGGCCTGCGACACCCCCGAGACGGTGATGGCCAACCCCACGGTGCAAGAGGCCTACCTGGGGGAGCAGCTCTGATGGAACCGATCCTCAGTGTGGAGGAGCTGTCGGTCCGGATCTCCGGACTGCACATCCTCCAGGGGGTGTCCTTCACGGTCGCCCCGACCGGCGTGACCGTCCTGCTCGGCCGCAACGGCGTCGGCAAGACCACCACGTTGCGCGCGATCCTCGGCCTCACCCCGCCCGCCGGGGAGGTCCGCGGCACCATCCGGATGGGCGCGCAGAGCCTGCTGACCCAGCCCACCCACCGGCTGGTGCGCGGTGGGCTCGGCTACGTGCCCGAGGACCGGGACGTGTTCGCCGGCCTCACCGTCGCCGAGAACCTCCGGCTCGCCGAACGGCGCGGCACCACCCCGGCGTACGACAAGGTCTTCGCGCTCTTTCCGGAGCTGGACCGGCGCGGACGGCAACGGGCCGGCTCGCTCTCCGGCGGGCAGCAGCAGATGCTCGCCATCGGTCGGGTGCTGCTCAACGACAACCGACTGCTGCTGGTCGACGAGCCGACCAAGGGGTTGGCGCCGAAGGTGGTGACCGAGGTGGCCGAGGTGTTGGAACGGGTCGCGGAGTCGGTGCCGGTGCTGCTCGTCGAGCAGAACCTGGCCGTCGTACGACGACTGGCCCGGGACGCGGTGGTGCTGGCCGCCGGCAAGGTGGCCTGGACCGGAGACGCCCACGAGCTGCTGTTGGAGACGGCGTTGACCAGGTCGCTGCTGGGTGTCGGTTCGGCGGAGGTGAAGCACTGATGGGGACCGTCATCCTCCTGGCGTTGACCGGGCTCGGCCTGGCGGCGCTGTACTTCCTGGTCGCCTCCGGCCTGTCCCTGGTCTTCGGCCTGGCCGACGTGCTCAACTTCGCGCACGGGCTGTTCCTCGGCGTCGGCGCGTACGGCACCTGGTGGGCGGCGGGCAACGTGCCGGGCGCGGGCCCCGACGGTTTCGGCTTCGTGTTGGCGGTCGCGTTCGGGGTGGCTGCCGGCACGCTGGTGGCGATCCTGGTCGAGCTGGTGCTGATCCGTCCGCTCTACTCCCGCACCATCGAGCAGGTGCTGGTCACCGTCGGCCTGTCGCTGGCCGGGGTGGCGCTGTTGCAGGCCACCTGGGGGGCGGATGCCCGGCCGTTCCCGCGCCCCGACTGGACCCGGCAGGTGACCGGGATCCTCGGCGCGCAGGTGCCGAACGGGGGTCTGCTGCTGATCATCGCGGCGGTGCTGGTGCTCGGCGCGATCCTGGCGTTCCTGCGCTGGACCCGGTACGGCCTGGTGATCCGGGCCGGAGTGGAGAACCGGGAGATGGTGACCGCGCTCGGCATCGACGTGCGCAAGGCGTTCACGCTGGTCTTCGCGATCGGCGGGGCGGCAGCCGCGCTCGCCGGCGCGCTCGGCGGCGTCTACTTCGGCACCGTCTCGCCCGGTCAGGGCAGCTCACTGCTGATCTTCGCGTTCATCGTGGTGGTGATCGGTGGGATGGGCTCGGTGGTCGGCTCCGCGTACGCGGCGGTCGTGGTCGGGCTGGTGCAGCAGTTCGTCAACTACTACGGCACGTCCGGGCTGGGCGACATCTGCGTGGTCGGGCTGCTGGCCGTGGTGCTGCTGCTGCGTCCGCAGGGCATCGCCGGAAAGGTGGCAACGGCATGACGGTGATCGACGCGCCTCCCGCGCAGGTGCCGGACGAGTTGACCCCGCAGCGGGGGCGGTGGCACCGGGTCCGCCCGTTCCTGCCGCTCGTCGCGCTTGTCGTGCTGGCGATCCTGCCGTACTCGACGATCTCCCTGCCAGGGATCTTCGAGGGGCCGGTCAACTCGCCCGGCACCCTGCAACTCCTCGCCATCTGCCTGATCTTCGGTGGGCTGGCGGCCGGGTACGACCTGCTCTTCGGCCGGACCGGGATGCTCTCCTTCGGGCACGCGCTGTACTTCGCCGCCGGCGTGTACGGGACCGACATCCTCGTCACCCGGGCCGGTCTGCCGCTGTGGCAGGCAGCCCTGCTGACCGTCACCGGCGGCACGATCCTCGCCGCGCTGCTCGGCGCGGTGGCGCTGCGGACCGTGGGCATCGCGTTCGCCATGGTGACGCTGGCCTTCGCGCAGGTCGGGGCGATCCTGGTGGCCCGCGACTTCGGCGGGCTCACCGGCGGTGAGGAGGGCCTGCCGCTGGACGTGTCCGGGCTGCCCGCCGGGCTGGTCGGGGTGACGAACACCGTCAACCTGTACTGGCTGGCGCTGGCGTACCTGACGCTGGTGGTCTTCGTGGTGCACCGGGTCAGCGGGTCACCGACCGGTCGGGTGCTCGCCGGGCTGCGCGACGACGAGCGGCGGATCGGCGTGCTCGGCCTCGACCCGTACCGCTACAAGCTGGTGGCGTTCACCCTGGCCGGCGGGCTTGCGTCGGCGGGCGGGGTGGTCTACGTCCTGATCGTCGGCGGCGCGTCGCCGCACATCACGTCCTCCGAGCTGACCCTGTCGCTGCTGGTCATGGTGGTGCTCGGCGGGCCCGGCACCCGGTGGGGTCCGGTGCTCGGCGGTGTCCTCTACATGTACCTGGACCACCGGCTCACCGCGTTCGGCACGAGTGACGCCGTCGACAACCTGCCGGCTGTCCTCAGTCACCCGTTGAGCCAGCCCCTGTTCGTCCTGGGGACGGTCTTCATCCTGGCCGTCTACTTCTTCCCCGGGGGTCTGGCGGGCCTGGCCCCCCGCGTCGCCCACCTGACCCGAGCCCTCCGCCCCCGCCGCTGACCCTTGTTGACCAAGAGGTTTGCGTCAGGATTCGGCCGAACGATGACGCAAACCTCTTGATCAACCGGCTGTGGGCGGCGGCCCCCCGTGTGGCCGCCGCCCCTCGTCCTGTGGGTCAGCCGTTCAACATCTCGTACGCCATCGCCGGGGCCTGGGTCGAGGTGGCGGCCGTCGGGACGGTGATCTTCGGTGCGGTGCCGTAGTCGGCGTAGTTGACGACGTAGTCGTACGCCTTCGCCTTGCCGGCGGCCGGGATCTTCAGCGTCAGCGAGGCCAGGCGCTTGTCCGCACCGACCACGGCGGTGAACGGCACCTTCCTGGCCGCCTCACCGAGCGCCGCCGCCTCGCCGTCCTCCAACGCCTTCGCCGCCTCCGCGTCGCTGACGTCGATGAACCCGACGTACTGCCCGGGGCTCTTCTCCTCGACCGAGGTGGCCGCCTGGATGAGCGGACCGGCGTTGCCCTGGTCCACGCCGTCGTAGGTCGGGATGCTCGCGGCGTCGGTCAGCTTCTTGGGGTCCACCTTCATCCACTTGTCGGGGAACTTCGGCAGGCCGGAACGGCCGCTGAACTTCGCCTTCACCCAGTTCTGGTCCTCGATCACCAGGAACGACATCTTCACCACGATGCCGTCGGAGTCCGGCGGCATGTTCATGTTGAGCTCGAACGCCTTCGCCGCCGGGTCGATCCGGCCGTCGATCGTGCTCGACGAGTCCTTGCCGCTGAACCGGAACGCCCCCTCGGAGCCGTCCGGTACGGCGTCCAGGAGCGCGTCCTTCGGGTTGGCGCTCGGGCTGGCGGCCGGGCTGTTCTGCGGCGCCGCGGCGGGCTCGTCCTTCGGCCCGCAACCCCCGAGGAGGGTGGTCGCGGCCAGTACGGCGGTGACCGTGCCGACCGCCCGTCGGAAGGTGCCGGCGGTGCCCGTTGCCTGTGTCATCACATGTCTCTTTCTCGCTGCGTGGCTTCTGCCGACGACGATGCTGCCGACCCGCACGGCGGTCCGGCTGCCGATATGCTGCCGTCCGGCTGCCGGGCACTGCCGTCCGGTGCTCGCGGGGGTGTCAGGAGCGGAAACTCGCATGTCAGGACAGCTGCGATTCGAGATCCTCGGGCCTCAGCGGGCCTGGTACTCCGACCGGGAGATCGACCTCGGTCCGGGCAAGCAGCGCGCGGTGCTCGCCGTACTGCTGCTCTCTACGGGTCGTCCGGTGTCCACCGGGCAGATCATCGAGGCGGTCTGGCCGGAGGATCCGCCCGCGAACGGCCCCAACGTCGTGCAGAAGTACGTCGCCGGGCTGCGCCGGGTGCTGGAGCCGGACCGTTCGCCGCGTACCCCCGGGCAGGTGTTGAGCCTGACCGATGCCGGTTATCTGCTCCGGGTCGACCCCGAGGCGGTGGACGCGATCTGCTTCGAGCGGGGCGTCCAGGCCGCCCGGCGGCACGCGTCCGAGAGTCCGGAGCAGGCGCTGGCCGAGCTGACGGATGCCCTGGCCCGGTGGCACGGTGAGCCGTTCACCGGCTTCTCCGGCGGCGTGTTCGAGGCCGCCCGGCACCGCCTGGTGGAGCTGCGGGCGGTCGCCCTGGAGACCCGTGCGGAGCTGGAACTGGACAGCGGGCGGCACCGCGAGACGGTCGGCGAGCTGGTCGAGTTGGTGGCCGAGTTTCCGGTCCGGGAGCGGCTACGCCACCAGTACATGCTGGCGTTGTACCGCAGCGGGCGGCAGGCCGAGGCACTCGCTGCGTACCGGGACATCGACAGCCTGCTCCGCGAGGAGCACGGCATCGGGCCCGGCGAGGCGCTCCGCGAGCTGCACGGGCGAATCCTGCGCGCTGACCCGACCCTCACCGCCGAGGTCCGGTACGCAGAGCGGCCCGCCTCGGCCGTCCCGCTCCAGGCACCCGCCCCGCCGGTCGCGGCACCCGTCCCTCGCTACGCGGATCTACCCTCGCCGATTCACCCCGCACTGGCCGGCCTGCCCGCCGGGCCGCCCTCCCCGTTCGCGGTCGACCAGCCGCGCCGGGAGCGGCAGCCGCTGCCGACGTGGGTGAGCACCACCGCCACCGTCCTCGGCACCTTCCTGCCACTCTTGTCGTTCGGCACCGGGACCTGGTTGGTGATGCTGGCGTACGCGGTGCGGCGGCGCAGTCGACGGCTCGGGCTCGCGGCCGTCGGCTATCTCCTCACTGCGGTGTTGCTGGTCTTCATGATCGCCACCGACGACCTGGAGAAGGAGGACTCGGCGGCCGAGGCGTTCTTCGGGCTCGGCGTGATCGGCCTCTGCTGGCTGGTGGGCGCCCTGCACGTGGTCCTGCTCAACCGGTGGGTCTGGGGGCGGGTCACGGGCCGGCCGCAGGTGGCCCAGGCCCGCGACGAGGAGCGCCGGATTCGCCGTCAGCAGGCGCGCAACCTGCTGCACCGCTACCCCTCGGCGCGGCTGGAGTTCGCGATCGGCCGACCGGACCTGCCCCGCGCCTTCGACGACGGCGGGCTCGTCGACGTCAACGCCGTACCCGACCACGTGCTCGCCATGCTGCCCGGGCTCACCGACGCGCAACGCCGGCAGGTGGCGATGGACCGGTGGGTACGCGGCCCGTACGCGTCGATGGAGGAGCTGGCGGCGCGTTGCCCGCTGCCCCTCGCGGTTGTCGACGGGCTCCGCGACGTCCTGCTCTTCCTGCCGCCGCCCGTCCTGCCGGTGCACACTCCCACGACGGCGCGGTCGGAGCCCGCTGAGCACCGTTGACCGTGGGGTTCTCCGGCGACGGCTGGTAGAAATGCCGGATGAGCCACGATCGAGCAGCGGTACGGGAGCGGGCCGAGGCGGTGCTGCGCCGGCTCGCCGGTGACCACGCCCGGCTGCGTGAGGACCAGTGGCGGGCCATCGAGGCGCTGGTCGTCGACCGGCGGCGCGTGCTCTGTGTGCAGCGCACCGGTTGGGGCAAGTCGGCGGTCTACTTCGTGGCCACCGCGCTGCTGCGCGACAGCGAGCACGGCGGCGAGCACGGCCCGACCGTCATCGTGTCGCCGTTGCTGGCGCTGATGCGCAACCAGGTCGAGGCGGCGGCCCGGGCCGGCATCCGGGCCCGCACGATCAACTCGGCGAACCTCGACGAGTGGGACGAGATCACCGCAGAGATCCAGACCGGGGCCGTGGACGTGCTGCTGATCAGCCCGGAACGGCTCAACAATCCGGACTTCCGCGACGGCGTCCTGCCGAAGCTGGCCGCGACCACCGGGCTGCTGGTGGTCGACGAGGCGCACTGCGTGTCCGACTGGGGGCACGACTTCCGGCCGGACTACCGGCGGCTGCGTACGTTCCTCGCCGAGCTGCCCGAGCGCACCCCGGTGCTGGCCACGACCGCCACCGCCAACTCCCGGGTCACCCAGGACGTGGCCGAGCAGTTGGGCGACGCCCTCGTCCTGCGCGGCACCCTGGACCGCGAGTCGCTGCGCCTCGGGGTGCTCGACCTGCCCAGCCCGGCGCATCGGCTGGCCTGGCTCGCCGACCACCTGGACCAACTCCCCGGCTCGGGGATCGTCTACACGCTGACCGTGGCCGCAGCGGGGGAGACGGCTGAGTTCCTGCGCTCCCGGGGCTACCCGGTGGCGTCGTACACCGGGCAGGTCGAGGACGCCGACCGGCGGGCCGCCGAGCAGGACCTGCTCGACAACAAGATCAAGGCGTTGGTCGCCACCAGCGCGCTCGGCATGGGCTTCGACAAGCCCGACCTCGGCTTCGTCGTCCACCTCGGCGCGCCGCCCTCGCCGATCGCGTACTACCAGCAGGTCGGCCGCGCCGGCCGTGCCGTGCAGCACGCCGAGGTGCTGCTGCTGCCCGGCGTCGAGGACGCCGCGATCTGGCGATACTTCGCCTCGCTGGCGTTCCCACCGGAGCAGCAGGTCCGGGCCGTGCTGGCCGCCCTGCACACCGACCGACCGCTCTCCACCCAGGCCCTCGAACCCCTCGTCGACCTGCGCCGGGCCCGGTTGGAGCTGATGCTCAAGGTGCTCGACGTGGACGGCGCGGTCCGTCGGGTGCGCGGTGGCTGGCTCGCCACCGGCGAGCCCTGGACCTATGACGAGGCCCGGTTGCGCCGCGTCGCCGAGGCGCGCACCGTCGAGCAACAGGCCATGCGGGAGTACGCGACCACGTCCGACTGCCGGATGCGGTATCTACGGGAACGCCTGGACGACACCGGCGCGGTCGACTGCGGCCGCTGTGACAGGTGTGCCGACCCACTCTTCGCCGCCGACGTGTCGACGGCCGCGCTCGCCGCCGCGCAGACCTTCCTGGGCCGGCCCGGTGTGGAGATCGCCCCGAAGAAGCTCTGGCCGACCGGGCTCGACGCGGTGGGCGTACCCCTCAAGGGCCGGATCGCCCCCGCGGAGCAGGCCCTGCCGGGCCGTGCGGTCGGGCGTCTCTCCGACCTGGGTTGGGGTGGCCGGCTGCGGGATCTTGTCGGTCCGGAGGCGCCGGACGCGCCGGTGTCCGACGACGTGGCCGCAGCCGTGGTGGAGGTGCTGAAGGCGTGGGCGCACGGCGACGACCCCTGGCCCCGCCGGCCGGCGGCGGTGGTCGCGGTCGGCTCGCGGCGGCGGCCCCGGCTGGTCGGGTCGCTCGCCGAGCGGATCGCCGCCGTGGGCCGACTGCCGCTCCTCGGCCAGGTCACGCCGGCCGGGGCGGGCGGCCCCGGCGGGCCGCGCGGCAACAGCGCCCAACGGGTACGCGCGCTGCACGACACCTTCACCGTGCCGACCGACCTGGCCGACACGCTGGCTGGCCTGGACGGCCCGGTGCTTCTCGTCGACGACCTGATCGACTCGGGTTGGACGATGACGCTGGTGGCTCGGGCACTGCGCCGGGCCGGCGCACCCGACGTGCTTCCGCTCGCACTCGCCGTGGCTGGGTGACCCGCACGGCGGCTCACGTTCACGGCTGGTTGGTGGAAGTTCCCGGGCGGCGTCGAATGCGACAGTCGCCACGCCGTCCGGACGTCGGTCCGAGCCGGCCCGACGCGGCGGTACCGTGGGCGGCATGACCGACCAGCAGTCCGCCCCCCGCGCCGTCGCGGGCAGTAGCCCCGTCGACCAGGCGGGTCACGTGCTGGGCGTCGGCGGTGCCTGACCAGGTCTCCGCCGCGCCGGACCGGGCCACACTCCGGCTGGCCCTGGTGGTCGGCGGGCTGGTGCTGGCGGTCCTGCTCGGTTTCGGCCTCGGCCGGCTGAACGAGGGCGGCACCACCACCGGTGCCCCTTCGCTGGCCGCCGATCACGCCGACCCACCGGGCGTCGGCCCGCACAATCACGGCACCGCCACGGGCACCGATCAGGGCGCGCCCACCGAGCCGGGTGGCCTGGCGGTCAGCTCGGCCGGGCTCACCCTGGTGCCGCTGTCCAGCGAGTTCACGGCCGGTCGTCCCGGTCAGCTCCGTTTCCAGGTGCGCGACGTGCAACGCCGGCCCGTCACCCGCTTCGCCGTCGTGCACGACAAGCCGATGCACCTCATCGTCGTACGTCGGGACCTGACCGGCTACCAGCACCTGCACCCGACCATGGCGGCCGACGGGACCTGGTCGGTGCCGTTGACCCTCGCGCAGCCCGGCGTCTGGCGCGCGTACGCCGACTTCACGGTCGTCGCGGACGACGGCGCGCAGACCGCGGTGACCCTCGGCGCGGACCTGGTCGTGCCCGGTGACTACCAGCCTCGTCCGCTGCCGGGGCCGGCCACCTCGACGACTGTGGAGGGGTTCACGGTCGGCTACCAGGGCACCCCACAGGCCGGGACGACAGTGCCACTGACCTTCCGGGTCGACGGCGTGGGCGGGGCCGCCCCGCTGGAGCGTTACCTCGGGGCGTACGGGCACCTGGTGGCGTTGCGCGAGGGCGACCTCGGCTACCTGCACGTGCACCCGGAGCCGGAACTCGTGGACGGTCAGATCAAGTTCTGGCTGACCACCCCGGGCCCGGGCCGCTACCGCCTCTACCTCGACTTCCAGGTAGGCCCCACCGTCCACACCGCCGAATTCACCCTGACCATCCCCTAAAGCCCGGCCCCCGACCCCAGCCCGGTCCCGGCCCCTCGCCCCGGCCCCCGTTGATCATGAAGCTCTTGCCTTCCGCACAACATCGGCGATGTTGCTGCATCCCGCCAGTCTGAAGCAGCAACATCCCCGATGTCGTGACGATCTTGCGCGAGTGGGGCGCGTGGGGCGTGCGGCGCGGCGGGTTAGCCGGCGCGGCGGATGGGGCGGCGGGCCAGGTAGCGGAGCAGGTCGCGGATGTGGTGCTTCTCCTCGGCGGGGACCGTGGGGTCGGCCAGCCGGTCCAGGATGGCGCGGACGTCCGCCTCGACGGGGCCGTCGTCGTGACGTCGCCGGGGCGTGGGGCCGGCGTCGGGCAACCCGAGCGCGCGGAAGGCTGCCGCGACCGGCAGGTCCAGTGCGGCGCAGAAGCCGCGCACCTTGGCCAGCTCGGGATAGTCCTGCCAGTCACCCGCGAGCCAGCGGAACACGGTGGAGCGACCAACGCCCGTGTGTGAGGCAAGATCAGTTACGGTCCAGCCGCGTTCGTCGCGGGCGTCATCGATGGCGCGCCGGACGAAGCGGGCGAAGGCCATCTGCGGTGATACGTCGGCTGATGCCATCCCTGTGTGTCTTTCCCTCCCGCCGGAGCACCGGGACGATGCGCCTTCCGAGGGTAGTACGCCCGACGGCGGAAACAACTGACTGACCGCACAAACTGTCCCGTGGATGAGACTTTTTCTCCGGCAGCATGTTGCGGACCGAAATTTGCATCGAGCGATCATCATCGTTGTTCCACTAGGCTCGGTGCCCGTCCCGGCGTGGCGTCCTCCGCCTGCCGCGTCCGAACGCACCACCGCCGAGGAGCACCATGGCCGAATCGAGCCGCCCCCAGCCGTACCAGCCCGGTGCGGTGAGCCTCTTCTTCGTCGCCAAGGCCGGCGTCTTCGCTGCCGGGTTCTGGATCTGGGTACTGATCCTGGTGCTCCGCACCAGTTCCGCGACCGGTCTCCAGGTGCTGGCGGCCACCGGCGCGATCACCACGACGCTGGTCGGCGTCGTGCTGGGTGCCCGGATGGCGTTGCAGCACAGCGCGGCCATCCGGCACGCCGAAATCAAGAAGCTGCTGGTGGACATCTCCTGGAACGCCTTTGCCGCAGCCGGCAACGCCGAGAGTTCAGGCAAGGTCGTTCCGTTCCCGACCTCCCCGGCAGACGGCGACCGGGTTGGCCCTCGGTCCGGCATCGACCGGGTGTCGGTCCTCGACGGCGGTGCCACCGAGCGCAACGGTGCCCGGAAGCGCAGCGACCGCCGCCGTTAGGCCCTGCCCACCTGCTCGGCGGAGAGCAGGGTCTCCAGCCGAGGTGTGACCCGCCACTGGTCGACCAGCTCGCGGTACTCCGCGCGCTGCGGTTCGGTGGGCTCGCCCCCGGTACGCCGGGCACGGATCAGCAGGTTGCGCGGCGTGTGCTGGGAGTCCACGAACTCCACCACCTCGGCCCGGTAGCCGTGCACCCGTAGCAACCCGGCGCGCAGCGCGTCGGTGAGCACGTCGGCGAAGCGCTCCCGCAGGATGCCCTGCCGGGTCAGCAGCTCGTACGGGGACGGGGCCGGGTGGGCGCGGAGCTGCTTCGCCAGGTCGTGGTGGCAGCACGGCGCGGCCAGTACCCAGCGGGCCTCCCAGCGCACCGCGCGGGCCAACGCCTCGTCGGTGGCGGTGTCGCAGGCGTGCAGCGCCAACACCAGGTCGGGCGCGGGGTCGACGACGGCGTCGGCGATGGTGCCGGCCACGAAGCCGACCTGGTCGGCCCAGCCCAACCGCTGCGCCAGCTCGGTATTGCGCTGCCGCTGGTCCTCCCGGACGTCCACGCCGATCAGTTGGACGTCCAGCCCTCGACCCGTCAGGTAGCGGTACGCGGCGAACGTCAGGTAGGCGTTGCCGCAACCCAGGTCGACCACCCGCAGCGGACCGGTCAGGTCGTCGGGCAGGGTCGCGGCCAGGGCCCGCAGGAACGCGTCCACCTGGCGGCGTTTCGCCGCCGAGCCGCCGATCTCGGCGAAGATCGGGTCGCCGGGGTCGAGCAGGTATTCCTTCGCCCGGTCATTTCCGGTGGGCGTGGCCACCGGACGGGACGTCGCGGCCCGGTGCACCTGCGCCTCGCCGGACTTGGTCACCCGCAGTTGGAGGGTCGCGTCGGCCGTCTCCACGTGCCAGTTGCCGAACGGCTCGGCGAGCAGTTCGTCGACCGCCACGGCGGCCTCCGCGCCGGGCGCGAGGTTGCGGGTGTACGGGCGAGCGCCGTCGGACGTGGTGATCTGCATCCGGGGCCCGGCCTTGAGCGTCACCGGCCGCAGCTCGGCCCGCTCAACGGTGGGGCGGCGCCCGCGGCGACGTCCCGCGGCGACCGCCCGGGTCAACGCGGGGTCGAGTAGCAGCGCCCGGACCTCGGTCAGGGCGGCGTCCAGTGGTTCCGGCATCGTTCCATCTTCGGCAGGTGGGGTGGGAAGGGAACATCCCCCGTACCGCGCGCGGCGGTGCGGGGGATGTCAGGTGTGGCTGCTGGTCAGTCGGCGGTCGCCTCGGCCGGCGTACCCGCACCGGAGCCGCCACCACGGCGACGCCGGCGGCGACGGGGCTTCGACGGCTCGCCGTCGGACGCGGCGGCGGGCTCGGAGGCGCCGGTCTCGGCGGCGATCACCGCGGTCGCCTCGCCCGCGACCACCTCGCCGGCCCGGCGGCGACGCCGGCGGCGGGGGGTACGGGTGCCCTCCTCGGCGGGGTCGCCCGCGGCTGCCTCGGCGACGGCCGGGGTGCCGGCGTCGGAGCGGTCGCGGCGGCTGTCGCCCCGACCACGGCGCTCGCCCCGCCCCTCGCCCCGCCCCTCGCCACGGCTCTCACCGCGTCGGGAACCCCGGCCACCGCTGTCGCCCCGGCGGGAGCGCGTCGTCCCGCCCAGGTCCTCCTCGATCTCGGCGGACAGCCCGGCCCGGGTGCGCTCGGCCGTGGGCAGCGTGCCGCTGACCTCGGTCGAGATGTGCAGGTCGGTGTAGAGGTGTGGCGACGTGTGGTAGGTCTCCGGCGGCTCCGGCATCTCCAGACCGAGGGTCTTGTCGATGATCCGCCAGCGCGGCATGTCGTCCCAGTCGACGAAGGTCACCGCCACACCCGTCGCGCCGGCCCGGCCGGTACGACCGATCCGGTGGGTGTAGGTGTCCTGGTCTTCGGGGCAGTCGTAGTTGATCACGTGGGTGACGCCGGTGACGTCCAGCCCTCGGGCCGCCACGTCGGTGGCGACCAGAATGTCGATCTTGCCGGCGCGGAAGGCGCGCAGCGCCCGCTCGCGAGCACCCTGGCCGAGGTCACCGTGCACCGCCGCGACCGCGAACCCACGGAAGTCGAGGTCCTCGGCGACCCGGTCGGCAGCCCGCTTGGTGCGGGTGAAGATCATGGTCAGCCCACGCCCCTCCGCCTGGAGGATGCGCGCCACCACCTCGACCTTGTTCATCGAGTGGGTGCGGTAGACCAACTGCTGGGTCTGCGGCGACGGGCCGGTCTCGGCGGTGTGCCCGGCGTGGATCGTCATCGGCTGGCGCAGGAAGCGCCGGGACAGGGTGACGATCGGGTCCGGCATGGTGGCCGAGAAGAGCATCGTCTGCCGGTCTTCCGGAAGCATCGCGAGGATCTTCTCGACGTCGTCGAGGAAGCCCAGGTCGAGCATCCGGTCGGCCTCGTCGAGGACGAGCGCGTGCACCCGGTCCAGACGGAGGTGCTTCTGCTTCTGCAGGTCCATCAACCGGCCGGGGGTGCCGACCAGGATCTCCACGCCCTTGCGCAGCGCGTCGATCTGCGGCTCGTACGCCACGCCGCCGTAGATCGGCAGCACCCGGACGCCGCGCGTCCGGCCGGCGGCGGCCAGGTCCTTGGCGACCTGGATGCCGAGCTCGCGGGTGGGGACGACGACCAGCGCCTGGGGGACGCCGTCGCTTCCCTCGCCCGGCGCGAAGACCCGATCCAACAGGGGTACGCCGAAGCCGAGGGTCTTACCGGTGCCGGTGGGAGCCTGGCCGATCAGGTCGACGCCGCGCAGGGCGATCGGGATCGCGTACTCCTGGATGGCGAAGGCGCGGGTGATGCCGGCCGAGGCCAGCGCCTCGACGGTCTCGGCGCGGGCGCCGAGTGCGGCGAACGTGGGGGCCTCCGGCCGAACCGGGGCGGTGGGGGCCAGTTCCTGGCCGTCCAGCAAATCTTGAGTCAGGTCGCTCATGTGGATGTGGGGGTGCCCTCTCGTGGGTGCGCCCGTCATGTCCTCAGGGCGCGTTCGGTATGACGCGGGCCACACGGTCGGCGGCAGACTGCCGAGCCGGACCGGGCCGCACGCGCGCCGCGGGCTGAGCTTCGATCAGATCGGCGCCCACGGCAACTGCTCCATGCTACCTGAACAGGCATGCCCCCGTCCCGATTCCCATCCGGCCACTCGCCACGCGGGGCAAGTAAATGTGACCTATGTCACGTCAAGCCGAGCGTTCTCCTACGGGGTAGCCTGCGCTCGTGTCCACGCCGACCACCCCCGGTCCCGCCGTCGCCGACCTGCTGGGACTGGTCGCCTTCGGAGAGCTGCTCGCCTTCGAACGGATGGCCGGTGATGCCCGGCTCGCCCCTGACCTGCGCCGACGTGCCGCGCTGGACGAGATGGCGGCTGCCGAGATCGCCAACTACCGGCGTCTCGCCGACCGACTCACCGCGCTGGGCGTGCCGCCGCAGGACGCGATGACCCCCTACGTCGAGCCGCTGCAGGCGTACCACGACTCGACCGATCCCCGGGACTGGGCGGAGGTGGTGACCAAGGCGTACGTCGGCGACGCCATCACCGACGACTTCATCCGGGAGATCGCCGACGCGCTGGCGGAACCGGACCGGGCGCTGGTGCTCGACGTCCTGCACGACTCCCGTTACGCCGAATTCGCGGCGGCCGAGATCCGAGCCGCAGTCGCCGACGACCCCCGGGTGGCCGGGCGGCTGTCCATGTGGGCGCGGCGGCTGGTCGGCGAGGCGCTGTCCCAGGCGAGCCGTGTCGCCGCCGAGCGGGCCACACTCACCGCGCTGATCGCGCGGGGCGACCGGGTCGACGTGCCCGGGCTGTTCGGCAGGCTCACCGCCGCGCACACCGCGCGGATGGCCGCCGCCGGGCTGAACAACTGACCTACCGGCCAGTCGGGTCCGGCCGGCGGCGGTCGGGAACCCGGCCGGCGGCGGTCGGGGCCGGTGCCGGCCTGCGGCAGGTGGCCGGACGCCGACCTGCCGCGATGGCCGGACCGGTCAGCGGACGGTGAAGCCGACCGCTCGGGGAGACGCCTCGGCGATCTCGACGTAGGCGACCTTCTCGACCGGAACGATGACCCGCCGGCCCTTCTCGTCGGTCAGGGAGAGCGTGCCGCCGTTACCGGCGAAGGCGTCGGTCACGATCTGCTCGATCTCGGCCGGCGACTGCGCGCTGTCCACTACCAGCTCGCGCGGCGCGTACTGCACGCCGATCTTGACCTCCACTGTGCCTCCTCAACTGGGGCGAAAGAACCGCCCTGCGAAGGCTATCCGATCACGGGGTCGACGGTCAGGCTGACTCACCTTGCAGCGGGAAGCTCGCGATGCCCCGCCACGACAGCGCGGCCACCAACGCCTCGGCCTCGGCCTTCGGCACCTGCCGGCCACCGGCCAGCCAGAACTGCGCGGCCGTCTCGGCGGCGCCGACCAGCCCGGAGGCGAGCAGCTCGGCGTGTGCCCGGCTCACACCGGTGTCCGAGATGATGGTGTCGGTGATCGCCGCGATGCAGCCCTGCTCGACCCGCTCGACCCGTTGCCGCACCGCCGGGTCGTTGCGCAGATCCGACTCGAAGACGAGCCGGAACGCCTCGCTCTCGTGGTCGACGAAGTCGAAGTACGCGCGGACCGAGGCGCTGACCCGTTCCTTGTTGTCGCTGGTGCCGCGCATCGCGTCGTGCACCTTGGCGACGATGGCGTCACAGTGCGTGTCCAGCAGGGCCAGGTAGAGATCCATCTTCCCGGGAAAGTGTTGGTAGAGCACCGGCTTGGACACCCCGGCCCGCTCGGCGATGTCGTCCATCGCGGCGGCGTGGTAGCCCTGCGCGACGAACACCTCCTGCGCCGCAGCGAGAAGCTGCTTACGACGCGCGGAGCGGGGCAGGCGGGTGGGCCGGCCAGCGGTCTGTGCACCATTCCCCGCAGCGGTCATGGGATCCTCCGAGTTCTCCGTACGAGCCGGCATTTTCCCCCCAGACCGGCGAGGTCACTGACCACCGTCGGGGAAATGGCCCGCCGCTGTAACTTATCGCCACTCTCGGCACACGGTAGCCTCAGCGGGGGCGACCAAGGAGCGCGCGGTGAGTGAAACAGGGCAACCCGGAGCCGCCACCCCGGGAGAACACGGTGACGGAGCGGGTCAGCACGACGACCCGAGCCGTGCCGCCAGTGGGTGGGCGCCTCAGGCGGGTGGGTGGCCTCGAGCCACCGACCGCGAGGACGCCCGGGAGCAGGCGCCGCGCTGGCAGCCCGACCCGGCGTCCGGCTGGCGCACCTCCTCCACGCGGCACGGCGACCTTCCGTCGCCGCTGGCCGGGCCGTCGGGCGACCCGGAGCCGCCGGCCCGGGTCAACGGCCACCACGCCAACGGTGTGCACCACCCGGAGGACGCCAACGGCGTCCGTCGCCCGGGTCTCGAACCGACCGTGGGACGCCCCACGCCGGTGAGCGCACCGCCCGGGCTGCCCGCCGAGGGTCGGCCCGAGCCGGCCAGCGACCGGTTGGTGGTGCCCGCCCAACGTCCCGTGCCGCCAGCCGAGCAGGCCACCGGCGAGCCCGACACGGGCACCGGTCAACGTTCCACCGCCGATCCGGCCGCCGCGCACCGCGCCCGCTGGGCCGAGCCGGGGCTGCCCACCTCGGCACCGCCGGCCGTCCAGGTGCCGCCCGTCGGCACCTCCGCGTCGGGTTTCGAGGTGCCGCCCGGCTTCCACGCGCCGATCGGAGAACGCCTCGCCGCCGACGACCCGTCGGCTGCGCCACGCGACTGGCGAGACCCGCTGACCCCGGAGCATCCGGCAGCACCTGGACGCACCCCGGGACCAGCCGGGCACCCCGACGCCGCCGATCCGGGCCGGCCCGCCGATCCGGGTCGTGCCGCCGACTCGGGCCGGGCCGCCGAGCCGGGCCGCTTCGCCGAAGGCCCTCGCCCGGGAGAAACGCACCGAGCTGGGGACGCGCACCGAGCTGGGGAGCCGCCGGCCGTCGAGCCCGACTGGTCGGGGCCGAGTTGGAACCCTCCGAGCTGGGACGGCGGTTGGGCACCGCCCTGGTCCCGCCAGAGCGACGAGCCGGCCGGTCCGCCGGCCCGGGACGAGTCCGCATCCGGCTGGGCCGCCGATCCGGTCCAGCCGTACGAGCCGGTGCGGGCCGAGTCACCCCGTCCGTACGAACCGGTCCGCGCCGATTCGCCGCGCGGGTACGACCCCGCCCGGGGTGAGGCCGCGTCCGACTCTGCGCCGGAACGCTCCTCCGAAGCGGCCAGCGTGCCGCCCACCGACCGCCCTTCCTGGGCTGCTCCGTCCGCTGTCCCACCTGCCGACCGTCCCGCCCGGTCCGTCGACTCGGACCCGTCCCCGACCAGCGGTCCGCCGGTGTCGTCGCCGGGCGCGACGCCGCCCGCCGTGGAGCGCCCGACCTGGGCCGGTGGCCCGACGCCCCCCGGCGGCCCGCCGGCCGACCGACCGTCCTGGGCCGGGTCCGGGGCGACCCGCGCGTCCCGGACCGATCGTCCGTCCTGGGCTGGCGGTGCCGATTCCGAGCCGACCAGTGCTCCGCCGTCCCGTCCGTCCTGGGCTGGTGGGGCCGATCCGGCGCCGACCAGTGCTCCGCCGTCCCGTCCGTCCTGGGCCACCAGCCCCGCCACGCCACCTCCGGCACCAGCGGGAGCGCCTCCCACGCTGGCCGACCCGCCACCGGCTCCGGCGGGCCCGCCGCTGGTGACGGACCGCCCCTCCTGGGCCGGTGGTTCACCGGCCGGCTCGGCGAACCCGACCCGGGACGAGCGGCCGGACTGGTCCGAGGGGCGCATCCCCGCCACTCCGGTCGAGCGCCCGTCCTGGGCGGCGATCCAGTCGGCCAAGCTGGCACGTGCGGGTGACGACGAGACCCCGGGCCCGACCCGGCCCGAGGTCCGACCGACCGCGCCATTCCGGCTCCGCCCGGCCACGCCCGAATCGCCCGGCCCGGTCGAGCCCAACCGCCCGTCCGCGCCGACGAACGCCTCGTCATCCACCGATGTCACGTCGTCCTCGACGGGGTCGGTGCCACCGTCCGCCATGAACGGGCCCGAACCTCGCGACCGGCCCGGCCCCGAGCCGGCCTCCCCCTATGCGGCTCGCCGATCCGCACCCGACCCGACGCCGTCCGCCGACGACGACCGGCAGTCGGACCCGAGAGCGGTGGTGCTGCCGCAGCGCGTCCCCGCAGAGCCGGACGTGCCTGTCGTGCCGGAGCCGCCAGCTGTGGACCCCCCCGCCGAAACCCCGGAACTCGCCCGCATCGCCACCCACCTTCGCCGCGACGACGAGCCAGCCCCGCTGCGGGAGCGCCCCGAGGGGTTCGACGTCAACGCGATCCTGGACGCCGTCCGGGAGGTGGCCGGTGTCCGCGACGCCGCGCTGCGCCGTACCCCGGCCGGGGCGCACAGCCTGCGACTGGACCTGGCCGACGGCGCCGACCCGGCCGAGGTGAGCCGACAGGTGGCTCGTCTGCTCCAGGATCGGATGGGGCTGGCCGCCGCTCCGCAGAACGTGCCCGGCCTGCCCAGCACGCCGCCCCCGCCGGTCCGCCGTCGCGTGGCCGAGCCTCGGGTCGCCGAACGACGTACCCCGGATCCCCAGACCACAGCGTCGCGCGATGCCGGTGCCGATCCGCGTAGCGGTGAGATCCGGGCGGCCGAGTCGACGACGGGCACCCGTCCGTCCGGCGGTCGGGTGGAGGCCGTGCCGGCGGGCCTGGAGCAGAGGCCGGGCACGGACACCTCGCGCCGCCGTCGGTCGAACGCGCCGCACCGGGGTCGCGCCACCGTCGAGGAGCCGGGCTCGGTCTCGGCCGCCCCGACTGGTGCCGCCACCGGCAGCCCGGCCACGCTCGGTACGTCGTACTCCGGTGGTCAGGTGACCACGACGGAGTCGGCGCCGTCCCGGCCGTTGGAAACGGGCGGCGCGCCGGGGCCACGGGTGGTGATCGACCACGTGCAGGTCAGCACCTTCGGCCTGGACGCGAACGTGGAGGTCCGGCTGCTGGCCGGGGGCGAGAGCGCCTCCGGGTACGCCACCGGGCCGGCGGTGGACGGCTATGTCCTGCGGCTCTGCGCGGTGGCGGCGGCCGCCGCGGTCGACGAGTTGCTGCGCGGCACCGACAACGCCGAGCGGGGGCGCTGCTTCGTCGAGCACGCCGCGGTGGTGCCGTTCGGCAATTGTGAGGTTGCCACTGTGGTGGCGCTGCTCGTCTGTGAGGGCTGGGTCGAGCAGCTCGCCGGCTCGGCTCTGGTCGCCGGTGATCCCCGGCAGGCGGTGGTCCGGGCGACCCTCGCGGCGGTGAACCGTCGGTTGGAGGCGCTGCTGTCCTGAGTGGTCCGGGGCAGACTGGAACGATGAGACGCGCCACCCTCTGGCCGGACCACCTGCTCCCCGACGACCGCGTTCCCCCGCCGTGGCCGGGCCGGGAGGTCCGCCTCGACGGCTTGGTCACGTACGTACGGGAAACTCCGGCCACCGCCGCCGGCGCGGAGCCGGCGCTGTACGTGCACGGGCTGGGCGGGTCGTCGCAGAACTGGACCGACCTGGCCGGGTTGCTCGCCGACCGGCTGGACGGTCAGGCCATCGACCTGCCCGGTTTCGGCCGCAGTGAGCCGGGGCCGCGCTACACGATTCCGGCCTTCGCGGACCTCGTCGTCCGCTGGATCGAGCACTCCGATCGGGGTCCGGTGCACCTGTTCGGCAACTCGCTGGGCGGAGCGGTCGCGGTGCAGGTGGCCGGGCTCCGGCCCGACCTGGTCCGTACGCTCACTCTGATCTCCCCGGCCCTGCCGTTCCTGGATTTCCGTCGCTCGTTGCAGGGGCGGATGCTGCCGGTGCTCGCTATCCCGCGCGGCGAACGGTTGGTCGCCCGACGGCTCACCGAGCTTTCTCCCGAGGTGATGGCCCAGCAGGTGCTGGAGGCCTGCGTCGCCGATCTCAGCCGGATCTGCGACCAGCGCCGGGCCGAGGCGCTGGAGGAGATCCGGGTCCGCTACGAGGCGGAGCACTACGCGGCCGCGTACGTCCGGACGTTTCGTGGTCTGGTCTCCAGCTTCCTGCGGGCGTACCTGCCGGGGCCGGGTTCGCTGTGGCGGCTCGCCGAGGCGGTGCGCGCACCGACCCTGGTGGTGGGCGGTCGACAGGATCGTCTGGTCGACGTGCGGGTCGCGCCGCAGACCGCGCGGGTCATCCGCGACAGCCGGTTGATGATGCTCGACGGTGTGGGTCATGTGGCGCAGTTGGAGGTTCCCCGGCTGGTGGCCCGAGCGGTGGTCGGCCTGCTCGCCGAAACGGAGGACTCCGCTGGGCGGTCCGATCTGGCAGGCTGAGCCCCGATGCCCAGCTCAGCCCGCTTCCCGGCCCGTCGTCAGCGACGCTTCGCCCTGTTCGCCCAACTGGTGGCGGTGGTGCTGGCGGTGGGCGCGGCGGTGACCGTGATCGCGGAGGGGCCGGACGGGCACCCCGGCGCCGAACGTTTGGCCGCCGACGAGATCTCCACGTTGCCGCCACTGGTGGCCGCGCCGCTGCCGCCGTCGGTCAGCCCGTCGCCCTCCGCGGCGGTCCCGTCCAGCCCGCCCCCGGTGCTGCGGATGCCCGGTGCGGTCCCGAGCGCCGGCACCGGCGATTTCGGGTACGACGCCCGCTCCGGTCCTGTGCTGGGGCGAGCGGGTGAGCTGCGGCGCTACCGGGTCGCGGTGGAGTCGGGCAGCAACGAGGATGCCGCGGAGTTCGCGCTGGCGGTCCAGACGGCGCTCGCCGGGCCGGGTAGTTGGATCGACAGCGGCAGGCTGCGGCTGCAACAGGTGCCGGGCGGCGCGCCTCGCGACTTCACCGTCTACCTGGCGACCGCCCGCACGGCGGGTCGCATGTGTGCCGACGGGGGAGTGGACATCCGGGTCGGGGGTCGGCCCTACACGTCCTGCCGTGCGCCCGGCCAGGTGATCATCAACCTGGATCGGTGGCGGCTGTCCGTGCCGCACTTCGTCTCGGCCAAAGTGCCGCTGGCGGTCTACCGGACGTACGTGGTCAACCACGAGGTGGGTCACCAGCTCGGGCACCGGCACGAGCGCTGCCCGGGTGCCGGCCGGCCAGCGCCGGTGATGATGCAGCAGACGCTCTTCCTCAACGGGTGCCAGGTCAACCCGTGGCCGTACCTCGACGGGCGTCGGTACACCGGCCCCGCCCTCTGAGGGACGGGCCGACACGCCGCCTTCGTACCCCCCATCAGGCGTCTTGCGGCAATAGCTATAAAATCGGAGAAATGCCCGAATAATCTGGCAGGCTCGACGTCATGACGCCGTCGTCCCGTTACGGCCCGCCCCAGCCGACCGACCCGTCGGGGCGGTCGGCTTCCATGCGTCCCACGCTGGCCCGGATGCACCGGCGACGTCGCCGCACCCTGCTGCTCGGCCTGCTGGTGCTGACCGCCGCCATCGGCGTGCCGATGGCCAGGGGCGACGGCGAGCCGGCGGCCGTCACTCCTGCCGTCACCACCCAGGGTGGCACGGGGCGCGGCGGTGGGGCGGCACACCCTGCGCCCACCAGCTATCCGTCGGTCGGAGCGGGACGGTTCACCGTCGCCGACGGCGAGACACCCGTGCACGGTACGGACGGTCCGCTGCGCCGGTACCGGGCCGTCGTCGAGCGCGGCACCGGCCAGGACGCGGAGGCCTTCGCCGCCCGAGTGGACGAGGTGCTGGCCGACCCACGCAGCTGGATCGCCTCCGGCGAGCTGCGGGTCCAGCGGGTGGCCGACGCCGGGGCCGCCGACTTCACCATCTACCTGGCCACAGCCGTCACCTCCGAGCGGATGTGCGCCGAGGGTGGGCTGACCACCGAGCGCTACACCTCCTGCCGTCTGCCCGGCCAGGTCATCATCAACCTGGCCCGCTGGATGGAGGCGGTCCCCGACTACGGTGCCTCGCTGGACACCTACCGCACCTACGTGATCAACCACGAGGTGGGCCACGAGTTCGGCGAGCAGCACGAGGCCTGTCCCGAGCCGGGGGAGCCCGCCCCGGTGATGCAGCAGCAGACGTACGGCCTGCACGGCTGCGTCGCCAACGCCTGGCCCTACCTCGACGGCCGTCGCTACGCGGGTGACATCGTCCCCTGATCGACGGCATCGTCGGTTATTCCCGCTCCCGCATCGCGGACCACGTGTCCTCCCTCATGGCCGAACAGGGCCCCGGCGAGCAACAATGGCACGGTTCACACCGCCGATCCCGGGGAGTCCACCGTGTCGTTGCCCCCGCTCGTCGAGCCCGCCGCCGAGCTGACCGTTGACGAGATCCGCCGCTACTCACGCCACCTGATCATCCCGGACGTCGGGGTGACGGGGCAGAAGCGGCTGAAGAACGCCCGGGTGCTGTGTGTCGGCGCCGGTGGCCTCGGGTCACCCGCCCTGCTGTACCTCGCCGCGGCCGGGGTCGGCACGCTCGGCATCATCGACTTCGACACCGTCGACGAGTCGAACCTCCAGCGCCAGGTCATCCACGGTGTGTCCGACATCGGCCGGTCCAAGGCCGAGTCCGCCGCCGCGTCGATCCGCGAGATCAACCCGCTGGTCAACGTCGAGATCCACAACACCGCCCTGGACCGGGAGAACGTCCGCGAGATCTTCGCCCAGTACGACCTGATCGTCGACGGCACCGACAACTTCGCCACCCGCTACATGGTCAACGACGCGGCGGTGCTGCTCGGCAAGCCGTACGTGTGGGGCTCGATCTACCGCTTCGACGGTCAGGCGTCGGTGTTCTGGGCCGAGCACGGTCCCTGCTACCGCTGCCTCTACCCGGAGCCGCCGCCGCCCGGCATGGTGCCCTCCTGCGCCGAGGGCGGCGTGCTCGGTGTGCTCTGCGCGTCGATCGGCTCGATCCAGGTGAACGAGGCGATCAAGCTGCTCACCGGCATCGGTGAGCCGCTGGTCGGCCGCCTGATGGTCTACGACGCCCTGGAGATGGAATACCGCAAGATCAAGGTTCGCAAGGACCCGAACTGCGCGCTCTGCGGCGAGAACCCGACGGTCACCGACCTGCTGGAGGACTACGAGGACTTCTGCGGCGCGGTCTCCGAGGAGGCCCAGGAGGCGACGCTCGACTCGACCATCACGGCCCTGGAGCTCAAGGACTGGCAGGACGCCGGCAAGGACATCTTCCTGGTCGACGTGCGCGAGCCGGCCGAGTACGAGATCGTCCGGATCCCCGGCGCCACCCTGATCCCCAAGGGCGACATCATCTCCGGCGAGGCACTCGCGAAGCTGCCGCAGGACCGGCAGATCGTGCTGCACTGCAAGTCCGGCGTCCGCTCGGCGGAGGCGCTCGCGGCGCTCAAGGCGGCCGGGTTCCGGGACGCCGTACACGTGCAGGGCGGCGTGCTCTCCTGGATCAAGCAGATCGATCCGTCGCTGCCGGCGTACTGATCGACCGGGCCGGGGCGGCTGACCGCCGCACCCGGCCCGCAACGGCGGCCCCGGTGGCCGCCGCCCGTCGCTATGGCAAATCGACGCAAGCCACGACGGGTGGCCCTGCGGTCGGAGCGACGCAGCCATGCCGGGCCAACCGATTCCCCGAGGCGGGATCGCGTCTGCGCAGGTAGCGTTCCCGCCGTGGTCGACTTGGAAGCCGCGATCGGGTTCGTCGTGGCGCACGGTGATGCGGTGGAACGCGCCCGCCTCTCCTGGCTGCGCAACGGCACCGCGGTGCCCGCCAACCTGTTGGAGACGGCAGAGGTCGGCCAGTCGTCGGACGGTGGCTGGCCGGCCACCTGGGGCGGTGAGGTGGCCTCGATCGACGCCACCTGTTTCCGGCTCGCCGAGTTGGACGACCTGGGAGCACTCGGCCGTCCCGCAGCTCGTCGCGCGCTCGACTGGCTGGCGTCCCGGCAGCAGGCCGACGGCGGTTGGGACGAGGACGCGTCGCTGGCCGACTCGGCCCCGGAGTGGGCCCGGCCGGGCGACCCGGAAGCAGGGTTCCTCGTGTCGGCCAACGCCGCTTTCTGGCTCACCGTCGCCGGCCTGGACGCGCGCGCCTCGGGCCCGCTCGACCATCGGGTCGGTGGGGCGTACGCCGGGGTGGTGCAGGCGGCGGCCCACTCACTGGCCGCGCGGCTGCGTCCGGACGGCAGTTGGCCGTCGTACCTCGCCGCCGGCTGGTTGAGCGCGGCGGTGCTGCACCGGCAGGAGATGTTCCAGGAGTCGGCGCGGATCCAGGTGGTGCTCGCCGAACGGATGCCGAAGATGTCTCCGGGGAATGTGGCGTGGTTGGGGGCCACGCTGCGCCGGGCCGGCATCGACCCGCAGGACTGGATCATGGTGCGGGCCCTGCGCCGGCTGGCCGAGACCCAGCGCAGCGACGGCGGCTGGGAGAGCGACGACGGCCACCAGTTCGACGTGCACGCCACGCTCTCCGCGATCCGAGCCGCCCGGCCCACGCCCGCCGCGGCGGGCGTGACCCCAGGCTGAGCGCCTGATTCAGAAATCGAGGCATCCGGGCGAGCCGGACACCAGCCCTAGCGCAGGTGCCCGTTTCCGGTGACCACGTACTTCGTGCTGGTCAGCTCGGGTAGACCCATCGGGCCACGGGCGTGCAGCTTCTGGGTGGAGATGCCGATCTCCGCGCCGAAGCCGAACTCGCCGCCGTCGGTGAACCGGGTCGACGCGTTCACCATCACCGCCGCCGCGTCCACCCGGGCGACGAAGTCGCGGGCCGCGCTCGCCGAGTCGGTGAGGATCGCCTCGGTGTGCCCGGTACCGAAGCGGCGGATGTGCGCGACCGCCGCGTCCAGTGAGTCGACCACCGCCACCGAGATGTCGGCGGACAGGTACTCGGTGGCGTAGTCCTCCTCGGTGGCCGGGACGACGGCGGCGGAGTACGCGGCCACCTCGGGGGAGCCGTGCACGGTCACCCCCGCCTCGGCGAGAGCGGCCAGCATCGGCGGCAGGAACGCGTCGGCGACGTCCGCGTGCACCAGCAGCGACTCGGCGGTGTTGCAGGTGGAGAGGCGTTGCGTCTTGGCGTTCAGCGTCACCGCGACGGCCTTCGCGACGTCGGCGGCGGCGTCCACGTAGACGTGGCAGTTGCCCACCCCGGTCTCGATCACCGGGACGGTCGACTCCTCGACCACGGTGCGGATCAACGACGCGCCACCGCGCGGGATGAGCACGTCGACGAGCCCTCGGGCGCGCATCAGTTCCTTGACCGAGTCGCGGGAGCCGGCGTCGAGCAACTGCACCGCGTCGGCCGGCAGCCCGGCCCCGGCGACCGCGTCGCGGAGCACCGCGACCAGCGCGGCGTTGGAGTGTGCGGCCGAGGACGACCCGCGCAGCAGCGCCGCGTTGCCCGACTTGAGGCAGATCCCGGCGGCGTCCACGGTCACGTTGGGTCGTGCCTCGTAGATGATGCCGACCACCCCGAACGGCACCCGGATCTGACGCAGCTCCAGCCCGTTGGGCAGGGTGGAACCACGAACCACCTCGCCCACCGGGTCGGGCAGCGCGGCCATCTGGCGCAGCGCGTCGGCGATGCCGGCGACCCGTCCCGCGTCGAGGGCGAGCCGGTCCAACACGGACGCGCTCAGCCCGGCGTCGCGGCCGGCCGCCAGGTCCGCCTCGTTCGCGGTCAGGATCTCCGGGGTACGCGCCACCAGCGCGTCGGCCATCGCCACCAGCGCGGCGTCCTTGACCGTACGGGTGGCGACGGCCAACTCCGCAGCGGCGTCCTGGGCCCGTCGGGCTTGTTCGACGACGCTCATCGATTGCTCCTCGCGTTAGGAAGGGGCCCTTGTACAACACCAGGCGTTAATAGGGGGCCTTTGCTTACAGCAGCACCAGGTCGTCGCGGTGGACGACCTCTCGTTCGTACGCCGGGCCGAGCGCCGCGGCGAGTTCGGACGTGGAACGGCCGAGCAGCCCGGGCAACTCCACCGCGTCGTAGTTGACCAGCCCTCGGGCGACCGACGCACCGGCGGTGTCCACCAGGTCCACCGGGTCGCCCGCGGTGAACGTGCCGTCCACGGCGGTGATGCCGGCCGGCAGCAGCGACTTGCGTCGCCCGACGACGGCGGCCACCGCGCCCGGGTCGAGGTGCAGCCGCCCTCGGGGTGAGGTGGCGTGGGCCAGCCAGAACAGCCGGGCCGTCGGGCGTCGCCGCTGCGGGTGGAACAGCGTGCCGACGGGCTCGCCGGCCAACGCCGGACCGGCCAGGTCGGCGGCGGTGAGCACCACCGGGATGCCGAAACCGGTGGCGATCCGGGCGGCCTCGACCTTGGTGACCATGCCGCCGGTGCCGACACCGGACCGGCCGGCCCCGCCGATGGTGATCCCGGCGAGATCCGCGTCGCCGTGAACCTCGGTGATCCGGGTCGACTGCGGCTTGGTGGGGTCGCCGGTCCAGAGCGCGTCCACGTCGGAGAGGAGCACCAGCAGGTCGGCGTGCACCAGGGCGGCCACCAGCGCGGCCAGCCGGTCGTTGTCGCCGAACCGGATCTCCTGGGTGGCCACCGTGTCGTTCTCGTTGACGATCGGCACCGCCCGCAGGTCGAGCAGCTTGCGCAGCGTCCGGTACGCGTTGCGGTAGTGCGCCCGCCGGGTCACGTCGTCGACGGTGAGCAGCACCTGCCCCACCGTGCGGCCGTGCCGGGCGAAGCTGGCCGCGTACCGGCCGATCAGGAGGCCCTGCCCGACGCTGGCGGCGGCTTGCTGGGTGGCCAGGTCGCGCGGGCGTCGGATCAGGCCGAGGGGGGCGAGGCCGGCGGCGATCGCGCCGGAGGACACCAGCACCACCTCGCGGCCTTCGGCGGTGAGCCGACCGAGGGTGTCGACCAGCGTGTCGACGCGCTCGTCGGCCAGACCGCCGGTGGCGGTGGTCAACGAGGAGGATCCGATCTTGACGACGACCCGCCGGGCCGTCGTGACTGCGTCGCGCACCCGCCCATTCTGCGTGGTCACGGCCGCACCGCCCGGCGGCGTTCCCATATGGTGGCGGATTGTGACACCTGACGAGTACGTCGAGGCGGTGCTCGACCTGGTCGAGCGGATCCCGGAGGGCCGGGTCATGTCGTACGGCGCGGTCGCCGACGCGCTCGCCGAGCGATCGGGTCGCACCTCGGCGCGACTGGTGGGCAACATCATGGCCCGCCATGGCGGCTCGGTGCCCTGGCACCGGGTGGTGACGGCGGCTGGTCGGCTGCCACCGGGCCACGAGCGGGAGGCGCGGGCCCGGCTGCGCGCCGAGGGGGTGCCGCTGCGCCCTGGCGGGGTGGACATGGCGGCCAGTTGGTCGCCGGACGAGGATCGGTGACCAGCGTCGAGCGGGGTGTGGTCGGTGGCGCGGACCGCCAGCGACGCGGTGTCCCGTCCGGGCCAGGGACGGGGCACCGCGAGGTGGTTCAGAGTTTGAACGGGAGATCGACGCTGTTGTCGTCCTCCTTCAGGTCGGGCCACTGGCGGTCCTGGTCATCGTGGTGGGAGACCCAGAATCCCCGGATGTGCGCGTCGGGCCCGGGCGTACCCGGCACCAGGTGGACGAACGTGTAGCGCCGCGATCCACCGGCCGGTACTCCGGGTAGCAGGCACGACCGGTCGTCAGTCTGGGTAGCGTGCTTCGGGTCGCACTTCGGCCAGTCCCCGCCCGCCGGCTCGAAGTCGAAGCCACGGAAGGAGATCTGGGGCGCGTCGAGCGGCCCCGCGTTGGTGACGGTGAAGACGGTGGTGAGTTCGCGCCGGGTGTCGGCACCGGGGACGTCGACCAGTTCGTGGGTCATGCTCAACCTCAGGTCGGTGAGTCGGGGGTCCTTGCCGAATGTCGTGGGACCGTCGGTCTGACTGAACCGCTCCCCGTCCCACCGGTACGTCCGCACCTGCTCCCGCCGCAGGTAGGTCGGTGTGCCACAGCACGGGACGATGTCGGCCACGCGCACCTCGGCCGACCCGTTCCGGTTGATCTCCACCGCGAGGATGTCGTCGAACCCGTCGCCGGTCCGGACCACCCTTCCCACCGTCACGATCCGACCTTCCGGGTCCCGGTCGAAGGCCACCACCTGCTTCGCCGACGCCTCGCCGTACCGGCAGGCGACGATGGCGATGGTTTCGACGGCACCGTCGCCGTCGATGTCGCCGTGCTCGAACTCGTCGTCGCCGAGCATCGACACGTAGGTGTCCGTCGTGTCGTCCTTCAGCCGCACCTTCGAAGTGGTGCAGCCGCCCTCCGCCATGCCCGACGGCCAGCTCGGCAGGTCGACCCGGGTGGCGAGCAGTTGCGCCCGGCTGATCCGCCCGTCCGGGGCGTTCGGGGTGCTGGTGGCAGTCGACGGTGACCCGGTCGGTGTGGGCGCCGGCGTCGACGGTGTCGACGTCGGCGTGGCCGTCGGTTCGACGGACTCCGCCGGCACCGGCGGGTTCCGGTCGCCGCGCAGCGCGGCGTTGGCGACGACGGGCGCCACCACCAGGACGACCGCCGCAGCGGCCACGGCCACCGCCGTCATCCGACGGCGTCGGCGCAGGTGGTGTCGGGCCTGGTCGGGGCCGGGGCCGGTGACCCGGCTGACCACGTCGTTGCGGTACGCGGAGAGCCGCTCGCGCAGGAGCGGGTCGAAGTCAGACATCGCACACCCCCGCGGTGTTCTCGTCGAGCAGGCCGGCCAGTGCCGTCCGGCCGCGGTGCAACCAGGACTTGACGGTGCCCTCGGCCACCCCTTCCTGAGCGGCGATCTGACTCACCGACAGGTCGGCCAGGTAGTGCAGGATGACCGCTCGGCGGTGGTTGGCGGGCAGTTGCGCCAGCGCCGCGTCGATCGCCACCCGGTCGGGGTTCGGCCCGGCCACCTCCGCGTCGGTGGGCCGCTGCCGCAGCAGGTGGTTGCGGGCGGTACGCAGGCGTCGCCAGCGGCTGCGGGCCAGGTTCCACGCGACCCGGCGGACCCAGGCCACCGGGTCGTCGTATCGGACCAGGCGGTCCCAGCGGGCCAGCGCCCGGTAGAACGCCTCCTGGGCCAGGTCCTGCGCGTGTCCCAGATCCCCGGTGTACGCGCACAGTTGGGCGGTCACGCTGCCGAAGTGCGCGTGGTAGAAGTCGTCGAAGGTGATCGTCACCTCGACCGTCGCACCGGCCGTCCGTGCCGCCGGTGGCTCGTTGGCGCGGGCTCCCATCGTTGCTGTCACTGCCCCTCCCCCGTCACCGCCGGGCTGGTCTGCCGTCGGCGCTGGTAACACTCCGAGACTGCGGAGGCGGTTGCGGGTCCGACTGCCGTCAACCCGACTGTTCGGATGTCCGCATCAGGCGGGCGGATGAGGGGATGTGACCTGCGGCATAACGTGAGTAACATTCGGGCCCATGAAAACGCCGCCGGGCACCGGCTCGTCAGCCGCCGGCTCGCTGCCTCGCCCGGTGCACGCCGGCTACGCGCTCGGCTCGCTGGCGACCGGCGCGTTCGGCACCGTGCCCGGTCTGCTGCTGCTGCCGTACCTGACCGACACGCTGGGTGTGGCCGCCGGACTGGCCGCCCTGCTGGTGCTGCTGCCCAAGGCCTGGGACGTGCTGGTCAACCCGGTCGCCGGGCGGATCTCCGACCGCACCCGGTCACGCTGGGGCGCTCGCCGTCCGTACCTGCTCATCGCCGGCCTCGCGCTCGCCGTCCTCTTCGCGTCGATCTTCGCCGCGCCGTTCGGCAACGGCCCGGCCGCCGCGGCGTACGTGGCGTTCGCCTTCCTCGCCACCGCCACCGCGTTCGCCTTCTTCCAGGTGCCGTACGTGGCGATGCCGGCGGAGTTGACCGACGACTACGCCGAGCGCACCCGGTTGATGACCTGGCGGATCGCGGTGCTGGCGTTGGCCATCCTGGTCTCCGGTGCGGTCGCCCCGCTGGTGGTGAGCGCTGGCGGCGACGGTGTGGCCGGGCACCGGTGGATGGGGCTGTTCGTGGCGGCGCTGATCGCCCTCGGCGCCCTCGGGGCGTTCCTCGGCACCCGGTCCGCGCCGATCGGCACGGTGAGCGGGAGCGAGCCGACTCTGCGCGCCCAACTCGCCGTGGCCGCCGCCAACCGCCCCTTCCGGGCGCTGCTGATCTGTTTCGTCGTGCAGTCCGCCGGAGTGGCGACGATCCTGGCCGGGGTCAACTACTTCGCCGGGCAGATCCTGCGCGACGACAAGAATGGGCCGACCCTGCTCTTCGTCTGCTTCGTCGGGCCAGCGCTGCTGGTGATGCCGATCTGGGCCCGGGTCGGTGCCCGGCTGGGCAAGCGGACCGCGCTGGTCGCCGCCTCGCTGATCCTCGCCGTCGGGGCGCTCGCCCTGGTCGCCGCGTCGGTGCTGCCGACGGTCGCCGTCTACCTGGTGGTCGCGGTGATCGGCGTCGGGTACGCCGGGCAGCAGGTCTTCGCGCTGGCGATGCTGCCGGACTGCATCGCGTACGACACGGCGCGTACCGGTCGACGACAGGCGGGTGTCTTCACCGGCCTGTGGACGGCCGGGGAGACTCTCGGTCTGGCGCTGGGCCCGGGTATCTACGGCCTGGTGCTCCAGCTCTCCGGCTACGTGTCCTCCGACACCGGCTCGGCGGCGGCCCAGTCCGACACGGCGCGGCTGGGCGTCCTCCTCGGCTTCACGCTGATCCCGGCCCTGTTGATCGCCCCGCCGATCCTCCTGCTCCGCCGCTACACCCTAACCCCGGCCATCCTGGCCGACGCGATCCGTGACGACCGCGTCGATCATGGAGTTGTGGTGGGGGACGAAGCCGTTGACCGTCACGAGAAGGGCACCATGACTCCATGATCGACGAGACCAGGGTGGGGGCCGGGGCATTTTCCGCCGACGGGGCGCCGGCGGATGTCGCGTTGCCTCTCGGGGTCGCGGCTGAGGTTGCGCTCGACGAGGTTCGGCAGTTGCGCGCCGGCGACCGGCCGACCCACGGGGGGCAGTTGTTCGCGTACGTCTACGACCCCGCGGTGCCGGGCCTGGACGAGCTGACCGCCGCCGCGCACCGGGAGAGCGCACACGTCAACGGGCTGGACCCGACCGCGTTCCCGTCCCTGCTGGCGATGGAGAACGCCTTGGTGGGCGCCGCCGGCCGGGTGCTCGGCGCCGGCCCGGGCACGACCGCCCCGGACGCCGTCGGCAGTGTCACCAGCGGCGGCACCGAGTCGCTGATCCTCGCGGTCAAGACGGCCCGGGACGCGCACCCGGAGATCGCCGAGCCCCGGATCGTGGTGCCGTCGAGCGCCCACGCCGCGTTCGCCAAGGCGGCGCACTACCTGCGGGTGGCGATGGACGTCGTGCCGGTCTCCCCGGACACGCTGCGTCCCGACCCGGCCGCGATGGCCGCCGCGATCCGCCCGGAGACGGTGCTGGTCGCCTGCTCCGCGCCGTCGTACGCGCACGGGGTGGTGGACCCGGTCGCGGAGATCGCGGCGGTGGCCGCCGACGCCGGAGTGCGCTGCCACGTGGACGCCTGCTTCGGCGGCTGGACCCTGCCGTACCTGCGCCGCCTCGGTGAGCCGGTGCCGGCGTTCGACTTCGCGGTACCCGGGGTCACGTCCATCTCGGTGGACCTGCACAAGTACGCGTACGCGCCGAAGGGTGTGTCGGTGCTGCTGCACCGGGACGCCGCGCTCCGCGCCCCGCAGTACTTCGCGTACGCGGACTGGCCCGGCTACACGATGATCAACCCGGTGATCGCGTCCACCCGCTCGGGCGGGCCGATCGCCGCCGCGTACGCCACGGTGCGGCACCTCGGCGACGACGGTTACCTGCGGCTCGCCACCGTCACCCGGGACGCGGTCGCGGGCCTGGCCGACGCGGTCCGCGCCGTCGACGGGTTGCGGCTGATGGCCGAGCCGGAGTCGACGGTGGTGTGCTTCACCGCCACCGAGGGCGGCCCCGACCTGTTCGTCCTGGTCGACGAGCTGACCGCGCGTGGTTGGCACACCCAGCCCCAACTGTCGTACGCGGGCCTGCCGGCGAGTGTGCACCTCACGGTGACCGCCTCGGTCGCGCCCCGAGTCGCCGAGTTCGGGCCCGACCTGGTCGAGGCGGTGGCCGCCGCCCGGACGGCCGGCCCGGTCGCGCTCCCGCCCGAGCTGATGGCGCTGGCGACGTCGCTGACCCCGGACGCCCTCACGCCCGAACTTGTCGCCGGACTCGCCGCCGGGCTCGGACTCGGTGGCGGTGGCGCGTCGACGCCGGACCGGCTGGCGGTGGTGAACACACTGCTCGACGCCGCCCCGCCGGCGTTGCGCGAACGGCTGCTGGTGGAGTTCGTCGGCCTGCTGCAACGCCCCACCTGGTGACCGGAGCGCCGGCCGCGCCGTAGGCCCCCGTGGCGTACGACGCGGCCGGCGAAGGGATCGTCAGCGGTAGGTCATCCGCACCAGGTTGTCGGCGTCGTTGACGTCCGGCAGGAAGTTGAAATCGCTGTCCATCGGCCGGACATCCACGTCGGCCTTCCCGGTGCCCACCGTGGTTCCCACGCCCACCCGGAAGCTCAGGTCCAGCCGCACCTCCGCCCCCGCCGCCAGCCGACCCAGGTTGCAGGCCACCGGCTCGCTGCTCTCCCGGGCGCCTGCGCACGGGGCCCACCCGTCCACGTCCGGGCGCACCGGAGCGGGCACACCCAGTCGTAGCGCCACGTGGGCGACCGGCCCCGTGCCCCGGTTACGAACCCTCGGCAGGTTACGGGTGAACCGGCGAGCGTTCCTGACGTCTGCGGCCACGCGCGCCCGCGTCGCACAGATGAGGCAATCCATCAACGGTCATATGTATAGACAAGTGCCGCTATAAGTAGGTTTCGTGGTATTCGTGGCTTCCGTACGGTCAAGTCATCAACCAAACGACACGGGGAGAGACCATGACGATGCGAAAGATCCTGCTCACCGGAGTGACTGCGGCAGCCGGGCTGGCCCTCGGCCTGGGCGGCGCGGCGACAGCCGTCACGGCGATCGGCCCCGGCCCGGGTGCTCCGGGTGAGATCGGCCCTGGCCCGGGTGTGGTCCTCGCGATCGGCCCGGGCCCGGGTGCTCCGGGTGAGATCGGCCCTGGCCCGGGTGTGGTCCTCGCGATCGGCCCGGGCCCGGGTGCTCCGGGTGAGATCGGCCCTGGTCCGGGTGTGGTCCTCGCGATCGGCCCGGGCCCGGGTGCTCCGGGTGAGATCGGCCCCGGCCCGGGCGTCGTGGAGCTGAGCGGACCCAGCTCGACGGTGACGACGGCCTGAATGTGACGTGCCGGCGGGACGATGGTGCCCGCGACGGGCTCGGCCAGGAATGTCGGCCGGGCCCGATCGGCAGGTCAACCGTCGTCCGGCGGCAGCTTTGACACTGATTCCGTGCCTCTCGTCGTCGGCGGCTGTGCGCGGTGCGCCGCACCCGGTACGAAGCCAGGAACGAGGCTCGGAGTCGCTGTGGTTGACTGTCCGGTGGGGGACAGAAGGGGGCGGTCGTGCAGCTACCGGCAGTGCTCGGTGAGCCGATCCGGTTCGTGTTGAACTGGGGGCGCCGCTACTCGCTCTGGGTGTTCAACTTCGGCCTGGCCTGCTGTGCGATCGAGTTCATCGCCACCAGCATGGGTCGCCACGACTTCATCCGGCTCGGCGTGATCCCGTTCGCCCACGGCCCCCGGCAGGCTGACCTGATGGTGGTCTCCGGCACCGTGACCGACAAGATGGCTCCGGCGATCAAGCGGCTCTACGACCAGATGCCCGAGCCGAAGTACGTCATCTCGTTCGGTGCCTGCTCCAACTGCGGTGGCCCCTACTGGGATTCGTACTCCGTGACCAAGGGTGTGGACCAGCTCATCCCGGTCGACGTCTACGTGCCGGGCTGCCCGCCCCGGCCGGAGGCGCTGCTGCACGGCATCCTGCGCCTACAGGAGAAGATCGCCGCCGAGCAGTCCGGTATCGGTGGTGTGCCGCAACGCGACGTGCTGGCCGCGCCGTTGGACGCGCCGCCCCGCGAAGCCGCCGCCCCACGCTCCGTCGACTCCCTCACCGCTCCGCCGGTGCGCCCGCCCGCCGCCAACTGACGGCGGCCAGGAGCAACCGGTCAGTCGTTGGCGGCGACGGCCAGCGTGGTCTGGGCGGTGTTGTCGCTCGGGTCGGCGTTCGGAGTCGTAGGGTCCCCGTTTGTTGGACACGTGTTTCTGGTCCTCCCGTGATGGCGGCCGGTGCCGATCGCGCCGGCTGCCTAGATTGACGCCAGTCAACCCATGGTTGTGGTTGCCGTTGCACAACCATCGATTCGCGCCGGTCCAGCATCGGTGACGAGGCGGCCCAGGGCTGTCCCGCCTCGACCTTCCCGTCTAAAGGGACAAGTCGGTTGTCCGAGGTTCGGGGTGGCCGGGCCGGGCTAGCCTGCGGTTCATGAGCAGTTCAGTGGAGCAGCGGTCCGCCCACATCGTCGACGTGCTCACCGAGGAGTTCGGCGCGTCGATGGCGATCGACCCGGCCGCCTTCCGCCGCAAGTTCCGCAAGATGGCGGCCTCGCCGTTCGCCTTCTACCGCGGCAGCGCCGCGCTGTTCTACGCCGACCAGCTCGGCGACTTCGCCGACGACCGGTTCCTGGACGAACAGACCAGCCGGGTGTGGATCCACGGCGACCTGCACGCGGAGAACTTCGGCACCTACATGAACGCCTCCGGGCAACTGGTGTTCAACGTCAACGACTTCGACGAGGCGTACGTCGGCCCGTTCACCTGGGATCTGCGGCGGCTCGCGGCCAGCGTGGCGCTGCTCGGCTACGGCAAGGCGCTCTCCGACACGGCGATCGGGGATCTCGTGGCCGGCTTCGCCCGGTCGTACCTGACCGAGCTGCGGGCGATCGCCGCCGGCGGTGACGACGCGATCGGGTCGATCACCCTGGACAACGCGGACGGCGTGCTGCGCCGGGTGCTCCAGCAGGCCCGGCTCAACACCCGTGTCGACCTGCTCGCCGCCCAGACGACGATCGACAACTACGAGCGACGCTTCTCCATCGGCGACGGGGTCTTCGAGATCGACGACACCACCCGGGACGTGGTGAGCGCCGCCTTCCACGACTACCTGGGCACCCTGCCGGTCGGCTCGTCTCAGCTCCGGCCGGTGGCGGCGCGGATCAAGGACGTGGTGCTGCGCAAGGGGGTGGGCATCGGCTCGGCCGGGCTGCCGTCGTACAACCTCCTGCTGGAGGGGCACACCCAGGCGTTGGAGAACGACGTCGTCATCTACATGAAGCAGGCGCAGGTGCCGGCCGTGGCGCGGTACGTCACCGACGAGTCGGTTCGCGGATACTTCCAGCACCAGGGGCACCGGACCGCCGAGTCGCAGCGGGCGTTGCAGGCCCACGCCGACCCGTGGTTGGGCTTCACCGAGCTGCACGGGGCCGGTCAGCTCGTCGCCGAGGTGTCCCCGTACGCCGCAGACCTGGACTGGTCCGACGTGAACGAGCCGGAGGAGCTGACCGGGGTGCTCGTCGACCTCGGTCGGGCGGTGGCCCGGATGCACTCGGTCGCCGACGACGAGTCCAGCCACGACCTGGTGGACTACTCCACCGAGGAGGCGATCGTGGCGGCGGTGGACACCGACGAGCGGGGTTTCGTCGCCCACCTGGTGGACTTCGCGCACGCCTACGGGGTGCGCGCCCGACAGGACCACCAGCTCTTCGTCGACCTGTTCCGCAACGGTCGGCTGCCGGGGATCTGATCGGGCGAGGCGTCACTCAGGACGCGAACTCCAGCACCACCTTGATGTCGTCCGGCCCCGGGGTGTACGCGTCGGCGTACCGGTTCACCGGCACCCGACGGGTGAGGAGTGACTCGAGCCAGACCTGGTCGGCGCGGGCGAGCGCCTGGGCGGCCATGCTCCAGTGCCGTCGGTTGGCGTTCACCGAGCCGAACACCACGTTGTTCTCCAGCACCAGCGCCCGGTTGAGCGCCCCGGCGTCGAAGTCGATGGTCCGGCCGCCGCTGGACACCCCGGCCAGGCAGACGATCCCGGTCGGTGCCGCCTTGCACATGACGTCGAGGACCACCGTGGGCGCGCCGGTGCACTCGATCACCACGTCCGGTTCGAACGGCAGGTCGTTGACCGGCACCGCGTGGTAGGTGGCGCCGAGCCCGGCGACCAGCTCCGGCTTCGGCCCGTCGGTGGCCCGGTCCAGCACGTGCACGGTGAGCCCACGCTGGGTGCCGAGCAATGCGGCCAGCAGCCCGATCGGGCCGGCCCCGGTCACCAGGACGGTCTGCGGCTGCCACTCGGCCCGGTGCCCGATCCGCTCGATGTGGTCCCAGGCCTTCGCCACCACGCTGGTCGGCTCCAACAGGACGCCGACCTGGGCCAGCGCCGGGTCGAGAGCGACCGCGAACTGTGGTTCGATCCGCCAACGGTCGCGGGCGAACCCGGGCAGCGCCTTGATGCCGTGTTCGGTGTACTGACCGTTGCGGCACATGTCCCACTCGCCGACGGCGCAGTTCGGGCAGGGGACCGGGTCGGGGTGCCGGACGATCCCCGCCACCAGGTCGCCGGGTTGCAGGGTGCCGCTTGAATCCTCGATCACCCGGCCCAGCGACTCGTGCCCGATGATCAGGCGGTCCGCCCCCGGCGGCGCCTCGCCGTAGTCTCCGGCGATGATCTCGTGGTCCGTGCCGCAGATGCCGACGGCGAGCGCCTCGACCAGGACCGCACCCTCCTCGGCAGCCGGCTCCGGTTGGTCCTCGACGAGGCACAGCGAATTGGCCACCCCGGGTGTCACAGTCACAGCGCGCACGCCCTCATCCTTCCCCGCCGAGGGCTGCGGCGCGCGCAAAGCCGGCAGATCGCCGGGCATCGGCGGCGGCCAGGCGCGGGCGCGGGCGGCACTAGGATCAGCGGCATGACTCCCGAAGAGGTCGGCGCTCGGCTGGTCGCGCTGCTCGCGCCGGTCGAGGCGACCCCGTCGGTCTCCGGCGGGCAACGGTTCGCCCGTGCCACCGTCGACGTGCCACCGGCGAGTTGGCTGGCCGCTGTGCGCGCCGCCCGCGACGACACCGAGCTGGCCTGCGACTTCTTCGACTGGCTCTCCGCCGTCGACGAGTTGGCGGAGGGCTTCGACGTGGTGGCGCACCTCTGGTCGACGCGGCTGCGTCACGGTGTGCTGCTGCGTACCCGGTTGCCGCGCGGTGAACCAACTGTCGCCTCGGTCGTCGACGTCTACCCGGGTGCCGCCTGGCACGAGCGGGAGACACACGAGATGTTCGGCATCGACTTCGCCGGGCACGGGGAGCTGCGTCCGCTGCTGCTGCCCCCGGAGTTCGAGGGCCACCCGCTGCGTAAGGAGTTCGTGCTCGCGTCCCGGGTGGCCAAGCCCTGGCCGGGTGCGAAGGAACCGGGCGAGTCGGAGGCCGGCGGCGGACGTCGGCCGATCCGCCCGCCAGGCGTTCCCGCTCCCGGCGAGTGGGGCACCACGCCCACCCCGGCCGGCGCGGCTGGTGTGGGGGAGGGCCCGCGCGGCGGCACCCCGGCCAGGCCGGCCGGCGAGCGTCCGGCGCGGCCCGCCCCGGGGGCCCGTCCGGGCGACGACCGACCCGACCACGATGGGGGTACGACCTGATGCCGCTCTGGGTGGAGCTGGTGCTGCGGGTGGGGGGCGTGGTGGTCGCGTTCCTCACCCTGCCGCTGCTGGTGGGCCAGGCCGAGCACAAGGTGATGGCGCACATGCAGGGCCGGCTCGGCCCGATGTACGCGGGCGGCTTCCACGGCTGGGCCCAGTTGGTCGCGGACGGGGTCAAGTTCGTGCAGAAGGAGGACGTGACTCCGCGGGAGGCGGACCGGGCGGTGTTCCGGCTGGCCCCGGCGGTGGCGTTGGTGCCCTACCTGCTGGTGCTGCTGGTCATTCCGCTCGGCCCGAACGACCTGGTCGGGCAACCGTTGGACATCGGCCTGTTCTTCGTGCTCGCCGTGGTGGGTGTCGGGGTCGTGGCGGTGCTGATGTCGGCGTGGGCGTCGGCCAACAAGTACAGCCTGCTCGGTGGGCTGCGTGGGGCCGCCCAGTTGCTCGGTTACGAACTGCCGTTGGTGCTGGCCGCCGCTTCGGTGGCGATGGCGGCGGGCACGCTCAGCCTCTCCGGCATCGTCGAGGCGTGGCAGCCGTGGTGGTTGCTCTGGCAGGCACCCGCGATGATCATTTTCTTCGTCGCCGGGCTGGCCGAGATCCGCCGACCGCCGTTCGACATGCCGGTGGCCGACTCGGAGCTGGTCTTCGGCTACATGACCGAATACACCGGGCTGCGGTTCGCGTTCTTCCTGCTCGCCGAGTACGTCGGCATCGTGGTGATCGCCGCGCTGACCACCGTGCTGTTCCTCGGCGGGTGGCAGGGCCCGTTCGCCGACGACCAGCTCGGCTGGCTCTGGACGCTACTCAAGATCTTCGCCGTGTCGTTCGTGATCATCTGGCTTCGGGTGTCCTACCCCCGCCTGCGCGAGGACCAGTTGCAACGGCTCTGCTGGCTGGTGCTGGTGCCGGCGTCCCTCGGACAACTGGTCCTCACGGCAGCCGTCCGCATCGCCCTGTAGACAGCGGCCCCTCGGGGCCCCTCGGGGCCCCTCGGGGTCGGCTCGGGTGCCGGCGGAGTATCCGCCCGCGCGACGCGGTCGAGCTGGGTCCGCGCGGGCGCTTCGAGCTGGTGCCGGGAGACGCTTTCGAGCTGATGTCGTAAACGAATCGGTGGCCGGCCGGCGCCACCGCGGCCGAGATGACACCTGATGTCACAAACGGTTCAGCTCGAAAGCGTCGCCGGCCACCTCGGCACCCAGAAACCTCGGCGCCGGGAAAGGCGTGCCGGCGTGGCGTTGGAACAGAGCCGCTCAGCCCAGCGGGGTGTGCGCCGGGTCGACCGGCTCGACCGGCGGCGGGGGCGGAGTGCCGTCGCCGAAGGGGCGGCCACCCAGCGCCTCCCGGCCGTGCGGGGTGAGCCAGTTCGACAGGTCGGGCCCGAGCGGCACGATCCCGGTCGGGTTGATGTCGCGGTGCACCTCGTAGTAGTGCCGCTTGATGTGGTCGAAGTCGATGGTGTCGCCGAGACCGGGGGTCTGGAACAGATCCCGGGCGTACGCCCACAGCACCGGCATCTCGCTCAACTTCTGCCGGTTGCACTTGAAGTGACCGTGGTAGACCGGGTCGAAGCGGACCAGCGTGGTGAACAGCCGCACGTCCGCCTCGGTGATGGTGTCGCCGACCAGGTAACGCTGGTCGGTCAGTCGCTCGGTCAGCCAGTCCAGCCGGTCGAAGAGCTGGTGGTACGCCTTGTCGTACGCCTCCTGGCTGCCCGCGAAACCACACCGGTAGACGCCGTTGTTGACGTCCCGGAACACCACGTCGTTGACCTCGTCGATCTGCGCCCGTAGGTGTTCGGGATAGAGCTGCGGGGCGCCGTCGCGGTGGTACGCGACCCACTGCGTCGACAGGTCGAGGCTCATCTGCGCGTAGTCGTTGGTCACCACCTGCCCGGTCGGCACGTCCACGATCGCCGGCACGGTGATGCCGCGCTCGTAGCCGGGGAAGCGCTTGAAGTACGCCTCCTGGATGCGCTCGATGCCGAGCACCGGGTCCCGCCCGTCCGGGTCGAGGTCGAAGGTCCAGCTCCGGGCGTCGTGGGTCGGGCCGGCCACCCCCATCGAGAGGGCGTCCTCCAGGCCGAGCAGCCGTCGCACGATGATCAGACGGTTGGCCCACGGGCAGGCCCGACTGACCACCAGCCGGTACCGGCCCGGCTCCACCGGGTACCCGTCGCGCCCGTCCTTGGTGATCCGAGTGGCGATGTACCGCTGGTCGCGGGTGAACTCGCCACCCGGCTCGACGTACTTGCCGCCTGTTTCCTCGCCCACGTCAGCCTCCCGGTCTTGTTGCTGCCCTGCTCCCATCCTTACCGATCTCCGACCTGTCGACGCGGTGAGCCCGGATACCCTCGCCGGCATGACGGATGTGGAGGCGGCGGCCTGGCGGTTCATCGCCGACGTGTGGAACGCGCGTCGGGAGGAGGCGGCGTACGAGTTGGTCGCCGAGGAGTGCCCGGGGCTGGGCGGCACCGGGCCGGAGGCGACGTTGGCCTGGCACCGGGAGCGCCGGGCGGCCTTCCCGGACCTGCGCTACAAGATCGTGGACGTGGTGGCGGCCGACGAGCGGGTGGCGGTGCACTGGCGGGCGGCCGGCACCCACGTCGGGCAGTTCGGGCCGGTGCCGCCGACCGGTCAGGTGGTCAGCTACTCCGGAGCGACGTTTCTGCGCTTCGACGCGGCGGGCCGGATCGTCGAGGTGTGGAGCTGCACCGAGTTGTTCCAGTTGCTGCAACAACTCGGCGTCGAGATGCTGCCCCCGACCGTCGTCAACGGGCCCGGGGCGTGATCCGGCTGATCGGTAGATTGATCGGGTACCGCCGTGGACCTGTGGGTGGTGGTCGCGCGCGCCGGGGCCACAGGGCAGGATGGTCGACATGAGCGACCCCAGCGAGCACGGTGGCGCCAGCGAACGCGGCGGCCTGCCCGGCGCGGGCCTGGTGAAGGGGTTGGCGGTCACCCTCAAGACGATGACCAGCCGGTCGACCACCCAGCAGTACCCGGACGTCGCCCCCGACCTGCCGCCCCGCTCGCGGGGTGTGATCGCGTTGTCGGAGGAGAACTGCACGGTCTGCATGCTCTGCGCGCGCGAGTGTCCGGACTGGTGCATCTACATCGACTCGCACAAGGAGGAGGTGGCGGTGCCCGGCGCCGCCCGCCCCCGCCAGCGCAACGTGCTCGACAAGTTCGACATCGACTTCTCGCTCTGCATGTACTGCGGCATCTGCATCGAGGTCTGCCCGTTCGACGCGCTCTACTGGTCGCCGGAGTTCGAGTACGCCGAGTACGACATCAAGGACCTGCTGCACGACAAGGACCACCTCGGTCAGTGGATGGCCACCGTGCCGCCACCGCCCGCGCACGACCCCAACGGGGAGCCGGCCAAGGAGGAGACCGCCGCCGCGCGCAAGGCCGCCGCCGCCGCCCGTCCGGCTCCTCCAGCGGTACGCCCCGAAGCCGACCAGGACCCCGCGTCGTGACCGCCCGGGCCGGAGAGGCGCTCCGGTGACCGGGGCGGACGTGCTGCTGCTCGCCCTCGGCGCGGTGGCGGTCGGTGCCGGTGTGCTGGTGGTGACCACGAAACACCTGGTCCGGGCTGGCCTCTATCTGGTGGTGTGTCTGGGCGCGTTGGCCGGTGACTTCCTGGTGCTCAGCGCCGAGTTGGTGGCCTGGGTGCAGGTGTTGATCTACGTGGGCGCGGTGGTGGTCCTGCTGTTGTTCGCGGTGATGCTGACCCGGGCTCCGATCGGGGCCTCCGACGACCTGGACCGGCCCGGCTGGCCGGCCGCCCTGATCGGCGGCGGTGCCGGGCTGGGGCTGACCGTGCTGCTCGTCGACGCGTACCGCTGGAGCAGCGTCGCGTTGCCCGCCACCGGCACCGCCGAGCGGCTGGGGGAGCAGATCTTCCAATCCTGGGTGCTGCCGTTCGAGGTGCTCTCCGTGCTGCTGCTGTCCGCGCTGGTGGGGGCGATCGTGCTGTCCCGGCCGGACATCGGCCGACCCGCCCCGCGACGCGATGACACGCCCGCGTCGGGTGGCCGGGTCGGCGTCGAGCCCGGGGGGCGCCGGTGAGGCCGGTCATCCCGTACGTCACCGCCGCGCTGCTGTTCGGCCTCGGCGTCTACGGCGTACTGCGCCGACGCAACGCGGTGCTGGTGCTGATGTCGGTCGAGTTGATGCTCAACGCGGTCAACCTGATCCTGGTCACCGCGGACACCACCGCCCGCGCCGTGCTGCCGCACTCGGGGCAGGTCTTCGCGCTGTTCGTCATCGTCCTCGCCGCCGCCGAGATCGGCGTGGGGTTGGCGATCGTGCTGCAGCTCTACCGGCTGCGGGCCACCGTGGCGGTCGATGACGTGCCACTGACCGAGCCGGCACAGACCGCCGACGGGCGCGAGCCGGCCGTCCTGGACACGGGGGCGAGCCGGTGACCGCGCTGCTCGGGGCGTTGCTGCCCGCCGTCCCGCTCGCCGCCGGCCTGGCCGGCCTGTTGCTGCCGCCGGCCCCCCGCCACGACGACACGACCGGCGGTGGCCGGGCCCGGACGGCGGCCGTGACCCTCGGCGTGGCCGGTGCGGCCGGAGCGTTGGCGCTGGCCGTCGCGCTGCTGCTGACTGTCGACGGGCCTACCGAGACGTCGACCACCTGGGTCGACGTCGGCGGTCTGATGGTGACCCTCGGCGTACGACTGGACGGTGCCGCCGCGCTGGTCGCGGTGGCGGTCACCGCGGTCGCCCTGGCCGTGCAGGTCTACTCGATCGGCTACCTGCGGCGCGGTCCGCACGACGACATCGACGTCGACCACCGCTACCCGCCGTACGCCGCCCAGATCAGCCTCTTCACCGGCGCCATGCTGCTGGTGGTGGTCGCCGGGGACCTGATCATGCTGCTGGTCGGTTGGGAGGTGATGGGCCTCTGCTCGTACCTGCTGATCGCCCACGACCGCCGACTGCCCGGCGCTCCCGCCGCGGCGATGAAGGCGTTCCTGGTGACCCGGGTCGGTGACGTCGGGTTCCTGCTCGGCATCGCGTTGCTGGGCGTGTCGACGGGCAGCTTCCGGATCTCCGACGTGCTCGCCCACGACCACTCCGGCGCGACGTTGACCGCCGCTGGTCTGCTGCTGCTCGCCGGGGTCGCCGGTAAGAGCGCGCAGTTCCCGCTGCACACCTGGCTGCCGGACGCGATGGCCGGCCCCACGCCGATCTCCGCGTTGATCCACGCCGCGACGATGGTCGCCGCCGGGGTGTACGCCGTGGCCCGCCTCTACCCGCTGTTCACGGCCGCCCCGGTGACGCTGACAGTGCTCGGGGTGGTCGGCGCGATCACCCTGCTGCTCGGCGCGCTCGCTGCCACCGCGCAGGACGACATCAAGCGTGTGCTGGCCTGGTCGACGGTGTCCCAGCTGGGCTACATGACCGGTGCGCTGGCCGTCGGCTCCCCGTCGGCGGCGCTGTTCCACCTGCTCACCCATGCCGCGTTCAAGGCGTTGCTGTTCCTCGCCGCCGGCGCGGTGATCCACGCGGTCGGCACCACCCTGATGTCGGAGATGGGCGGGCTGCGGCGGAGCATGCCGGTCACGTTCTGGTGCACGGTGGTGGGCTTGGGCGCACTGGCCGGGGTGCCGCCGTTCGCCGGCTTCTGGAGCAAGGACGGCGTATTGACGGTGGCCGAGGCCGCCGCGCTGGAGGGCACCGGCCCGGCGCCGTCCTGGGTGGGCTGGCTGGTGTGGATGGCCGGTCTGCTCGGCGTGGCGATCACCGCCTGGTACGCCGGTCGCCTGCTGCTGCGCGCCTTCTTCGGCGCACCCCGCCTGCCGCTGGTCCGACCGCACGACCCACCGGCGGTGCTGCGCTGGCCGGTGCTGCTGCTGGCCGTGCCGGCCGCGCTGCTCGGTCTGGCCGGATTCGTCGGGGTGTTCGCCGACCGCCTGCGCTTCCCGACCGTGCCGGTGGCCGGCTCCGAGGACGGTCTGGTCCACCTCGGGCCGGGGGTGCTGCTGCCGCTCGCGTTGCTGCTGGTCGGCGCGGTGCTGGTCACGCTGGGCTGGCGTCGGGACCCGACCGCCGACCCGGCGGTCGCGCTGGGTCCGCTGCGGCCGGTCTTCGCCCGCGCGTTCCGGCTCGACGACGTCCAGCACACAGTTGTCGTACGCCCCGTCCGGGCGCTTGCCCGCGCCGCGCGCACGACCGACGAGGTGGTGGTGGACGGCGCGGTCGAGGGCAGCGGCCGGGCTGCGTCCGCGCTGGGGGCGGGGTTGGCCGTGCTGCACCGGGCGGCGCTGCCCCGGGCCGCCGCCGGCGTGCTGGCCGGCGCGCTGCTGATCGGCCTGGCCGCAGCCGTGATCGGAGTGACCCTATGACCTTCGGGCAGGTGTTGCTGGTCGCCGTCCTGGCGGTGCCGGCGCTCGGCGCGGTAGCGGTGGCGGCGACGCCCCGGGACCGGGCGGCCCGGCTGGTCGGCATGGTCGCGGCGGCGCTGACCCTGCTGGCCGCGGTGCCGCTGGTGTTCGGCGGTCGAGGCTGGGTCGCCTGGTCGGCCGGCGCCCCGGCGGTGCGCCCGTGGCACCAACTGGACCTGCCCTGGGTGCCCGGTCTGGAGTTGCGCTTCCACCTCGGTGTCGACGGCATCTCCTGGCCGCTGGTGGTGTTGACCGCGCTGCTCACGTTGCTCTGCTGCGCGTACACGATGTGGCGGGTGCCCGGCGGCGGCAGCGGCCGGGCCCTGGTCGCGCTGCTGCTGGTGGTCGAGGTGGGCATCCTGGGCACCTTCCTCGCCCTGGACCTGGTGCTGTTCTTCCTCTTCTTCGAGGTCGTCCTGCTGCCGATGTACGCGATCATCGCCGGCTGGGGTGGCGCGGACCGCCGCCGGGCGGCTCGGAAGTTCGCCCTCTACACCCTGTTCGGCTCGGTGCTGCTGCTGGTCGGCGTGTACGTGGTGGTCGCCGCCGCCGGCACCGCCGACCTGGTGACGCTGACCGGTGGGGCCGGGATGTCCCGGGGCACCCAGTTGGCCGCGTTCACCCTGCTGGCGCTGGCGTTCGCGGTGAAGAGCCCGCTGTGGCCGTTGCACTCCTGGCTGCCCGACGCGCACACCCAGGCACCCACGGTGGGCAGTGTCGTGCTGGCCGGGGTGCTGCTCAAGATGGGCACGTACGGCCTGATCCGGGTCGCGGTGGGGGTGGCGCCGGAGGGCGCGCGCTGGGCGGCGCCGGTGCTCGGGGTGCTGGCCGTGGCCGCGATCCTCGTCGGTTCGCTGGTCTGCCTGGCCCAGTCGGAGGTGAAGCGGCTCATCGCGTACTCCAGCGTGGGGCACATGGGCTTCGTGCTGCTGGGCGTCGCCACGCTGACCGCCACCGGTATCCAGGCGGCGCTGATCGGCAACGTCGCGCACGGTGTGATCACCGGCCTGCTGTTCTTCCTGGCCGGGGCGGTGAAGGACCGTACCGGCACGGGCACCCTCGCCGAGTTGTCCGGGCTGCGGGAGACCGCGCCCCGGTTGGCGGGTCTGCTCGCGTTCGCGGCGATCGCGTCGCTGGGCCTGCCCGGGCTGGCCGGCTTCTGGGGCGAGGCGTTCGCGGTGATCGCCGCCGTCCAGGTGGGCGGCCCGCTCTGGACCACGCTCGGGGTGCTGGCCGCGATCGGCGGGGCGCTCACCGCCGCGTACTTCCTGCGGTTGCTGCGCCAGGTCACCCACAACGGTCCGAGCCCCGCCGTCGGGCAGGTCGGCCCCGGCCTGGCCGGTGCGGAGCTGACCGCGTGGGTGCCGTTGGTGCTGCTCGCGTTGGCCATCGGGCTGGCCCCGGCGCTGGTCCTCGGCGTCGCCGAGGCCCCCGTCGACGCCCTGATCGGGGTGGTCAAACCATGACTGGTGTGCAGAGCGTGGACAGCGTCGCGCTGCTGCCGGCCTACCTGGCCGCCGGCACCGCCGTGCTCGTGCTCCTCACCGACCTGCTCCTGGCCCGGCCACGGGCCACCATCGTGGTGGCCGCGCTGGGCGCGCTCGGCACCGCCGTCGGTTCGGCGGTGGTCGGCACGGGTGGTGACCGGCGGACCTTCTGCGTCGGCGTCGACTGCTCCTGGATCTTCGGCGGCCGTGCCGCCCTGGTCGGCGTGGTGGTGGCACTGCTCACCCTGGGGGTGCTCGGGCTGTCCGTGCCCGCGCTGCGGGCCGGGCGGTCGCCGGTGGGGGAGTACTGCTTCCTGCTGGCCTGCTCGATGACCGGCGGCGTGGTGCTCGGCGCGGCCGGTGACCTGATCACCCTGATCGTCGCCCTGGAGACGCTGACCCTGCCGCTGTACGTGCTGGTGGGCCTGCGTCGGGGCAGTCTCGCCAGCGCCGAGGCGGCGGTGACGTTCTTCGTGGTCAGCGTGGTGGCGACCACGCTGACCTTGCTCGGCGCGGCCCTGCTGTACGCGGTGACCGGTGGGCTGCACCTGGACCGGCTCGGCACGTTGCTCGCCGAGCAGCCGGAGCTGCGGGACCTGCCGCTGACCACCGCCGCGGTGGCGGTGCTGCTGGTCGGGCTGGCCTTCAAGGTGGCGGCGGTGCCGTTCCACGCCTGGGCGCCGGCCACCTACGACGGCGCGCCGCTGCCGGTGGCCGCGTACCTGTCCACCGCCTCGAAACTGGGCGGCCTGGTCGCCCTGCTCGCCGTGGTGCAACGGGCGCTGCCGGCGGACCAGACCGGCCCGGTTCTCGCTCTGCTCGCGGTGCTCACCATGACCGTCGGCAACCTGGTCGCGCTGCGCCAGCGGCGTACCGTCCGGCTGCTGGCCTGGTCGTCCGTCGCGCAGGCCGGCTACATCCTCGCCCCGCTGGGGGCGTTGGCGCTGGCAGCCGGCCGCACGGACGACGCCCGCTCCGCCGCGTACGCCGCCGCGGTGGCGTACGCCGTCTTCTTCGTGGTGTTGGAGCTGGCCGCGTTCGCCGGGGTGACCGCGCTGCGCCCGGCCGGTGCGGACGGTGGCACGCTGGACGACCTCCGCGGGGCGGCCCGCCGGCATCCCTGGCGGGCCGCGGCGCTCGGTCTCGCGCTGGTGGGCCTGGCCGGCCTGCCGCCGGGGCTCGCCGGCCTGTTCGCGAAGGTGACAGTGGTCCGGGCGCTGCTGGATGGTGGAGCGGCCTGGCTGGCGCTGGTGGTGGCCTTGAACGCCGTGATCGGGCTCGCCTACTACCTGCGGGTGACCGCCGCGCTCTGGGCGCCGACATCTCCTGCCACCCCGAGTGGCGGCGGCGCCGCTGCCGTACCGGTGGTGGGTGTGGTGGCCGTGGTGCTGGCGGTGGCGACGGTGGCCGCCGTGGTGCTCGGCGTCGCCCCGCAGTTGGTGCTCGACCTGGCCGGCCGCTGACCTGACCTGACCTGCGGCGCAGTCTCAGTCAACTCTCAGCGTTGTAACGGATGGTTGGCGGGTACCGGGTTGTTGCACCGGTCAGCGGATCCCGGCGATCCGTGCACCGAAGGAGAGATCGTGCACCACAACCGTCTGAAGACCGCAGCGCTGCTTGGCCTGCTCAGCGCCCTGATCCTCGCGGTGGGCTACTGGTTCGGTGGCAGTGGTGGCCTGGTCATCGCTGTCGTCGTCTCGCTGGTCATGAACGGCGTTTCCTACTTCTACTCCGACAAGCTCGCGCTGCGCTCGATGGGGGCGCAACCGGTCACCGAGGCACAGTTCCCCGAGCTGTACCGGATGGTGCGGGAGCTGGCGGCCGACGCCCGGCAGCCGATGCCCCGGCTCTACGTGAGCCCGACCGCACAGCCCAACGCGTTCGCCACGGGTCGAAACCCGCAGCACGCGGCGGTCTGCGTGACCCAGGGCATCACCGAGATCCTCGACTACCGCGAGCTGCGCGGCGTGATCGGGCACGAGCTGTCCCACGTCTACAACCGGGACATCCTGATCTCCAGCGTGGCGGCGGGCCTGGCCAGCATCATCACCCTGCTGGCGAACCTCGCCTTCTTCATCCCGATCGGCGGTGGGGACGACGAGGACCGGCCGAACCCGGCCGTCCTGCTGCTGACCCTGATCCTGGGCCCGATCGCGGCGACCGTGATCCAGTTGGCGATCAGCCGGAGCCGTGAGTTCCAGGCGGACGCCTCGGGCGCCGAGCTGAGCCGCGACCCGCTCGCGCTGGCCAGCGCGCTGCGCAAGATCGATGCGGTGGCCCGGCGTCGGCCGTTGCCGGCCCAGGGCCAGCTCACCAGCACCGCGCACCTGATGATCGCCAACCCGTTCCGGGGCGGTGGCGTGGCGGCGCTGTTCGCCACGCACCCGAAGATGGAGGACCGGGTCGCCCGGCTGGAGCAGATGGCCCGCAACTCGGGGCCGGTGCAGTTCCAGCGCTGACCCGCTGATTCACCGCCTCCGCCCGTACCCGGTCGCCCCGGGTACGGGCGGAGTGCTGTATCTCGGTTTCTACCGGCTGGACGGCGGCGTTAGGGTCATAACCGCTTACGCTCATTACATCCTCGGGAGGTTCACGGTGACCGCGCTGCGTCAGTACCTGGGAGTCTGGCGAATCCCCGGCGCGCCGATGCTGCTGGTCACCGGCATCATCGGGCGGCTCGGGATCGGCATGACCCCGCTGGCGCTGCTCCTGGTGGTCGAGCAGGTGACCGGGCGATACTCGTTGGCCGCCGTGGCAGGCGGGATCTACGCCGTCGCCGGTGCCGCGCTCAGCCCGATAGCCGGGCGGATCGCCGACCGGGTCGGCCCCAGCCCCGTCCTACTGGTCACCGCCGTGGCCCACCCCCTGGCGCTCACTGGCCTGCTGCTGGCCAGCCGCTCGGGCGACGACGCACTACCCGCCATCTACCTCGCCAGCGGCGTGGCCGGTGCCACGTACCCGCCGCTCACCGCCGCCATCCGAGGCGCCTGGAACGACCTGACCGGGCCCACCTCCGGCCGGTACCCCCTGCGCAACACCGCACTGGCCGCCGAGACCACGCTCTTCGAAATCGTCTTCGTGCTCGGCCCGCTGCTCGTCGCCGGCTTCGTCCTGGTCGCCGACGCGGCAGCCGCACTGATCGGCGCAGCCGTCGTCACCCTGGTCGGCACCACCGCCGTGGCCCTCGGCCGGGTCATGCGTGGCTGGCGTCCGCACGCCAAGGAGCACCACGCCAGAGGCCTCGGGCCGCTGCGGGTCGCCGGATTCCCGGCCCTGCTGGTCTGCGTTGCCGGGCTGGGCATCGCGTTCGGCGCCGCCGGGGTGATCGTCCCGGCGTACGCGAGCGGCCACACCACCGACGACCCGGAGAGCCTTGCCGGCCTTCTCCTCGCGGTCTGGGGGCTCGGCAGCGCCGCCGGCGGGGTCTGGTTCGGCGTCCGCAAACCGGCACCGAACATGACCCGCCAGTTCGCCCTGCTCCTTGCCGCCCTCGCCGGCACCTTCGCGGTGTTCTCGGTGATGCCCACCCCGCTGGCCCTGGGAGTCGCGCTCGTCGTCGGCGGAGCCACCATCGCGCCCGCGCTGACCCTGGAGAACACCCTGGTCGGCCGGATCGCCCCCGCCGGCATGCTGAACGAGGCGTACACCTGGGTCGTCACCGTGGCGGTCGCGTCGAGCGCGGCCGGTGGCTCGGTGGCCGGCCTGATCGTGGACCACGCCGGCGGCGTCCGCTGGGCGTTCCTGTTCGCCGGAGCGGCGGTCGCCGTCGCGGCCGGGGTCGCCGCGCTCCCCGCCGGGCCTATCGCCCGCGCGGAAACCACAGCGGTACGCGCCGAACAGCCCGTCCCCGCCTGACCTGCTCTTTCCCCGTCCGCGCCGGTCCTCGATCCACTCGGGTTCCTTGAAGTCGGGGTGTCCCTGCGCCGCGGACACCCCGACTTCGAGGAACCCGTGTTTCGCCGCCTACCCTGGGCTCATGGCCAAGGTTCTCTATTCGGCGACGGCGTCGCTCGACGGCTACATCGCCGGCCCAGGTGGCGACATGTCATGGCTGACGGACTACGTCGGGGGCGAGAACCCGACCGCGGAGCGCCTACTGCACAGCGTCGGCGCGATCCTGGCCGGCAACGGCACCTTCGGCGGCGACGACCCGAACCGCGGCACCGACAGCGAAGGCGCGTTCGGCGGCCAGTACCACGGGCCGGTGTTCGTCCTCACCCACCGACCGCCGGCCGAGCCACCCGCGGACGTCACGTTCGTGGGTGACCTGCACACCGCCGTCGCGCAGGCCAAGGAGGCCGCCGGGGACAAGTACGTCAACATCCTCGGCGCGAACGTGGCCAAGCAGTGCATCGAGGCCGGGCTGCTGGACGAGGTCCTCATGTTCTTCGCCCCGGTGCTGCTCGGCGACGGGGTGCGCATGTTCGACCACCCGGGCGGCACCAAGGTGCGGTTGGTGCGGCTGCCCGGCGAGACCGAGCACTGGTACAGCGTCGCCTACTGAGGCGGCGCTCTGCGTCGAGCCGGTGTGATGACCCGACGCGGGCCGTCAGCCGCCCCGATGGCAGCTCGCTTCCGATCTCTACAGTGGAACGGTGTCCAGACGCCGGGCCAAGAACGAGGCCGCACGGGCAACCCTGTCTGCTGCGGATGCATCAATCGAGGCCGCCCGCATCCAGGGGCGTGCCACCATGCGGGCCGCTCGCCTATCCGCAGTGAGTGCGCTGGTGGGTGCCCTCGTCGCCGGGAGTTGCGGCGTAGCGGGAACGGGTGTCGGCACCTATCTGACCATCAGAGGCCAAGAGCCGGCACCGCAACTTCCACGGTCTGTTGCCGCGCTGGTGATGGCCCGAGTCGTCAATACCTGGGACACCGAGACGCGACAGAACGTCGGTGTGAGGGCCTACGAAAGCCCATATCAAGGTGGGCAATATACCGAGGTTTGGCTCTACGTCGAGGGCGAGCAGGTGGGCGTCCGTTGCGTGGAGTTGGCTGGGCGGACGATCAGGGACACCCCGCACGGCGACCGGCCCACCAGCTCGACGGCTTGGCTGAAGCTCACCGAAGACAGGTGGCTGCCGGCGGGCTATGTGAGTGCCTCGGCGCCACTGCCGGCCTGCTAGGAAACGGGTGGACTGCTGCCGTCGACCCCACCTTCCAGCGTGCTGGCAGTCCCCAGCGTCAGACTTGGAGGGTGCGGCGGTCTCTGGGCGACGGTTGGTCGATCGATCTCCACGGTGACTGGACGCCGGAGCGCGCCGAAGACGGCGGCACCATCTGGTGTGCGCCCGGCCGCACGATGCTGGTCGTGCCAGGCACTTCCTGGCGGTGCGCCGACGGGGCCGACATCATCGCCTCGCTCGACGCCGAACTGCCGCCCAACCCCACGAGCAAGCTGGGTGAGGGAGGCCGCGACGGGATCGGTCATCGTGCCGCCTGGGTCTACCACCACGAGCGGGACGTCAATTCCACCCTCTACGGTTACAGCTTCGTCGATCGAACCTATCTGGAGACGATTTTCACCAACACACACCCGGCCGACCTCGGTTGGGCCTTCGACGCCTGGCGGTCGGTGACCCGATCTGCCGCTTAGCGGTCATCCTGCTGCTCCGTGGTCGCGGCCTGGGGCTTACGTTGGCTGCGTGCCGCGCATCGAGCTGACCACGGACGTTCAGGCGGTCCCCGAAACCGTCTTCGACGCCTGCCTTGACGTTGACATGCATACCGAGTCCATGGGAGCTAGCGCCGAACGGGCGGTCGGCGGCGTAACGTCCGGCCGGTTGAAGGCCGGGGATGCCGTCATGTGGGAAGCGAGGCACTTCGGCCTCCCCTGGCGGATGACCGTTCGGATCTCTGACTACCGGCGGCCGCACGGCTTCACGGACGAGCAGGTCAGTGGACCGTTTGGCCGATGGCACCACGAGCACACATTCACCAAGAACCCGGCCAACTCCTCGGCAACCGTCATGCGCGATGTCATCGACTTCACCGCACCGATGGGATCCGTTGGTCGCCTCGTGGCAAGCCTCATCCTGCGGCCATACCTGCAACGCCTCGTCGCACGCCGCAACGCCTATCTCGCTGCCACCTTGGCAGGGCCTCCTCGCCCAACCGATCAACGGTGGCAGCCCCAGCCGCCCTCTGAGTAGGCGGGCGAGCACCACTGCCGCTGGTAGGGGGACAGCGGCTCTTGGTTCCGCTTCAATTAGAAGGGGCGGTTGGCTGGCAGGGGACGGGCAGCGACCAGCCGGCGTCAATGCAGGAACGTGAAGAGGATTCCCGCAGGGTCCAGGGGCTGCGGACGGCTTTCGAACCGGTGAACGCCGACAGAGAATCGAACGCCGTCCGGAGCGTGGAACGCCTGCTCCACGAAGCCGGCATCCCGAAACCACTCCCGTACGGCTGGGGTCAGGTCCGGGTCGCGCCGCGCCCGGGTCCAGATCACGGTGGCGCCCCCAGCGCAGATCTGGGGTAGGGCGGCAACGGTTCGCTCCACGTCGGCGTCCGAGATGTTGCCGAAGACCCCAACCATGAGCACCAGGTCGGCGGGAACCGTCCCCGCGTACGAAGATAGCTGGCCTGCGTCTGCCTGTCTGATCACGATGTTGGAGAGCCCAGCCTGATCGGCGGCTGCCTGAGCAGCCGCCACATTGCCCGCGTCGTACTCAAGCAGGGTCCCGTGTACGCGCCGAGCATCCGGCCTCGAGGCGAGGACGCCGATGAGGTCATGGCCCTGGCCCGCGCACACGCTCACCGCGGTCAGCCGCTCGTCGGAGCGCTGCTCAAGCCACGAGGCAATGTGCTGCTGAACCAGGCGCAGTCGACGCGACAGCGAGGAGTTCTCATCGGCGTAGGGCTCATGCCACGCCTGCCAGTGTGTCTGGGCGGTCATCCAGGCAACGTTGCCAGAGTGGAGCCCACGCCGATGCCGCGTCGGGGACGCGGTGTGGTCCGGCCCGTCATCAGGCCGTCGTAGGCCGATCGCGGCCGACCAACGACGACTAGAAGTGACGATGCGTGCCCAGGCGATGATCCGTTTGACAGGCTGGTGGTCCCCGACCTACCGGTAGTTGTTGAACTGGAGGGCTACGCCGAAGTCCTCGCCCTTGAGCAGCGCGATGACCGCCTGGAGGTCGTCCCGCTTCTTGCCGGTCACCCGCAGCTGGTCGCCCTGGATCTGCGCCTGCACGCCCTTGGGGCCCTCGTCGCGGATCTTCTTGCTGATCGCCTTGGCCTTGTCCGTCTCGATGCCCTGGATCACCTTGCAGTCGATCTTGAAGATCTTGCCCGACGGGCGCGGCTCACCGGCGTCCAGCGACTTCAGCGAAATGTTCCGCTTGACCAACTTCTCCTTGAACACGTCCAGCGCGGCACGAACACGCTCCTCGGTCTCCGCCTGAAGACCGATCGCCTCCTCGCCGGACCAGGAGATCTCGGCGCCGGTGCCGCGGAAGTCGAACCGCGTCGCAAGCTCCTTCTCCGCCTGTCGAAGGGCGTTGTCGACCTCCTGGCGGTCAACCTTGCTCACGATGTCGAACGACGGGTTCGCTGCCATGTTTCTGCTCCTGCTGTCCGGCGGTCTGGGCCTGCCGTCGGCCGCCGACCAGCGGCACGACCCCCTGACCGTACCCGGTTGCGGGGGTGCCGGGGTGAGCCGCTATCCTTGCTTCCGCCGCCGCGTTACGACGCGGTGGGGTGCCCTGGCGGGTTGCCCGAGCGGCCAATGGGAGCGGACTGTAAATCCGTCGCGAAAGCTTCAGAGGTTCGAATCCTCTACCCGCCACCAGGTGCAGACACGGCCCCTGACCAGCAGAGATGCTGATCGGGGGCCGTTGTCGTTGATCTAGCCGAGTCCGGCTGAGTCCAACCCGTGACGACTGGTTGTGGGCAGATGGTGGGCAGGTCGATCTTGCCTCTCAGGGCTCTCCTGGGGCTGCGACTCTTGGCTTGGTGGCCGCTCGCCGGGCTGACATGGCCCCGCGCGCTTAGCGACCGGCTGAGGGCTCCGGGCTGGCATCTCGCTGGCCGTGGGAGGTAGGCCGAGGGCAAGCCAGTCCTGGGGTTGGACTGGCGCGGCAGTCGGAAGCCCTGGTCCGCGATCAGGTCGACTCGCCGGCTTCCGTACCGCCTGGCCATGGTCGTGCTGCGTCTAGACCAGCGGAGTTGGGGGCGGCGGTCCGGCGGCAGTCGGTGGCTCACCGCCCCGGCGCCGAAGGCAGCCGGGGCGGCTTGCCGCCGGCCGGCTCACCGCCCGCGGCGCGCGGCGCCTTGATCCGGAATAGAGGAAATCGGCAATAATAACCGCCTATGGTCCCGGATAACCACGGCTTGTGCCGCCAGCCGTTCAACACTAAACCCCTCTGGCTAGCGCTGATGCTGTGCTTACTCTGGTACGAGCAACTCCGTCGTTCGGCCTTCAAAAGCGCTGAGTTCGCGGTTTGCCCCACGCTGATGACCCGGCACAGCGTCGGAAAACTCGCCGCCGCTAATGGTCCTGTCCCACAACCCGACGTCGCCCTCGGGTTGTACCTCCCGGTCTCTATCGGCGTAATGGAGACTGTCTTGTTCGAACATGCGGAACTGAAAGATCGCCGCGTTTAGGTTCTCTTCATTGAAGAGCCTCAGCCGGTTCAACTTCTTGAAGTCGTCTATCGTGAGCCCGGTCACCTTCTCGAAGAGCGCCGAGTCAAGCGACTCGATAACATGCCTCAGCGCCTCCTCGCGGAAATCGGTGACGTACATAAAAACTGGGATCTTCGCAAGGAATTTCTGCAACTTCTCCCTGATCTCCTTGCGGAGCCGAGCCGTCTCCTTCTGCTGTTCGCGCTGCGCCGGGTCGAGTTGGCCGCCCTGTTCGCGCTTGGCCTTCTTGAGCATTTTGGTCGAGGTTACGACCTGGTCCCCGAGATTGATCAGGGCGCGGAAGTCTTCGACTTGATCGAGCGCCTCCATCAACTCATGGTCGGCGAGTACAGCGGAAATGGTGTGCTCGTTGACCTCAACCAGAAGCGGCGAGTTCCATCTGGCGGCAAGTGCCGTGGCGCCGATCCCAACCGTTGCCCAGTCGAGGACTTCGGTAGTGTCGAGGCGGTGCATCTCGCCGCCGGAGAACGCGAAGATCGGGAGATAACTCAGAAGTTCGCCGATGGATTCGCGGGGTGTCACCCCATCGTCGCGCCCTAGGCGGGTGCCGTAGTCGGCGACGAGTGCCAGCGCGCGGTTGGGGTCGAACTCGAACACGTAGCAGGTGGGCTTGTGGATCGTGAGGTTATCCTCGGCATCCCGGTGCGCCCAGGGCGACTGCACACGGAATGCAGCCTGGAAGTAGGACTCGGCGGCATTCAGGGTACGTAGCATGAGGATTGCGCCCCATTCGCGGACGGTTACCCCGGTCATGAGCTTGCCACAGGACAGCGTGATTGACCCAGACTTGTTCTTCTTCGTGGCTGTGCCGATGGCAGCCTCGACTGGCGGCTTAGCTGCTGCACCCTGGCCGGTGCCGTTGCCCGCTGCGACGACCACCTCGTACCCAGAGAAGTACGGATGCTCGTCGAGCATGTCGCGCATTGCGAAGCAGGAGGCAACATCGGCCATATACCAAACCGAGTGCCTGACCGCTGGGGCAAAATCGGGGTACTCGTACGGGAACGGCGGCTTCTGGCCTGCGAGGACCTGCACCTTCATCTGGTCGGTGAGCTTGCCTCGCAGCATCTCCAGAAACTCCCGGACCCGCTGGCGATCCTCGAATACGTAGGCGCCGGCCCCCGTCCAACGGCTGGACTTGTCGACCTTATGGGCTTTGAAATACTCGGACAGGTTGAATGAAGAGAACTCGCCGTCCTCGGCGTACTCGGCGGCTTCGGGTGCGATCTTGTAGGCGTACATCTCCATAGCCGGCAGTTCGAGGTACGGGTTTTCCCCGCCGGCGGGATCCCAATTGGCCTTCGCGCGCTGCTCGTGGACGTAGGTCCAGTTGAAGACTTGGTCCTCGGTGAACTCACCATTGGTAATTGCCCGAAAGGGTGTACCGGACAAATAAAGGTAGTGCCGCGAGTTGAGGCCGAGGTCGTCCTCGGTGACCCATTCGTCCGGCTCTTCAAAATCGGCCAGTGCTGAGTCGCTGGGGTCGTACAGGGATCGAGCGCTGTCCCGCCAGGCACCGAAGTGGTACTCGTCAATGACGATGCAGTCCCAGTCGGTTAGGTGGATCGACTCGTTGTGAGCCTTGACTTGGCCGTCTGGCGACTTTCCGTTGAGGTCCTGGAAGGATGCGAACCGGACAACAGGAGCAGCGCCGTCGAGCAGTTGGTCGGCATGCTCGATCGGGGTGTCACGGTCAACGAAGTGCCAGCCTGCAAAATCGACGTGGCTCAGCAGGTCATCACGCCAGGCTGCCTGTACAGCAGGCTTATATGTGAGGACTAGCAGCCGCGTCCAGCTCATCTCCCGGGTCAGATGGTAGGCCGTGAAGGTCTTACCGAAGCGCATCTTGGCGTTCCAGAGGAACTTGGGGGGACGATCGCCGCGGCTCTTGCGGAAGTACGCTGCGGTAACGTCAACCGCTTCCTGCTGCTCAGGGCGCATCGCAAACTTTGCGGTACGGGTGGCGTCGAAGTTGGAGCCGGTGCGCACCGAATGAATGGCGGCCTTAACCTCGTCGAGGGTCGCTTCGAACCACTCGCCACCGGGGCGCTTGATCCCTGCCGTAACAAGAGCGGCGTGGACATGGTGGTCGGTAAACGCGCTGCCGTCGTCGCGGGCCGCTTTCTCGTCGAGGAGGATTGTCACGCCGTCGAGGTTCGGGTAGGCCGTTCCGAGCTGTTGTTTGATCCGCTCTCTGGCGGTCCGACTGGTGGTCTGCCCAACCTTGATGAGTCCGGTCCCGGTGGTGCGGGTCTGGCCGACGGTGCGCTCCCAGGTTTCTGAGTCCTTGCCATTATGCGTGTATGCGTAGATGCGAAGCGTCATGCCAGTGGCTCGACCGGGTCATGTGCGGGCATTTCCTTGACTTGCGACTCGATAAAGGCGATCTCTTCTTCGGTTAGGCCAAAGCGCTCGTATAGGTCAGCGTCGGTCCACATCCGGTCCATCGGAAGGTCGGGGACGAAAGTAAAGGTGTCACTCTTGATGTCCTGGGTGTTCATTCGGAGTTGGATGAGGAACCGGACGAAGCGGGTCCGTAGGTACGCATCCAGGTTTCCGGCCTCTTCCGCAGTAGGGAAGGCTCCGACGACCAGGTAGGTACCCGAGCATGCTGTTTGTGGACCTACCAGGGTGGGGTAGGCGGTGACCTTGTACGGCGGCTCGCCGTCCTCGCCATATGCCCGATGCATTAGTACCTTGTGCATGGGCACCGCGGCGGCGTTCACCTTGATATCGCTGCGCGCCATCCACGACTGCCGCCTGCTGCCGTAGAACTCGACGGGATTCTTGAGGCCGGTTGGCGTTGACGCCCCATGCACGTTGGTCTGAAACCCGAATGGGAGACGTGAGGAAACCTTGGAAGCGAGGCTCGCCCCGCCCGCGCCCTGTACCTTCCGCAGGATGCCGACCGCCTCGTTGCGGCGTACCAGCACGTCCCATTCGTTTAGGCAGCGCTCAACCGGCTCGCCGATGGGGTTTCCATTCCACATGGTCTGCACCCGGCAGGGGCCGTTGTACTCCCGTTCCCAGAGGAAGTACGAGACGCCACCGCGGATCTTGACCCCGGGGAAAGCGTCGTAGAGTCGTGGGTAGTCGACGAGCATGCGCATCCGACGGTCATTCAGGCGATCGTTGCGGAACTCTGCGAGGCCCAGACCTCCTGCGAACCACCGCGAGGGTGTAATCATTGCGATGTAGCGTGGGTTCAGGGCGATGGCCTGGTCAACAAAATATTGGTAGAGAGGCCGGTCTCGGTTGCTACCCTCTGTCCCAATCTGATATGGCGGGTTTCCAACAATTACATCGAACTTCATTCTTCTCATCTCCTCGGTCGGATACGTCCCGTGGATGAAGGAGTAAGCGTAGTTTTCGCGGCCCTCGCCGCGTTCAAGTTCAAGCGGGGCGCCGCAGATGCTGCAGCTCCCATCGGCCGTTCTGTTTTTTTGTTTCGGGCGGGTGTGGTTGCTCCGGATAAAGGGCAAATTCCCATCAGCGCTGCCAAATCTGATTACCGACGCTGCGCCCGAGGCATCGCGTGAGTAGTAGAGCGAGCGACGCGAGATCATCCCGGTCATTTCGGTGGTGGCGGTGCCCCATAGCATCTCTCGATAGATGTGTTCGCGGCGCATGTCGAAGTTGGGGATCTGATCCGACAGGCCTTCGAGGAGGCGAACGGCGATCTCGCGCAGGAAGATCCCGGACTTGCACACCGGGTCCAGCCACACATAGTCGGGCTTGCCCCACACCTCGGCGGGGAGGATGTCGAGCGTGGCCCGGGCCAGTCTGGGTGGTGTAGGGACTTCGTTATTCGACAGCTGTGCTAGGCAGTCCAGGATGTCAGGGATGTGCCGTTCGGTGCTCGCTTTACGCATCGTGGCTCCCCTGCTCGCTGTCGGACCCTCGGTGGACCGGCCCGGGGTGTTTTGCCAGCTCGGTGTAGTTGATTGGGAGGGCGTCCCGAACGGGCTCTATAGACGCTTCTGAAAACAAATCCAGCTGGCCGTTCTCCTGTAGCAGCGACCACTCCCGCAGGAAGCAACCGTCGCCGACAGACTGGTACTCGACTAGTTGAATCTTTTGGGCATCGGCCAAGGTGTCTGCGCACTGAATGTTCGTGTCAAGCACGGCGTCCACCGCTGCGAGGAGTTCGATGCTGACGGGCTGGCCGGCGAGGTGGTTTTCCAGGACTCCGCGCATCCGATCGCGCGCTTCGACCACGTTGGCCTCGAAGATGTCGATGCCGTAAGTCGAAGTGAAGCACCGCAGAATTCGGTACTCGAAGTCCTCCTCTGTTCCGTAGCGGTCGGTAGTGACATGCGCGAGTTTGCGTCGGAGGACCTCGACCAGGAAGTTGCCGTGGCCGCAGGCTGGTTCCAAGAAGGTCCGGTCGATGTTTTCCGGGTCGTCGGCGCTGGGGAACATGTCGGCCACCAGATCGAGCATCGCGTTGACCTCGCGGTCGTGCGTGTAGACCTCGGCGAGATCGCGGACCCGCTGGCGCGAGCGGATCTGCATCCTGGGGTGCCAGACATCGTCGGCCCGAATCTTGCCCTGACCGTCGGTTGGCAGTCGGTGGTCCCCGATTTTGATGCCCTGACTCACTAGGGTCCCTTCTCCGCGAATCTCTACGGGCACCCTAATTGAGGCCCTGCCACCAGTCACGACCTCGCGCAGAGACACCCGACGACCGGACCACCGTTGCGACAGACAGCTAACCCGACGCCTTCAGTTGCCGTTTGAGAGCCGTAGTTCCATCCCGCCGTCATCGGCCCGCCCTCTTGGAAGCGGGCCGCCGCCCGGCCTGCCATGTCAAGCGGACCTTGACGGCTCGTACCGACGCTGGCGGGTCGGGCGGCGGTCTGCTCGGCTTCTCCGGGGCAATGGTGAGCGGATGGCTCGCTTGACCACCCACGGAATGTAACGCGCCGACGGATCTTGAACATCCCCGAGCCAGAGCGCCCCGCCGGCGGCGACCTAACCGCATCCCTGCGACCGTCGCCCGGTCGCCGACGCGGCCGGCGTGCGCTTCCCTGCGCCGCGAACTTGTGGCTGCGCGCACAGGCGGGCCGTCGGCTCACCGTTCACCGGTCAACGATCTGTCCTTCTGCAGCGGTCCCTCCCGGCGCCCGCTCTCCGCGCCAGCCGCCGGGCATCCGGCGCACGCCCAGACGGCGGCGCCCGCGGCCCGTTGCGTGCCACCTTGAGGACGTATAGAAGCTGCGAACGGTTCTACTGGCTCGGCCGAGGCAATCTGTAGGTTCTGACGACCGCAACGACGGCTTCATGTGTTCGGCTGATGCTCTGCTGTTCGAGTAGGGCTGCACCAACCTCTACAGCGAAAAGGGCTGCAAGTTCCGGGTCTGCGGCGATTTCCCGGTGTCCGGTCTCGGATCGGGAGGGCCTGGCTACTCGGCTTCCCTGTGGCCGAGGGCTTGCGTAAGTGCCGCGGCCGTGTTCGGTAGCGACCAAGCCCGCCTCGCGCAACACAGCTACGGCTTGGCGAATCGTGCCGCGGCTTACCCGAAACTCGGCGGTGAGGACGCTCTCGGCTGGTAAGAGAGCACCCGGCGGGATGACGCCGCTTTCGATGCGCTCTTTCAGCTCGTTGGCGATGACGCGGTAGCGGGGCGTTCCGTAGTGCGGGGTGGGCACAGGCTCACCGTACCTGGCACTTGTCTTGACAACTGCCAACCAAGTGACCTGTTTCGACGTCTGGACAACTCGTCCACTTGTAGATACGTTTCTTTTGTGCGGCTGAGGTGACGGCTCGCGTCAGGGGTGTTCTCGCGCTGGCCCTGGTCGCACCTGATGCGCGGCGTCCTGTCGGACCGGTTGCGGTAGCCGCGCGTACAAGTTGGCTCGGCGATACCCGACCCGTCCGGAGTCGGACGGTGCGCCGCGCCTTCATCCGGGCCGGTGGCCTGCCGCATTCCCCCGTGGCTGGCCACCGGTCCCCGCCTACCTGTGGAGGTGCGATGTCCGGCTCTCATCGTCGACACCGTTGGTTCTCGTCCTGGTGGCCTCAGAGGCGCCCATCTGCCCGGCGTATCACCAGCAACGTTCAGTCGAGTCCACGCGCGGGATCTACTACCTCCTCGCCGCGGTGGTCGACCGGTGTCACCCGCGAACTGCCTGCGCTCCGGTACGCACCCCTGATGACGCGAGCCCAGCTCTTCCGAGGCAACGGCGGGCGGTGGCCGCGATGAGTCGTCCGAACAAGCCGGCTCCCGTCACAAGCCACCCGGACTGGTGCGCCCCGGATCGCTGCGGTTACCTGGTGCCGCCCGTGATGACGCACATGGCCCGCCGTCATCGCGGCCCGATGCAGCGGTCTGGCGACAGTCGGTCGGGAGGACTCGTCGTCACGTACCTCATCAGTGACGCACTGGGCAGTCCCATGGTCGGTGTTCACGTGACGTGCAGGGCCGGAAACGCCTGGGCGGAGTTGTCCGTGCCGCAGGCAGCCCAACTGGTAGAGCACCTTCGCGGATCGCTGGCACAGGCCACCGGGCAGCAGGGGGCCGGCGATGAGTGAGGGCGCCGCCATTCCAGAGGGCCGGTCGCCGTCGTCGATCGCGCCGTTCGTGTGCCCGGTCTGGTGTCGAGGCTGCGGACCGAACGACCCGATGCACCGCGGGCTTCTCTCCACCATTGGGCGGGAGCGGACCGGATGGGTCACCGTCCAACTGGTCGTCGACCGGTTCGCTCGCCGGGACCTGGCCGTGAAGCTCGACGCGACCCGATACGGCGCGACGCAGACCGTACTCCTGTCGCCCGCGCAGGTGGACCGGCTCATCGACGAGCTGGTATACGCCCAACTGGAGATGCTGACACCGGCAGAAGGCGGCGAGCGGGCCGGAGAAACGCAGTGAACGCCGACACCCGTCGGGGCTCAGCCGTTCCTCGTACTCCTGGCCTGCGCCCTGCGCGGCCACCGCGAGCAGCGGTAGCCGTACCGCCGGTTCCTGAGCGGCCCGCCGGCGGGACCACCTGGCAGACGTTGGAACGTCTAGGGGGTACGGTGACCGGTGTGCAAGGCCGGGACTGGCGCCCTCGCTACCTGCAACTCGCGGAAGAGTTGCGGGCGAAGATCGTGAGCGGCGAACTTGCCCCTGGCACTCTGATGCCCAGCGAGACCGAGTTGGCCGACACCTCGGGCCTGTCGCGCACGAGCGTCCGCAACGCTATCCGGCAGCTCCGGGAATGGGGTCTGGTCCGCGCGGAGCAGGGGCGCGGCACCTACGTGCGGGCACCCCGCCAGCGGGTACGCCGTCGCAACACCGAGCGGTACCAGTGGGAGAAGGATCGCGTCCTGCTCGACGAGGACGAGCGGCTGAAAACTGGCGCCACCGAGCACGACACCGGCCTGACCGTCGATGACCTGAAGTTCCACGCCGAATATTCGCGGGTGGAGGCTGATGCAGAGATGGCGGCGGCCTTGCAGGTCGAGCCGGGCACGTCGCTGCTGCGCCGGGTCTACTGGACGTCCTCTCGGCACGAGAACGCGCCACTGACCGTGTCGTACTCCTACCTGCCGTACGACCTGGTGGCCGCGAACCCGGACCTTCTCGACGCAGGCAAGGAACCGTGGCCGGGCGGCACGCAACATCAGCTCTACACGCTGGGCGTCGAGTTGGACCGGATCGACGACGAGATCCGGGCGCGTCCGCCGTCGCCGGATGAGGCCGAGCTGTTGGACATCGACCCGGGCGTCTCCGTGCTCACCGTGCGGAAGACCTCGACCGACACCACAGGCCGGGTCGTCGAGGTCGCCGACGTGGTGATGCCGGGCGACCGCACCGAGCTTGTCTACTCCCACAAACTCCAGCGGTGGAAAACTTGACGCAGCTCGTCTCGGTCATCACCCCGGTCCACGCGCCCAGCATCGAGCACCTGCCTGGCGCCTACGAGTCGTTGGCCAAGCAGGAGATGCCTGATGGCTGGGACTGGGAATGGCTCGTCCAAGAGGACGGGCAGACCGGCGCCCTGGTCGACGCGATGCCCGACGATCCCCGAATCAGTCTGGGCACCGGCCGTCCCGGTGGGCCTGGTGTTGCCCGTACCCTCGCGCTCGCCCGAGTCTCCGGGGAACTCATCAAGGTGCTGGACGCCGACGACCAGTTGACCCCCGGTGCGCTCGCCCGGGACATCGCCGCGTTCGACGCGCACCCGCAGATCGGCTGGACCACCTCGCGGGTACTCGATCTGCTGCCCGACGGGTCGACCGCCGGATGGGACAAGGACCCGGCCGGCGGGGTCATCGACCGCGGCTCGGTTCTGTCGTTCTGGCAGGCCAACGACTACCGGGCATCGGTGCACCCCGCGACCCTCTGCTTGCGCCGGGATCTCGTCTTCGCCCTGGGTGGCTGGATGGCCCTGCCAGCCTCCGAGGACACCGGCCTCCTGCTCGCCGCCAACGCGGTCACTGCGGGCTACTTCACCCGCGAATACGGCCTGCTCTACCGCAAGTGGCCCGGCCAGGTGACCAGCCAGGCTGCACACCGGGAACCGGCTGAGTACCAGGGACGGATGAGAATCATCGAGGCCAGAGCCAACGCCCTGGCCTCGATGATCCCGGACGGCTTCGACGGCAGCACTACGGCGTAGCTTCGTGCCCCGGCATCCCGTGGGTACGCCGCCGCTCCTTCATTTCCGCCTCGAAGATGTGCCGCCGTCCGCCGGCTAGCTTCTCCCGCGCTTCCCGCTCGATCTCCTGGAACGCGGCGTAGTAGCCGTCGTCGAACTCCTCCACGATCTGGAACGTCCACCGGCCGGGTAGTACGTTGCGCCCCAACAGCTCGTGCTCGACCCGATCAGCGACCTCGTCGTGTTCGGCGTGGCGCAGGAGCCTGACGACCCGATCAAGAGTCAGGTCCGCGCCGCCGACCAGTTGATGCGCCGAGTAGAGATGTCCGCGCACGCGGTGGATCGTCTCCAGGGCCTTACTCAGCTCGCCCAGTGCCTCAACGGTCGAGTCGTCCGAACCGTCCGGCCTGGTATGGGCCTCGTCAACGGCACTCGCCTGCTCCTCAGCTGCCATGCGGGCCTGGTACCCCGAGTATGTCCTGCTTATCCCTTTCGACCATCAGCAGAGGGCGGAGCCCTGGAGGCTCCGCCCTCTGCTGGGATCCCCGCTAGACCAGTTGCGGCGCGACCCCAACGATCAACAGGATCGTGACGAGGATCTGGATCACCACAACCTGTGGTGCCCGCAGGGACACATTGAACTGAACCACAGAACTTCTCCTTGAGTGGTGTTGAATCAGGCGGCCGGCTTGACCTCCATGTGCAGACGTTCTGAGATGACGGCTCGCTCCCGTCGACCCCATTCAAGAACGACACTGCTGCCGATCATAGTAGCCACATTCATGCTGCCCGTAAAGTGTCTCGCCCACTCAGGACTAACCCGCGTCTTGAGGGTGGATAGTGTCCGCGAAGCGACAGTCGGGAACGGCCTAAGCCGTCGCCAACGCGTTCACTGAAAGCGTTGTGCGGATCGTCCGAACGACGTTTGCGCTGCTCACAGCGCTAGAGGTGTGCGAGAGGGGCCTGCGGCATTGGATTTAAATCTGGCTGAATTATAGTGATGGAATTCAGATGTAGACCCTGGTCTAGCCATAGGGCGATTTCTTTCGAGGGTTAAGATTCGATCATTTATATTCGGAGGATGCGGTTCGGTCGACAGGAGTCGAAGGGTCAGATCGCCGGCAGATTTAGTGACTCTTGTTCTCGTCGCAAGTCCGGAACGTTGTGGTTCTAATCTATCTAGACTCAACATTCGCGGTATGGAATACTCGCAGAGGCAAGCTTGGAGGTTCAAGACCACTCTGAGCTGCTCAAAGACCCCCGCGTGGCTGTGTCAATGGATCAGGCGGCCGGCGGGTTGATGGCCCCTCCGCTCGCTCCGGAGGGGCCATCACTGTTTACCCCTGCCCTCGGCTGAACCTCAGGCTGATCGTTTAAGCCTGCCTCAGGTCGGCCCGCCGCTCAGGGCTGAAAACGGTCGTTGTCAGAGCCGTGCGACCCCTTCAGTGACCAGGCGTCCCCTGGGCTGGGCAGCCAACTGGCTGGTCCGAAAATGAGGGTTCTCAGAGCTGCGGTCGCGGTACGGCGGGTGGTGCTCAGCGACGCTTCTACGTCGGCGTACTGGTAGGGCGCGCGGCCCCTGCAGGTCGGCCAATCAATCATCGTGTGGTTGTTGACTTGTCTGCCAAGTGCCGTCTACCTTGGAACGCAACTTGGCAGACAAGTTAACAAGTTGGAGGTTGAGCGATGGCTCTGCGCGGCGGTACGAGGTTCGCGGTGCGGTGTGAGGACGTGTTCCCGGCGGGGTGCGCCTTGGTGCCCGAGTCCCTGGGCGAGGTCGAGGACTACGACGAGAAGACCGGCCGGCGCAGCCCGGCGAAAGACAAGCTGACCGGCCAGCGGGTGTGGCAGGTCCGGGTGATGGACCTGGATCCGGAGCTGGGCAAGCGGTCGCGGGAGACGACGGTGAAGATCTCGGCGGACTACCAGCCTGTGCCGCCGACGGGTGGCCTGTTCGAGGCCGTCGAGTTCGAGGGCATGACCGTCACGCCGTACGTGGGCAACAACGGTCGGATGGCGTATTCGCTGCGGGCGACCGGGATGCGTGCCCCGGCGGGCGTGGCCACGAAGGCGGCGCAGTAGCCGCATCTGGTGGGGGCGGGGCTGTCAGGTCTTGGCGGACGGCAGCCCCGCCCTCTGTCTCTTTCCCCTGCTCTGTCGAGAGAGGTAGTGACATGTCCAAGCGTATGCCTGCCGTCCTGCGGCGGCCCACAGTGGCGGGTGCGCGATGATCCGCCGGCCGCGGGGCGCGGTCGTGATGACCACCGCCGGGGACCTAATGGTGATCCGCCCGCGCCGGCTGGAGCTGCCGGTCTGGCTGATCGCGCTCGGCCTGGTGCTGCGGTGGCTGTGGCGGGGCCTGTGGTGGTGCCTTCGCCACCCAGTCGCCGTCGGCCTGGTCGTGGCCGGGGTGAGCCTCTACCGAGAGTTCGGCCGATCCGGCGTGATCGTGCCCGTGGTCCTGGCCGCCGCAATATCGGCGCTGTGGCGGTGGCGGCACGAGTCGTCGTGGTGGACCTGGTGCGCCGGTCCGATCCTCGGCCGGTTTCGTCAGTTGTTCGTCTACCGGCGGGCCTGGCGCGAGGCCATGACCCTCTGCGGCCTGGCCAAGGTGTACGACCATCGCACGGTCCTGCCGGAGCTGCTGCGGGTCCGCTCGGATCAGGCGCTCGACGTGCTGACCATCCGCATGGTCCGCGGCCAGACACCGGAGGAGTTCCAAAAGGCAACGGCGAACCTGGCGTACGCCTTCGGCCGGCGGCACGCCCGGGTCTACTCCGAGCGTCCCGATGACCCGCCGATCCGGTCGGGCTACTGGGCGCTGGTCCTGGGCGCGGTGGACCGGCTGCGGTTCCGGGACCGGCCGTCGGTGGTCTACCTGGTGGTGGTCCGCACGGATGCGCTGCGCACCCTGGTCGACCCGTTCGACGTCCCGTCGATCCCGGACTTCACCGCTCTACCGCTGGCGCGGCGGGAAGACCTGCGGCACTGGTGCCTGCACCTGCTCGCCACCCACGTACTTATCGGCGGTGCCACCCGCTCCGGCAAGGGCTCGGTCCTATGGTCACTGGTCCGCGTCCTGGCCGGCGGGATCTCCTCCGGACTGGTCCGGCTCTGGGTGATCGACCCCAAGGGCGGCATGGAGTTCGCCATGGGCCGGCCGCTGTTCGCCCGGTTCGCCTGCAAGTCGTTCGAGGCCATGGCCGACCTGCTCGACGAGGCCGTGACGGTGATGCGGGAACGGCAGACCCGGCTTGCCGGTGCGGTGCGGGTTCACACGCCGACCCTGGCTGACCCCCTGGTCGTGGTCGTCATCGACGAGATGGCGGCATTAACCGCGTACCTCCAAGATGTCGACCTGCGCAAGCGCATCGCCGGGTCGCTCGGGTTGCTGCTGTCGCAGGGTGCCGGCGTCGGCGTCCTGGTGGTGGCCGCGTTGCAGGACCCCCGTAAGGAGGTGCTGCCGTTCCGGGACCTGTTCCCGACCCGCATCGCGCTCGGCCTGACCGAGGCCGCTCAGGTCGACCTCGTGTTGGGCGACGGCGCCCGCAACCGGGGTGCCCTCGCCGACCAGATGCCCCGCTGGGCCAAGGGCGTCGGCTACGTGATCCTCGACGGCACCCCAGAGCCCGCCCGGGTGCGCTTCTCCTACATCTCCGACGACCACATCCGGGAGTTGGCCGCCGAGTACCCGGCACCGGCCGACGCGGCGGACATCCTCGCCCAGGTCGGCCGCGAAACCGCCACCGAACCGGCCCGGCCACCTCTGCCCCGGCAGCGTCGCGGACCACTGCTGCCCGACTCGCTGCTGAACATCCTCGACCGGGACACCGACGGGGGTGAGCCGCGGTGACCGCCCCGACCGACGGCCGAACCTTCTACCGGCTCCGCGCCCCCGGCACCGACGGTGCCACCAGCACGGCCGTGTCCGTGCGCGTCGACCCCGCACGGCCCGATGCGTACCCGGTCTATCTCGCGGTCGGTGGCGGTCGACGCCGCATGTACCTGACCCCCGACGAGGCGTGGGCGCTGTGGCGCTGCCTCTCCGAAGCGGTGGCCTCCCTCGGCGAGCCACCCGACCACATCCGTACCCGCGTCGCCCCGGCCCGGAGGTAACCGATGTCCCTCAAGAGCTTCTTCCTCGGCACCCACCGAATCAAGCCACTGCACATCGAACTCAACGGCTCCCCGGACCGGCTCGCCGGTGCCCTGCACGGCCTGGCGCACATGGTCAACCGCCGCCGTGACCTCAACGGCCAGCAGATCTGCATCGTCCTGACCGTCCGTGACAACAGGGGCGGCCGATGATCCGCGAACGCGCCGAGTCCGCCGTCCGGGTGCTGATCCTGCTCGCCATCGGCACCATGGCCGGCGCTGCTGCCTTCACCCACGTCCACGACTTGACCGTTGCCCACGGCCAACCCGACTGGATTGGCTGGGCCAACGCCGTAGCGGTCGAGCTGATGGCCATTTACCTCGGCCTGGAGATCCGCGCCCGCCGCCGCGACGGTCGACCCGTCGGCCTGGTCGGCGTCCTCCTGATCGCGTTCGCGCTGCTTTCCCTCGCCGCCCAGGTCGCCGAAGCCGAACCGTCCGTCTGGGGCTGGATCGTCGCGGCGGTGCCGTCGCTGGCCTTCCTCGCCCTGGTGAAGGTCGTCCTATCCAGCGAACCCGCCGCCCCGCCGGCATCGGAGCCCGATCAGCCGCAGAGCGATTGGTACGACGAGCCGCAGCCGGTCGAACCCGCGCCGCCGGCTCCGGTGATGCCGCCGGCATCAGCTGCGGTGCTGCCTCCGATCGGTGTCGTCCAGCACAACCGGCCCCAGGTCGTCGGGATCATCCGATGACGGCTCCAACCCTGCCCGGTCTCGAACCCGCCCCGACCCCGGTTGCTCCTCGGCCGGGGTCGCGGGCGGCCCGCATGGCGCTGCCCCGCTCGATCGACGTCCTCAAGGACATCGCCATCGAGTACGGCGTCTGCGTCCGCCCGCTCGCCATGCGCCGGACCGACCTCGACACCGGCTTGACCGAGGTCATCGACCTGCCCTGCGGCGCGACCCGTGAGGACAAGTGCCCGCCGTGCGCCAAGAAGAACCGCCGGCTACGCCAAGCCCAGATCCGCGAGGGCTGGCACCGCGACGACGAGCCGTTACCCGGCCCGGAACCCGCGACCGAGGCGCAGAAGTCCCTGATCCTGTTCCGCGCACACCTGGAGTTCTCCCGCGACGAGGCCGTACGCGTCGCCCAGTGGGACCAGGTGACCGACCTCGACGAGGCAATCCGCGAGGTAGAGGAAGCCATCGCCGCTGAGGGCCTGCGCGGGCGCGTCGGACCACCTCACGCCAGCGACGACGAGGACCAGGACGACGAGCCCGGCCCACGGCGCAAGCGCTCCACCAAGCGGCGCCAGGATGCCCCCGAACTGCCTCGGCGCAAGGTCGAGCGGCGCACCGTCGGCAAGACCTACACCGCCCCGGACGGCTCGACCTACCAACCGTCGATGTGGCTCACCCTCACCCTCGACTCGTACGGCCCGGTTCGCCCCGACGGCACCCCCGTCAACCCGGCCAGGTACGACTACCGCCGCGCCGCCTGGGACGCCGTGCATTTCCCCCGGCTGCTCGACCGGTTCTGGCAGAACCTCCGACGGTGCGAGGGCTGGAACGTCCAGTACGCCGGCTGCGTCGAGCCGCAACGCCGACTTGCCCCGCACGCGCACTTCGCCATCCGGGGCACCATTCCTCGCGACGTGCTCCGCACCGTCGCGGCGGCGACCTACCACCAGGTGTGGTGGCCCTCGGTCGCCGTCCAGCGCTACACCCTCGACCGGCTCCCGATCTGGGACGAGCAGGCGGCGGCATGGGTCGACCCGGACACCCGTGAGCCGCTGACCACATGGGCGGAAGCACTCGACGCCATCGACGACGACCCGGACGCGGAACCGGTACACGTCGTGCGCTTCGGTGCCCAGGTCGACGCCCGCGGCGTCATGCCCGGCACTGAGGACGCCGAACGGACCATCCGGTACGTCACGAAATACATCACCAAGCACACCGGCGACTGCCACAAGGCCACCACCGACCGGCAACGAAAGCACCTCGACCGGCTCTGGCAACAACTCCAGCTGACCCCGTGCACCGATCGCTGCGCCAACTGGCTGCTCTACGGCGTCCAGCCCAAGAAGGCGCACGCCAAGCTCAAGCCCGGCCGCTGCAAGGGCAAGGTCCACCAGCGCGACACTCTCGGCATCGGCGGCCGGCGCATCCTCATCTCCCGTGATTGGTCCGGCAAGACCCTCGCCGACCACAAGCACGACGCGCGGGCCTGGGTGCGGGCACTGCTCGGCGTCACCACCGACGGCACGCAGCTCGTCGACGACCAGGGCGACACCACCGAACGGGTCCGGCACGCCTGGGAACTCGCCCGACCCGACGACCCCGATGTCGGCCCGATGACCCACCGGCTCATGCGCTCGATCAGCGAACGGGCCCGCTGGCGATCCGAACTGCTCGCAGCCAAGGACCGGGCCGCGCAGGGGTCTTCAGATCTTTCGGCAACTCAGCACAGCGCACAGCACGACGGGGAGGAAACGCAGTGAACGAGGAGTTGTTGACCGTGCCGGAAGTTCTCGCCGAACTGCGCGTGCCGCGCTCGACCTGGTTCTACTGGCGGCAGACCGGCAAGGGACCGCGGGTGATCAAGCTCCCGAACGGGCAGCTGCGGGTCCGCCGGTCGGCGCTCGGTCGGTGGCTCGGCGACCTGGAGCAGGACGCCGCGTGAAGAGCTACGAGGTCCAGATCTGGGAGATTGGCAAGCGCGCTGACCGGAAGGCTCGGCCGTGGCGGGTCCGCTGGGCGGTGAGCGGCCAGCGCTTCGAGGACATGTTCCGTACCAAGGCCCTGGCGCACTCGTTCCGCGCCGAGCTGGTCCAGGCGGCCAACGCGGGGGAGCCCTTCGACCCGGCCACCGGCCGCCCGGTCTCCGAGGCGAGAACCAAGAACCCCACCACCTGGTACGCGCACAGCCGCGCGTATGTCGAGATGAAGTGGCCTCGGGCGGCGGCCAAGACCCGGCGCTCGATCGTCGAAGCGCTGACCTCGATCACGGTGACCCTGACCCGTCCGGCGAAGCGGGGTCGACCGACTGACGCCCTGCTCCGTGAGGCGCTGTACCTCTACGGCCTCAACCCCCGCCGCTGGGCCGACGAGATCCCGCCCGACCACGCGGCGGCCCTCGCCTGGCTGGAAACCGCGTCCCTCCCGGTAGTCGAACTGGACTCACCCGCAATGATCCGCCGAGTCCTCGACAGCCTCTGCGTACGCCTCGACGGCAAGCCCGCGGCTGCCTCCACCGTCCAGCGAAAGCGGGCCACCTTCTACAACGTGCTCGGGTACGCCGTCGAGCTGGAGCTGATCGCCTCCAACCCGGTCGACCGGGTCCAATGGACCGCACCCGAGGTCGCACAGTCCATCGACCGGCGGGTGGTGGCGAACCCGGCCCAGGTCGCCACGCTGCTGGAGGCGGTGAAATCTCTCGGCAAACGGGCCGACAAGGTCACCGCGTTCTTCGGCTGCCTCTACTACGCGGGGATGCGGCCCTCGGAAGCCGCGGACCTCCGGCGGGAGGACTGTGACCTTGCCGCCCGGTGCGCCGACTGCGGGGCCGACTTCGACGACCTGGCGGCCATCGAGCCTTCCCGGTCTTGCGAGCACGAGAAGATCGAACATCGCTGGGGCCGCCTGGTGCTCGCCGGCACGTCGCCGCGCGCCGGGTCGCACTGGACCGATGATGGCGGCTCCCACGAGCGGCGCGGACTCAAGCACCGGGGGAGGGCCGAGACTCGTACGATCCCGATCCCGCCCCGGCTTGTCGAGCTGCTGTTTGCGCACACCGAGAATCACGGGGTCGGCCCGGACGGTCGGTTCTTCCGGGGCCTTCACGGTGGGCCGCTGTCGGAGTCGGTCTACGACCGGTGGTGGAAGCTCGCCCGCGAGAAGGCGCTCACCGAATCGCAGGTCGCCTCGCCGCTCGTCCGCCGGCCCTACGACCTACGGCACGCGGCGGCCTCGCTCTGGCTGAATGCCGGCGTCCCACCGACTGAAGTAGCCCGGCGCCTGGGTCACGGTGTCGCCGTCCTGCTCCGCGTCTACGCCAACTGCATCGACGGCGGCGACGACACCATGAACGACAAGATCGGCGACGCGTTGGGATGACCGGCTGGGTGGGTGCTTTGTGGCACAGTCGAACCGTGCGCAAATCTCGTCCGCTAGTCATCGGCGGGGTATCGATCGGCCCTCGCTGGCGGCTCGTCGGTGGCGATGGCGCTCGCGGCACCGACAGCTACTTCGGGATCGTTTCAGCTCTGGATGGTGGCCTTGGCGGGTGGCCTTGGCGCGCTGAGTGGACAGGCTGCGAGTCGGGCGCTGGCGGTACGCGAGCCCTTTAAAAAAACCCGTGAGGTACACGATTTACCGGGTGAGGCGTAGCCTCCGCAGAGAAGGTGCTTCCTGGCGTGGGGCGTCTGCACGTGGTGGGCGGCTCCAGATGGTGTCGGGGCTTGAGTGGCGAAGCCGCAGGCAGGGAACGCCGGTTGGTAGAGCGTGCTCAACCGGTCGTGATGCCCGGAATGCCTGCGGTTGGTGGCCAGCCCGGGCGATAGGAACTGGAGGATCAGTTGCTTCTTTGGGACCATGAGATGCAGCCCTTGCGGGAGGAGCTGCAGAACATTCAGCCACCGGAGCGGCTGGCCCTCGCGATGGCGGTGATTGAGCGGACGTTCGATGAGATGGGTCAGATTGAGACAAAGGAAGTCCGCGATTACCTGGATCGCGGAATGACTGCCGGACGTGAAGCAGTGTCCGCTGGCTGGGACAAGATTGAGCTTTCCGAAGAGGCGCTCGACGAGTATGAGGGTGTCCTGGACCTCGCAGACGAGCCGGGTACCTCGCACATGTTGTCGGCTCTATTGGCCTGTGCCGACGCGCCCGAGGGCCTAACGGGTGAAGTTCTCTACGGTGTCCTCTCCTTCTGTTACGAGGGGCTTCTCGATCGGGAGGAACTGCCGCTATGGACTGTGGAAGCCGAGCGAGCGAACGCCAGATGCGGTGAGACGATCGCCTTTCAGAGGAGACTGGTCCACGAGGCACTGGTGCGTCGCGGGGGACAACGCCGCAGCTGAGCGGGGCGGATCTCGTCGTCGGGCAGTCGCCAGACCGTCCAGCCTCCCCGGACCGGGCAAGGTCGACTGCCCTACCGGCCGGACGTGACCGGGACTGACGTGGTTTGGACCGTCGTTGACGTGCTGGCTGGCGGACTGCCTGTTCTCCAAGAACCGCCGAAGGTTAGATGTGCAAAGTTGGACCTGGCCGGATCGATCAGAACCCTGGGCGCGTAGGCGGCGCATCTGCGGTCGGGACGGCAAACCTCCCATAACCAGCTTGGTCCTTATTGCCAGGACCAAGAGCGGGCGAAGCCGGTCGATCATGAGGTATTTCGCCGGGGTACTCCCGGCTGCAGGGGGCATGGGCAGATAGTGGGCGGTTGGGCGGTCAGTCTGGCTCTGTTCGGAAGAAATGGCAGGTCGTCGGGCTGCGCGAATCATGATCGCCGACGCCCTGTAAATCCGTCGCGAAAGCTTCAGAGGTTCGAATCCTCTACCCGCCACCAGGTGCAGACACGGCCCCTGACCAGCAGAGATGCTGATCGGGGGCCGTTGTCGTTTATCAGACCAGGTCCGGCGCGGTCCAGCAGATGACGACCGATTCTGGGCTGTGACGCTGGCGCTATGAGTCTTGCCGGGCTGACATGAGCCGCAGCTGTCGCCTGCGGTTGAGGTCCGTCTATAGGGCTTGTTTGGCTGCGGGAGGCGGGCTGGGGTTTGGACTGGCGCTGCAGTCGGAAGCCTTTACCCCTGGTCGGATTGCTCCGTCGACTCTCGTAGGGCTGGCCGTGGTTCTAGACCAGTCGACTTGGGCGGCGCTCCGGCGGCAGCCGTTGGCTCGCCGCCCCGGCGTCGGAGGCGGCCTGGCGCGCTTGCCGCCGGCCGGCTCACCGAAACTCGTGCACGACCTCGATCAGTCCGACGATGTGAGCGTTGAACTCGTCCAGCTCCTCGGCCGGTACCCACAGCTCCAGGATGGTCTTCCCGCCTGCTTGGCGAACCGGGTATCGGCGCAGGAACTCCGACTCCAGCCGGAAGCGGGTTACGTAGCCGACGCCGGACGCGGGCACGTTCCAGTCCCGGGCGATCATCACCGCGTAGTCCTCGTTCAGGACCGGGTAGAAGATCGGCTGATCCGGCAGGCGCGGCGGCCACGTCCGCCATCCGGACTCGCGGACGAGATCCAGCTCTTCCGGCCCGGTCGGGCGCCACAGCACCGTCGTACCGTCGTCGCTGTTCATGTCGACCTCGCCGTTCGGGTTCATGGTGAGCCGGACAGTACCGGCGGCCCTGCATCCCGGACCACCGCATTCGACTCGCCGTAGGGGCGGTGGCTCGGCGACCCGGGGCAGGACGCCGCATGAAGAGCTACGCAATGCAGATCGGGGAGATCGGTAAGCGCGCTGACCGGAAGGTTCGACCGTGGCGGGTCCGCTGGGCGGTGAGCGGCCAGTGATTCGAGGACCTGTTCCGTACCAAGCCCTGGCGCACTCGTTCCGCGCCGAGCTGGTCCAGGAGGCCAACGCGGGGGAGCCCTTCGACCCGGCCACCGAGGCGAGGACCAAGAACCACACCACCTGGTACGCGCACAGCCGCTCGTACGGCGAGATGAAGTGGCCCCGGGCGGCGGCCAAGATCCGGCGCTCGATCGTCGAGGCGCTGACCCCCATCACGGTGACCTTGACCCGCCGACGAAGCGGGCCGACCGACTGACGCCCTGCTTCGTGGGTCGGTGATCGGAAAACGGCCCGGGCTGCCGTCGGCCGCTGCGAAACTGGGCGGGTGCCAGCACCGCCGGCGATCGGCGCCGGCTGACTCGACCCGGTAGGTGGGAAATGTCCGACGACAACGAAATCCGTCCCTTCCGGCTCGACACGCCGGAGGAGGCTCTCGCCGATCTACGCCGCCGGATCGCGGCCACCCGTTGGCCGACCCGCGAGCTCGTCTCCGACCGCTCGCAGGGCGTGCAGTTGGCCACGATCCAGGAGTTGGCCCGCTACTGGGCTGCCGAGCACGACTGGCGTGCGTGCGAGGCGAAGCTGAACGCTCTTCCGCAGTACACGACCATCATCGACGGGGTTGAGATCCATTTCATCCACGTCCGTTCCCGGCACGAGGACGCCCTGCCGCTGATCATGACGCACGGATGGCCGGGCTCGGTCGTCGAGTTGCTGGGGGTCGTCGGTCCGCTCACCGACCCGACCGCTCACGGTGGCACGCCCGAGGACGCGTTCCACCTGGTGTTGCCGTCCCTGCCGGGGTACGGGTTCTCGGGTGAGCCGACCGATCCCGGCTGGGACTCTGCCCGGATGGCCCGGGCGTGGGCGACGTTGATGGATCGCCTCGGCTACGCGCGTTACGTCGCCCAGGGTGGTGACGTGGGTGCCGCGGTCACGGATGCGATGGGCCGGCAGGGGCCAGAGGGGCTGCTCGGCATCCACGTCAACCTGCTCGCCGGGGCGATCGGTATCAAGGACCAGTTGCCGGCCGATTCTGAGCAGGAACGTGCGGCGCGCGACGCGCTCAACCTGTTCACGATGGATGGGTTCGGCTACTTCCTTGAGCAGTCCACCCGGCCGCAGACGATCGGCTACTCCCTGCTGGACTCACCCGTCGGGCTGGCCGCGTGGATGCTCGACCACGACACGGACAGCTACTACAAGATCTCCCGCGCGTTCGTCGGCGGCGAGCCGGCTGGGAAACTCACCAGGGACACCATCGTCGACAACATCACGCTGTACTGGTTGACCGGTACCGGTGCTTCGTCGGCCCGCTGGTACTGGGAGTTCGGCCGGTTCATGGCGGCGGCCCAGGCATCGGGCCAGGCTCCTCCGCCGGTCACGGTTCCGGTGGGCTTCACGACGTTCCCCGGGGAGATCTGGGCCGCGCCGCGCAGTTGGGTCGAGGCGGTCTACCCCGGCGTCGCGTACTTCAACGAAGCCGACAGCGGCGGCCACTTCGCGGCCTGGGAGGAGCCGGAGCTCTTCTCCGCCGAGGTGCGGGCCGCGTTCCGCCCGCTGCGAACATCCTGACGTCGGTCGCGGTACACCCCGTCGCGCGCTCTCCAAGAATTCGCCGTACGCACCGTGGTGCTGAGCGGGTGTGCGATCCCCTCCTCCGAGACGGTTGAGCGTGACGGCGACTGGGCGGCGTCCGGGGGCGCGGGCGGGTGGGTGGGTACCGGGGTGCGGCGGCGGGACTCTCCTTGGCCGAGCCACTAACGGCGCTTCTCGAATGCGTCGACGAGCTTCCGGGTCACCGCATCGAAGGATTGCTCTGCGCCTGTGACCCACGGCCTGGGAGATACCAGTTACTCTCACCCTTCGATGGCACCTAGAAAGTCAGCGGTGCCCCGTCCGCGAAGCACGCGCCGCACACCCAGAGCTGGAAGCTCAGCAGTCCGCACAGCACTGCGGGCTTTCTTCTCGGGTCCAAAGAGTCAGCAGGTGAGCGATTTGTCGCCTCTGGGCTAGCAAGGGCAAAGTTCCGAATCGCCGTCTTAGCTGGAAGCAGCACTATGTGACGACGGGAAGTTGGAGATCGCGCTCAGTAGACGCTCTGTCTGCGCCTTATTACGCGGCGGTCACTTGGCGTGCCAGCTCGACCGGTCGGCCACGTCGCTCGGCCGTACGTGGGCTTTGCGGGTGGTTTCGACTGTGGCACGATCAGGGGCACTGATTCTTGTTCTGCCCCCGACAGGAGCACGCTGATGTATGGACGGACGCCTCGCCGCCTTCGCGCCGCCCTCGCGTTCGCGGCCGCGGTCGCGTTCGCGGGTTCCTTCCTCGGCGCGACCACCGACTTCCAGCAGTTCGATTTCTCGTGGGGTGCTCCGGCCTCTGACAAGGGTGCTGCTGTCGCCCGATAGGCCCGCTCCGCACCACCCACTGAGGGAGCGGAATGAAGCCTGGCTCGCCCCCAGCCCGTAGATCCAACGAGCAGGCTTGGCTGATCACCGGGCCTTTGGCGGTGCTGGCCATCGTCTGCTCGTTCGTTCTCGCGCTGGCCGGGCCCCCACCTCCGGGCAATCTCTTCGGGGCGGCGGTCCTCTTCGTCGTCATGGTGGCTGCCAGCACCCAGGTGCTCCAGATCGTGGTGCGCCGGCAGGCGCTCGAAGTCATCGTCACCGAGATTCCACTGCTGCTCGCCTTCTTCTACCTGCCGCCCCTGACGGTCGTGCTGATTGCTGTCCTGGCCGCTCTGATCGGCCAGCTTCGTCGACGCCTCAGCGCCCCGAAGGTCTGGTTCAATCTCGCCAGAGCCGCCGTAGCCGCCTCGCTGGCAGGAGTCGTCCTGGTGGCGCTGCCTCCCATCGGCGACGAGGTGGGCCCGAAGACGTGGGCTGTCCTCTTCGCGGTGGTCAGTGTCAACAGTCTGGTTTCGTTGGCGGCCATCAGCGCGGTCGTCACTCTGCTGCACGGCTGGCAGGCAGGGTGGGAGCTGATCCGCAACGGCGTGGCCCCACAGATAATCTGCGCGATCAACAGCGTCGTCGGGCTGGTGATCCTGATGGCGATCGAGTCCAACGTGTGGTCCGTGCTCCTGATCGCGGTGTTGGCGATCGCGGTCGTTCTGGTCTACCGCTCGTACGCTCAGTTCCTTCGCCAGCACCGCACGCTCGGAAGCATGTACGAGCTGACCCGGGCGATCAGCGAGAGTGGTCAGGAGGGCGGCCTGGTCGACGCGCTGCTGGACCGGGTCCGCGCGCTGATGCAGGCCGAGTACGCCACGCTCTGGCTGCCGGCCCAGGGTCGCCACCCTGAGGTCCTGCTGAGCGCCCGGCTCGATGACCGTGGCCTGCTCGATGTCGCGCTCACTCCCTCGATCGTCCGCGAACGGGTCCGGCAGTCCGGCCGCACACTGGCCGCCGGACGAGCCTTCGACGATGACGACGACGTCCGTAGGGCGCTCGGTAAGCACCAGGTCAAAGACGTCATCGTGGTTCCACTGCGGTCTGGCCAGGCGGTGATCGGCACCCTCGAGGTGGTCAACCGGCTCAGTGACGTCGGCCATTTCACGGCCGCTGACATCCCGGTCTTCGAAACCGTGGCCGCCCACGTCGCCGTTGCGTTGGAGAACTCGCGGCTGGTCGACCGGTTACGGCACGACGCGTACCACGACACGTTGACCGGGTTGCCCAACCGGCGGCGGATCACCGGCGCGCTCGAGGAGTCCTTCACGATCGCCGCCCCCGGTGAGGTGGTGGCGCTGCTGCTCTTCGACGTCGACGGGTTGCGCCAGGTCAACGAGTCGCTCGGTCACGCGGCCGGGGACAAGGTCCTCGCCGAGGTCGCGAGCCGGTTGCGGGCCAGCGCGCCGTCGTCGGCCCTGGTCGGCCGGGCGGGTGGAGACGAGTTCCTGGTGACGCTGCGGTTGGAGAGTGCCGAGGCGGCACTTGAGTTGGCCGCCCAACTGCGCGACCAGATCCGCGACGAGATGGTCTTCGACGCGCTCACCCTGGACGTGAACACCGCTGTCGGGGTGGCCGTACACCCTGATCACGGCAGCGACGCGGCGACCCTGCTCCTGCGGGTCGACCTGGCGGCCACGGCCGCAAAGTCGGTGCCGGGCAGCGTGCAGCTCTTCAACCCGGCGCTGGAGTCCCGGTCGCTGCGCCGGCTCGGTCTGGCCGGCGATCTGCGCCGAGCGTTGGACGACAACGCGCTGGAGGTCTACTTCCAGCCCAAGGTGACTCTGCGGGACCGGCGTCTGGTGGGTGTCGAGTGCCTGGCGCGGTGGGAGCACCCGGCGCACGGCACTGTCGCTCCCGAGGACTTCGTGGCGGTGGCCGAGCACACCGGCCAGCTGAGCCGGCTCACGGAGGTGGTGCTCCGCGAGGGGCTACGCCGCAGCCGGGACTGGGCGTTGGCCGATCAGCCGCTGCCCATCGCGGTCAACCTCGCGGCCCGTACGCTCACCGACCAGCATTTCCCGGACCGGGTGCAGGAGCTGTTGAGCGAGTACGGGGTGCCGGCGCAGCGTCTCACCCTTGAGATCACCGAGGCGGGGGTGCTGGACGGCACGGACCGGCCCATCCCGACCCTGCAACGGCTGCGCGACCTCGGCGTCCGGCTGTCGGTGGACGACTTCGGCACGGGTGACTCGTCTCTGGCGCACCTGCGCCGGCTGCCGGTGCACGAGGTGAAGGTGGATCGCTCCTTCGTGCAGGGCATGGCGACGGACCCGGGGGACCTGGCCATCGTCAACGCCGTGGTGACCCTCTCACAGCAGTTCGGCCTGGCCGTGGTCGCCGAGGGTGTGGAGAGTGAGCTGACGTTGGAGCTTCTCCAGGACATCGGCTGTGAGATCGGGCAGGGCTTCCTGTTCAGCAGGCCGCTGCCGTACGAGCGGTTGGCCGCCTGGTTCGGTGCTCAGGTCGAGCCGGAGACGATCACCGACGGGGAGCTTCCGCGCCTTCGAGTCGTGCCCTGAGCAGGGCGCAGACGATCACCGGGGATCCGATTTCACCTGTCGAGCCGGGCCGTGTACTCTTACTCCTGCGCGCCCCACGGGGAGATCGCGCAGGCCCCCTTAGCTCAGTCGGCAGAGCGTCTCCATGGTAAGGAGAAGGTCTACGGTTCGATTCCGTAAGGGGGCTCGAGGGTTCAGCTGGACCCATCGCAGCGGTGTAGCTCAGATGGTAGAGCAAGCGGCTCATAATCGCTGTGTCGCCGGTTCAAGTCCGGCCACCGCTACTCTCGTCTTCCGGGCTAGTTGCCGGTGGTCGTAAGAATGGGCGCTTCTGGCGCCCACTTTGCATGTCCGCGCTGTCAGCGTCTAGGCTGGCGCGTCGTAGTTGTTTCCGTTAGCGAGGAAGGCACTCCGCCGTGGCGAAGGCTACCGATGTCCGGCCGAAGATCACTTTGGCGTGTGTGGAGTGCAAGGAGCGCAACTACATCACGCGCAAGAACCGGCGCAACGACCCCGACCGCATCGAGCTGAAGAAGTTCTGCCCGCGCGACGGCCGGCACACGGTCCACCGCGAGACCCGCTGACTCGTGGCCGGCTTCGTGCCGGCCCCTGTCGAAGCTTTCCAATCGCCGATCTGACCGGTTTGGCGCGGCTCTGCCGCCGCCTGCCGATCGGATCGGCGATTGCGCTTTCCGTGTAGGTTCGCGGCATGTCTCTGGACCCTTCCTTCGTCGGCCGGACCTATCCGCCGACCGCCCCCTACCAGGTGGGCCGAGAAAAGATCCGTGAGTTCGCCAGCGCCATCGGTGCCACGGACCCGGCTCATCATGACCCGGAGGCCGCTCGGGCGCTGGGGCACGGCGACGTGGTGGCCCCGCCGACCTTCCCGGTGATCGTCACGATGGCGGCCAGCCGTCAGATCATCGAGGACCCGGACCTGGGCGTCGACTACAGCCGCCTGGTGCACGGCGACCAGCGGTTCGCGTACACCCGGCCGGTGGTCGCGGGTGACGAGCTGGTCTGCACCAACACGATCGAGGACGTCAGCACCCGGGGCGGGCACGGCTTCCTCACCACCCGCACGGACGTGAGCACCGTCGGCGGGGAGCCGGTGGTGGCCGTCTGGGCCAGGTACGTGATTCGCGGGGAGGCCTGAGATGGAGTTGCCAGCCAAGACGTTCCGGGTGACCCGCGCCGACCTGGTGCAGTACGCCGGCGCCTCGGGTGACTTCAACCCGATCCACTGGAGTGACCGGGTCGCCACCAAGGTGGGTCTGCCCGGGGTGATCGCCCACGGCATGTTCACCATGGCGCTGGTCGGCCGGGCGGTCACCGAGTGGGCCGGGGCGCCGGACGCGGTGGTCGAGTACGGCGTTCGTTTCACCCGACCGGTGGTGGTTCCCGACGACGAGCAGGGCACCGAGATCGAGGTCACCGCGCGGGTCCGCGAGGTGACCGAGGACGGCTTGACCCGACTTGACGTGACCGCGACCTGCCTGGGCGAGAAGGTGCTCTCGCAGGCTCGGGCAACCATCCGTACGGCACGCTGAACCCTCCTCGCCACGCGTGGTGAGGAGACCGGTTGGGAAAGTCGGGGGGCTACCCGTACACTGGTCCGCCGTGGGGCAAGTGACCCCTGCTCGGTCGTCTGTGACCGCGTGGGGCGAGTGTTGCCGCATAGGGGTGTAGCTCAATTGGCAGAGCAGCGGTCTCCAAAACCGCAGGCTGCAGGTTCAAGTCCTGTCACCCCTGCGCCTCAGGCCTGACCGTTCCCGTGGGTCGCGTCGCCAACATGGCGGCGTCCGGCCCGTGGTGGTGGCATCGGCGGGGTGGTTCCGAGGCAATCGGGGCCCTCCGGATGATCCACCGGCCGCGGCCCGTCGCGGGACGGTTAGGCCCGGCCGGCGTGACCAGCGCCGCGTACGCCGCTCGGCGTGCGACCCGAGATTCCGCGACGGAGGGCGAAGTGGCCGACAACAAGCGGCGCGACGACGACGGCGACGATCGTCTGGACGACGAGATCGTCGACGACGTGGCCGACGACGACGCCTCCGGCGCGGACGAGCCGGTTTCCCGGGGCGGCACCGCCACGCGGTCGCGCGCCCGGGCAGAGTCGGCGGACAGCCGGCCGACCACCCGGTCGGAAACGGGGCGGGTGGGCGTGTTCGGCCGCATCGCCCGGTTCTTCCGCGAGGTCGTAGCCGAACTGCGTAAGGTCATCTGGCCGACCCGCAAGGAGTTGCTGACCTACACCGCCGTGGTGGTGGCGTTCGTCGCGGTGATGCTGACGATCGTCGGCGTGCTGGACTACGGCTTCGCCAAGGTCGTGCTGTTTGTCTTCGGCAACTCGGACTGACCGGCTGCCTCCAGCCGATAGTGACGGAAGTGAGCGAGCGTGCCTGAGTACGACGAGACCGCCGGACCGGTGGACGAGCAGTCCACGGTCGCGACGGCGGCTGGTGACGAGTCGGTTGAGGCCGCCAGCGAGCCGGAGTTCCCAACGACCGAGCCCGCACCGGACGAGGATTACGACGCGGTCGCCGAGCTGAGGCAGAAGCTGCGTTACGCGCCGGGTGACTGGTATGTGGTGCATTCGTACGCCGGCTACGAGAACAAGGTCAAGACCAACCTCGAGACCCGGATCACGAGCCTCGACATGGAGGACTTCATCTACCAGGTCGAGGTGCCGACCCGGGAAGAGGTCGAGGTCAAGAACGGTAAGCGTTCCCAGATCCAGGCCAAGGTCTTCCCGGGCTACATCCTGGTCCGGATGGAGCTGACCGCCGAGTCCTACTCGTGTGTCCGGAACACCCCGGGCGTGACCGGCTTCGTCGGCGCGACCGACCGGGCCGACCGGCCCGCCCCGCTCTCCCTCGACGAGGTGCTGAAGTGGCTGGCACCGGCCGTCGAGACCGAGCAGAAGAAGGCGAAGCCGGAGATCAAGGTCCTCGACTTCGAGGTGGGCGACTCCGTCACTGTCACCGACGGTGCCTTCGCCTCGCTGCCGGCCACGATCAGCGAGATCAACGCCGACCAGCAGAAGCTCAAGGTGCTGGTGTCGATCTTCGGTCGTGAGACCCCGGTGGAGCTCAACTTCAACCAGGTCGCCAAGATCTGACTGGTCGTCGGCGGCGGGCCCGGCCCGCCCCCGACGTCGGCGTAGCCCTCCCGCTCGACCTCGGCGGACGAGTGGGCTGCGGCCTGCGCTACTCTTGAATGTCGCCGCTGTCGCACCGCGCTGACCGTGCGCGCTCCGAGGGCGGCGACAGCCGCATTTTCCCAGCTCCAAGCCCCAGGAAGTGACATGCCTCCGAAGAAGAAGCTCGTCAAGACGTTCACGCTTCAGCTGCCGGCGGGCCAGGCCACGCCGGCCCCGCCGGTCGGCCCCGCGCTCGGCCAGCACGGCGTGAACATCATGGAGTTCTGCAAGTCCTACAACTCGCAGACCGAGTCCCAGCGGGGCGACATCGTCCCCGCCGAGATCAGCGTCTACGAGGACCGGTCCTTCACCTTCGTGCTGAAGACCCCGCCCGCCGCCCGGCTGCTGATCAAGGCCGCCGGTGTGCAGAAGGGCTCGGGTGTCCCGCAGTCCGAGAAGGTCGGCTCGGTCAGCCGTGCCCAGCTGCGTGAGATCGCCGAGAAGAAGATGGCCGACCTCAACGCCAACAACCTCGAGCAGGCCGAGAAGATCATCGCCGGCACCGCCCGGTCGATGGGCATCACCGTCAACGACTGACGTCGGCCCAGGCCGTCGACCCGACCGTGGGAGGGCCCGCGCCGAGCGGCCCGCCAGAGACCACAGGAGTAATCAGCAATGCAGCGCAGCAAGAGCTACCGCAAGGCCGCCGACGTCATCGACCGGTCGAAGCTCTACACCCCCTCCGAGGCCGTGAAGCTGGCCAAGGAGACCACCAACGTCAAGTTCGACGCCACGGTCGAGGTCGCCATGCGCCTCGGCGTCGACCCCCGCAAGGCGGACCAGATGGTCCGCGGCACGGTCAACCTGCCGCACGGCACCGGTAAGACCGCCCGCGTGATCGTGTTCGCCAGCGGCGCGAAGGCCGAAGAGGCCGCTGCGGCGGGTGCGGACGAGGTGGGCACCGACGAGTTGGTCGCCCGGATCCAGGGTGGATGGCTCGACTTCGACGCGGCGATCGCCACGCCGGACCAGATGGCCAAGATCGGCCGGATCGCGCGGATCCTGGGCCCGCGCGGTCTCATGCCGAACCCGAAGACCGGCACGGTGACCATGGACGTCACCAAGGCGGTGCAGGACATCAAGGGCGGCAAGATCACCTTCCGGGTGGACAAGCACTCCAACCTGCACCTGATCATCGGCAAGGCCTCCTTCACGGAGACCCAGCTGGTGGACAACTACGCCGCGGTGCTCGACGAGGTGCTGCGTGCCAAGCCGTCCGCGGCCAAGGGCAAGTACCTCCGCAAGGTCATCCTCACCACCACGATGGGCCCGGGTGTCCCGGTCGACCCGAACCTGGTGAAGAACCTCCGTGAGGACTCGGCCGAGGCCTGAGCCGACAGTTCGCTCCGCCGGGGCGCCGCCACGACTGTGGCGGCGCCCCGGCGCGTTCATGGTGTGGCAGGCTCGACGCCATGCGGCTGGAGAACGTCTGGTTGCGGTACCACCGGCGGGGGCCGTGGGTGCTGCGGGGCGTCGACGTGCGGATCGGTCCGGGCGAGGTGGCGGTCGTGCTCGGCCGCAACGGGGTGGGCAAGTCGACCCTGCTCCAGGTGGCGGCCGGGGTGCTCCGGCCGGGCCGGGGCCGGGTCACCGACCGGCCCGCCCGGGTGGGCTGGGTGCCGGAGCGTTTCCCGGCCGACCAGCCGTTCACCGTCGCCCGCTACCTGACCGGGATGGCCCGGGTGGCGGGGCTGGGCCGCGCCGCTGCCGACGAGGCGGTGGCCTCCTGGACCGACCGGCTCGGGCTGTCCGCGTTCCGCTCGGTCCGGCTGCCGGAGCTGTCCAAGGGCACCGCACAGAAGGTGGGCCTCGCCCAGGCGATGCTGCGCCCTCCGGGCCTGCTGGTGCTCGACGAGCCGTGGGAGGGGCTGGACGCCGCCACCCGTGAACTGGTGCCCGAGCTGATCGACGAGGTGCTCGCTGGCGAGGGTGCTGTCCTGGTCAGCGACCACCGGGGGGAGACGGTCCGGCTGCCGGCCGCGCGCCGCTGGTCGGTGGCCGACGGTTCGCTGACCGAGGAGACGCCCGCCGCGGACGAGACGCTCGCGGTGGTCGAGGTCGCGGTCCCGGCGGCGCGGGTCGCCGGCACCGTCGCCCGGTTGCGCGCCGAGGGGCATCAGATTCTGCGGGTACGCGTCGACGCCTCCACCGCCGCACCACCGGCGCGACCCGCCGATCCGCTCCGGGAGGCCGGTGCCGCCCGACCCGCCGAGCCGCCGCTCCAGGTCGCCGGCGAACCGACAGCGGAGCGACCGGAGGCCACCGGCGCGGGGATCGAGCCGGCAGTGGGGGAGGCCCGGTGAATGCCCTGATCCGGATGCGGCTGGCGGGTTTCCTGCGGACCGGGCGCGCGGTCGCGCCGTTGCTCGCCGGCCTCGTCACCCTCGGCATCCTCTACGGCGGTGGCCGTGCCCAGCCGGCGGAGGCGTACGGCGTCTCGGCCGTGGTCCTCTTCCCGGTTGTCGCCTGGCAAACCAAGATCCTCCTGGATGTGGAGCCGGACGTGCAGCGCCGGCTTGCGCAGGTGGCGGTCGGGGTGGCCCGCGAGCGGTTGGCCGGGCTCCTCGCCGCCGGCGTGGCGGCCCTGGTGACGGTGGCCGTCGCGCTGCTCTTTCCGTGGCTGGTCGGCGGGGTCTCCGGCCCGGTCGACCCGGGGGACCGGTCGATCCCGGTGGGGTTGGCACTGGGGTTGTGGGCGCACCTGCTCGCCGTACCCGCTGCGGTTGCCCTCGGTGCCCTGGCCAGTCGGGCCTCGGTGGGCGGGGCCGGGTACGGCGTCGCGGTGCTGGCCCTCGGCGGCGTCGGCGCGGTGGTGCTCGGCCTGAGCGGTTCGGTGGTCCCCTGGCTGGCACCGCCGATCATGGCCGCCGCCCGCACCACCGGAGGCAACGCCGCCGCGCTCACCCTGCTGGGGCTGAGCGGGTGGGCGTTGGCCTGGAGCGCTGCGGTCGTCGGCGGCTATCTGTGGCGGCGGCGGGCCCAGGGCTGACCGGCGTCGGCGTCGTGACGTGGCTCACCGGGCGCGATTTGGCGCTGGTGGCCAGGGCGCGTACTCTTCAACCGTCATCCGTGTTCTCATGGATGAGGAACCACCCAGAGACCGCTGGTCACCGTGCTTCGGCACGGTCGAAGGTCCCGCGACATCGGGCGACCCGCGTAGGGCGGCAAGCGTAACTCGGCAGTGAGCATGGTCCGCCGACCGTGACGATCTTCCGGCCCTCGCCCCGTGCGCCCTGCGCCGGGGCTTTTTCGTTGTCGCGCTGCCTCCGCCCCCGCTCCGGCTTCGGCTGTGACGGGGACCAGCCTCGAGTAACGAGAGAGGAGGGACATGGCGGACAAGCCGATCCGGGCCGACAAGGCCACGGCCGTCGCTGAGCTGACCGAGAGCTTCCGTAGCTCGGGCGCCACCGTGCTGACCGAGTACCGCGGTCTGACGGTTTCCCAGCTCACCCAGCTTCGGCGCACGCTCGGCGCCGATACCAGCTACATGGTCGCGAAGAACACGCTGGCGAAGCGTGCTGCGACGGACGCGGGCATCACCGGCCTCGACGAGCTGTTCACCGGTCCTACCGCGCTGACTTTCGTTTCGGGCGACGTCGTCGAGGCGGCGAAGGGGCTTCGCGACTTCGCGAAGGCCAACCCGAAGCTCGTCATCAAGGGCGGTGTCTTCGAGGGCAAGGCCATCACTGCGGCCGAGGTCACGAAGCTCGCCGACCTGGAGTCCCGCGAGGTGCTGCTGGCCAAGCTGGCCGGCGCGATGAAGGGCAACCTGAGCAAGGCCGCGGCCCTGTTCCAGGCCCCGCTGTCGAAGACCGCCCGTCTGGCGGCTGCACTGCAGGACAAGCGCGAGAAGGAGGGCGCCGAGGCGGCCTGAGGCCCCCACGGCGCACCAGTTCTTACTTAACAGAATCAGGAAAGGACGCCAGATATGGCGAAGCTCAGCACCGACGAGCTGCTCGACGCGTTCAAGGAGATGACGCTGATCGAGCTCTCTGAGTTCGTGAAGCAGTTCGAGACCACCTTCGAGGTCACCGCTGCCGCTCCGGTCGCGGTTGCCGCTGCCGGCGGTGCCGGCGGTGCCGCCGCTGCCCCGGCCGAGGAGGAGCAGGACGAGTTCGACGTCATCCTCGAGGCTGACGGTGGCAAGAAGATCCAGGTCATCAAGGTCGTGCGTGAGCTGACCGGCCTGGGCCTCAAGGAGGCCAAGGACGCGGTCGAGTCCGCGCCGAAGGCCATCCTGGAGAAGGTCAACAAGGAGACCGCCGAGAAGGCGAAGGCCAAGCTCGAGGGTGAGGGCGCCAAGGTCACCCTCAAGTGACCTGAGCTCCATCAGCGCGTACCCGGCTCGTGAGCCGGGACACGAATCGCGTTGCGGCGGGCGGTGATCCGACAGGATCGCCGCCCGCCGTGTTGGTGGATCTGGTGTCGACCGGCCGTGAGCTGGGCTCGGACGACCGGCGAGGCTGACCCGAACGAGCGTGGCGGGTCGCCCTGCAGTGGGAAAGAACGGGCGACCCGGATACCGGCCCTTGACGCGGCCCCGGCCAGCCAGGCACGCTGACACCAGCAAGACACCGCGCTTGCGACGGCCACGACGTGGGTATGACAACGGCGGCACCAACGGCCGTGTCGACCCGAGCGGCCCAGTGGGGACGTTGCGTTCTGAGCGGCCCGGCACACCCCGGTTGAGGGGGCCGAGGCGCGTTCCGCAAACAACCTGCGGGGTGGGCTGGACAGCGGTTAGCCTCTCGGCTACACTGCTAGTTTGCGCTGCCTTCCGACTTGACCCCTGCTCGGAAATGTCCGGTTACGGATATTTCTGGTGGGGTCATTGGAGTGCACGCGTACCAGCCGTTCTGCAGCACCGGTCCTCGGAAGGACGCATCTTGGCAGCTTCCCGCCCTGCGAAGACCAGTCGTACGTCGAGCGCATTCGCTCCCCGCCGAGTTTCATTCGGCAGGATCACCGAACACCTCGAGGTCCCCAACCTCCTTGCCATCCAGAACGAGTCCTTCGACTGGCTCGTCGGCAACGAGGCTTGGCAGGGCCGGTCGGCGGACGACCCGCACGCACGCTCGGGTCTCGCGGAGATCCTTGAAGAGATCAGTCCCATTGAGGACTTCTCCGGCACCATGTCACTTTCCTTCTCGGCGCCGCGCTTCGACGAGGTCAAGGCCTCGATCGAGGAGTGCAAGGAGAAGGACCTGACCTACTGCGCTCCGCTCTTCGTGACCGCGGAGTTCACCAACAACACCACTGGCGAGATCAAGAGCCAGACGGTGTTCATGGGTGACTTCCCGATGATGACGCCCAAGGGCACCTTCGTCATCAACGGCACCGAGCGCGTCGTGGTCAGCCAGCTCGTCCGGTCTCCGGGCGTGTACTTCGACAAGCAGCCGGACAAGACCTCCGACCGCGACCTCTCCAGCGTCAAGGTCATCCCGAGTCGGGGTGCCTGGCTGGAGTTCGACATCGACAAGCGCGACACGGTCGGCGTACGCATCGACCGCAAGCGCCGGCAGGCCGTCACGGTCCTGCTCAAGGCCATCGGATGGTCGGCCGAGCGGATCCGTGAGCGGTTCGGCTGGTCCGAGCTGATGATGACCACGCTCGAGAAGGACCACATCGCCGGCGCCGACGAGGCGCTGCTCGACATCTACCGCAAGCTGCGCCCTGGCGAGCCGCCGACGCGCGAGAACGCCCAGACCCTGCTCGACAACCTCTTCTTCAACCCGAAGAGGTACGACGTCGCCAAGGTCGGGCGCTACAAGTTCAACAAGAAGCTCGAAGTCAACGTGCCGATCACCACTGGCACGCTGACCGAGGACGACATCGTCGCCACCGTGGAATACCTCTGCCGGCTGCACGCCGGTGAGGAGGGCTACGAGGCCGACGACATCGACCACTTCGGCAACCGTCGCCTGCGCACCGTGGGTGAGCTGATCCAGAACCAGGTTCGGGTCGGCCTGTCCCGCATGGAGCGGGTCGTCCGCGAGCGGATGACCACGCAGGACGTCGAGGCGATCACCCCGCAGACCCTGATCAACATCCGCCCGGTGGTGGCGGCGATCAAGGAGTTCTTCGGGACGTCGCAGCTGTCCCAGTTCATGGACCAGACCAACCCGCTGGCGGGCCTGACCCACCGGCGTCGGCTGAGCGCGCTCGGCCCGGGTGGTCTGTCCCGGGAGCGGGCCGGCTTCGAGGTCCGCGACGTGCACCCGTCCCACTACGGCCGGATGTGCCCGATCGAGACGCCGGAAGGCCCGAACATCGGCCTGATCGGCGCGCTGTCCACCTTCGCCCGGGTCAACCCGTTCGGCTTCATCGAGACGCCGTACCGGAAGGTCGTCGAGGGTCGGGTCACCGACCAGATCGACTACCTGACCGCGGACGAGGAGGACCGGTTCGTCAAGGCCCAGGCCAACGCGCGCCTGAAGGCTGACGGCACGTTCGCCGAAGACCGGGTGCTCTGCCGTCGTAAGGGCGGCGAGACCGAGGACGTCGTCCCCGGTGCCGTCGACTACATGGACGTCTCGCCCCGGCAGATGACCTCGGTCGCGACCGCCATGATCCCGTTCCTCGAGCACGACGACGCCAACCGGGCACTGATGGGCGCGAACATGCAGCGCCAGGCGGTGCCGCTGGTCAAGGCCGAGGCGCCGCTCGTGGGTACGGGCATGGAGTACCGTGCCGCGGTCGACGCTGGCGACGTGGTGGTCGCCGAGGTCGGCGGTGTGATCGAGGATCTCTGCGCCGACTACGTCACCATCCACCAGGATGACGGCCACCGCCGGACGTACCTGCTGCACAAGTTCCGCCGCTCCAACGCCGGCTCCTGCGTCAACCAGAAGCCGGTGGTCTTCGAGGGCGACCGCGTCGAGGCCGGTCAGGTCATCGCCGACGGTCCGTGCACCGACGAGGGCGAGATGGCACTCGGACGCAACCTGCTGGTGGCGTTCATGTGCTGGGAGGGCCACAACTACGAGGACGCGATCATCCTGTCGCAGCGCCTCGTGCAGCAGGACGTGCTCACCTCGATCCACATCGAGGAGCACGAGGTCGACGCCCGGGACACCAAGCTCGGCCCGGAGGAGATCACCCGCGACATCCCGAACGTCAGCGAGGAAATGCTCGCTGACCTCGACGAGCGCGGCATCATCCGGATCGGTGCCGAGGTCGTCCCCGGCGACATCCTGGTCGGCAAGGTCACGCCCAAGGGTGAGACCGAGCTGACCCCGGAGGAGCGGCTGCTCCGCGCGATCTTCGGTGAGAAGGCGCGTGAGGTTCGGGACACCTCGCTGAAGGTGCCGCACGGCGAGACCGGCACGGTCATCGGTGTGCGCACGTTCTCCCGCGAGGACGGCGACGAGTTGCCGCCGGGTGTCAACGAGCTGGTCCGGGTCTACGTCGCCCAGAAGCGCAAGATCCAGGACGGCGACAAGCTCGCCGGCCGGCACGGCAACAAGGGCGTCATCTCGAAGATCCTGCCGATCGAGGACATGCCGTTCCTCGAGGACGGCACCCCGGTCGACATTGTGCTCAACCCGCTCGGTGTGCCGAGCCGGATGAACATCGGCCAGGTTCTGGAGACCCACCTCGGTTGGGTCGCCAAGACCGGTTGGAAGGTCGAGGGTGACGACGCCGACTGGAAGCGCCAGCTGCGCTCGATCGACGCTCACGAGTCCGAGGGCGACACCAACGTGGCCACCCCGGTCTTCGACGGTGCCCGCGAGGAGGAGATCTCGGGCCTGCTCGAGTCGACCCTGCCCAACCGGGACGGCAAGCAGCTGATCGGGCGTACCGGTAAGGCGCAGCTGTTCGACGGTCGTTCCGGCGAGCCTCTGCCGGACCCGATCGCGGTCGGCTACGTCTACATCCTGAAGCTCAACCACCTGGTCGACGACAAGATCCACGCTCGGTCGACCGGCCCGTACTCGATGATCACGCAGCAGCCGCTGGGTGGTAAGGCGCAGTTCGGTGGTCAGCGTTTCGGTGAGATGGAGTGCTGGGCGATGCAGGCGTATGGCGCTGCCTACGCCCTGCAGGAGCTGCTCACGATCAAGTCCGACGACGTGCTCGGCCGGGTGAAGGTCTACGAGGCCATCGTCAAGGGCGAGAACATCCCGGAGCCGGGCATCCCGGAGTCGTTCAAGGTGCTGCTCAAGGAGCTGCAGTCGCTGTGCCTCAACGTTGAGGTGCTCTCCAGCGACGGTGTGGCCCTGGAAATGCGCGAGACCGACGACGAGGTGTTCCGGGCCGCTGAGGAGCTGGGCATCGACCTGTCCCGGCGCGAGCCGAGCTCGGTCGAAGAGGTCTGAGGTGAGCGGTCGGGGGGGGGGGGGGCGGGGGGCCCGCCCCCCCCCCCATTAGCAGTACAGACGACGACATAGGGGACATAGTGCTCGACGTCAACTTCTTCGACGAGCTGCGCATTGGTCTCGCCACCGCCGACGACATCCGTCAGTGGTCGCACGGCGAGGTCAAGAAGCCTGAGACGATCAACTACCGCACCCTGAAGCCGGAAAAGGACGGGCTCTTCTGCGAGAAGATCTTCGGTCCGCAGCGGGACTGGGAGTGCTACTGCGGTAAGTACAAGCGGGTCCGGTTCAAGGGCATCATCTGTGAGCGCTGCGGCGTCGAGGTGACTCGCTCCAAGGTCCGCCGTGAGCGGATGGGGCACATCGAGCTCGCCGCTCCGGTGACCCACATCTGGTACTTCAAGGGCGTTCCGAGCCGGCTGGGCTACCTGCTGGACCTCGCCCCCAAGGATCTCGAGAAGATCATCTACTTCGCCTCGTACGTCGTGACGAGCGTGGACGCGGAGTCGCGTCACCGTGACCTCTCGACGATCGAGAACGAGATCCTGGCCGAGAAGCGGCAGTCCGAGAACAGCCGCGACTCGGAGATCGAGAAGCGGGCCGCCAAGCTCGAGGCCGACCTGGCCGAGCTGGAGGCCGAGGGTGCCAAGGCGGACGTTCGGCGCAAGGTCAAGGAGGGCGGAGAGCGCGAGATGCGCCAGATCCGCGACCGGGCCCAGCGCGAGATCGACCGCCTGGACGAGGTGCTGGACACCTTCCGCAAGCTGGAGCCGAAGCAGCTGGTCACCGACGAGCTGCTCTACCGCGAGCTGCGCGACCGGTTCGGTGAGTACTTCACCGGTTCCATGGGCGCCGAGGCGATCAAGGCGTTGGTCCAGAACATGGACCTCGACGCCGAGGCCGAGAGCCTGCGGGAGACCATCCGGTCCGGCAAGGGCCAGCGGAAGATCCGGGCGCTCAAGCGACTCAAGGTCGTCGCGGCGTTCCTGAACACCCGCAACTCGCCGCTCGGCATGGTGCTGGACTGCGTCCCGGTCATCCCGCCGGACCTGCGCCCGATGGTGCAGCTCGACGGTGGTCGCTTCGCGACCTCGGACCTGAACGACCTGTACCGCCGCGTGATCAACCGGAACAACCGCCTCAAGCGGCTGATCGACCTCGGTGCTCCCGAGATCATCGTCAACAACGAGAAGCGGATGCTCCAGGAGGCCGTCGACGCGCTGTTCGACAACGGCCGCCGCGGCCGGCCGGTCACCGGTCCGGGTAACCGCCCGCTCAAGTCGCTGTCCGACATGCTCAAGGGCAAGCAGGGCCGGTTCCGCCAGAACCTGCTGGGCAAGCGCGTCGACTACTCCGGCCGTTCGGTCATCGTGGTCGGCCCGAAGCTCAAGCTGCACCAGTGCGGTCTGCCCAAGCAGATGGCGCTGGAGCTGTTCAAGCCGTTCGTGATGAAGCGGCTGGTCGACCTCAACCACGCCCAGAACATCAAGTCCGCCAAGCGGATGGTCGAGCGTCAGCGCCCGGTCGTGTGGGACGTGCTGGAAGAGGTCATCGGCGAGCACCCGGTGCTGCTCAACCGTGCACCGACCCTGCACCGCCTGGGCATCCAGGCCTTCGAGCCGCAGCTGGTCGAGGGCAAGGCGATCCAGATCCACCCGCTGGTCTGCACCGCGTTCAACGCCGACTTCGACGGTGACCAGATGGCGGTGCACGTGCCGCTGTCCGCCGAGGCTCAGGCCGAGGCGCGGATCCTGATGCTGTCGTCGAACAACATCCTCAAGCCGGCCGACGGTAAGCCGGTCACCATGCCCACCCAGGACATGGTCATCGGTCTGTACCACCTCACCCACCGCACCACCGGTGAGAAGGGCGAGGGCCGGGCGTTCAGCTCGGACGCCGAGGCGCGGATGGCCTTCGACAACGGTGAGCTGCACCTGCAGGCACCGGTGCGGATCCGCCTGCGTGGCGTGATCGGTGTCGACAACGGCGCTGGCTCCGAGGCGTGGACCGCCCCGGAGGGCTGGGTCGAGGGTGAGCCGCTGACCGTGGAGACGACCCTGGGTCGGGTGCTGTTCAACGAGACGCTGCCGCAGGGCTACCGCTTCGTGAACTACGAGATCCGCAAGGGTCAGCTCTCCGCGATCGTCAACGACCTCGCCGAGCGCTTCCCCAAGGTGGCCCTGGCCGCCACCCTGGACGGGCTCAAGGAGGCCGGTTTCCACTGGGCCACCTGGTCCGGCGTGACGATCGGCATGGAGGACGTCATCGCTCCGCCGCGCAAGGCGGAGATCCTGGCGCGGTACGAGAAGGAAGCCGACCGGATCGACAAGCAGTACCAGCGTGGTCTGATGACTGCCGAGGAGCGTCGCGGCGAACTCATCGAGATCTGGACCAAGGCGACCAACGAGGTCGCCAAGGAGATGGACACCGCGCTGCCGCAGGAGAACCCACTGTGGAAGATGATCAACTCGGGTGCCCGCGGTAACCTGCTCCAGCTCCGGCAGATCGCGGCGATCCGTGGTCTGGTGGCCAACCCGAAGGGCGAGATCATCCCGCGGCCGATCAAGGCCAGCTACCGGGAGGGTCTGTCCGTGCTGGAGTACTTCATCTCCACGCACGGTGCCCGTAAGGGTCTCGCCGACACCGCGCTGCGGACCGCCGACTCGGGTTACCTGACCCGTCGTCTGGTGGACGTCTCGCAGGACGTCATCATCCGTGAGGAGGACTGCGGCACCGACCGGGCGATCCCGATGCAGATCGGCGAGAAGCTGGACGGCAAGCTCGTCGTCCACACCCACGCCGAGACCAGCGTGCACGCCCGGACGCTGGCCGACGACATCAAGGGCCCGGACGGCACCGTGGTGGCCGAGCGCGGCCAGGACATCAACTCCATCGGGGTCGACAAGATCGTCGCCGCCGGCGTGGAGACGGTCCGGGTGCGCAGCGTGCTCACCTGCGAGTCGAAGCTGGGTGTCTGCGCGGCCTGCTACGGCCGGTCGCTGCCGACCGGTAAGTCGGTCGACATCGGCGAGGCGGTCGGCATCATCGCCGCCCAGTCCATCGGTGAGCCCGGTACGCAGCTGACGATGCGTACCTTCCACACCGGTGGTGTCGCGGGTGAGGACATCACCCAGGGTCTGCCGCGTGTTCAGGAAATCTTCGAGGCTCGGGTCCCGAAGGGTAAGGCGCCCATCGCCGACACCCCCGGCCGGATCCGGATCGAGGACGGCGAGCGTTCGCGGAAGATCATCGTGGTGCCGGACGACGGCAGCGACGAGATCGTCTACGACAAGATCTCGAAGCGGGTCAAGCTCCGGACCCACGACGGCGGCCACGTCGCGGTCGGCGAGAAGCTGACCGAGGGCACCATCGACCCGCACGAGCTTCTGCGGATCATGGGTCCGCGGGCGGTCCAGGTCCACCTGACCAGTGAGGTCCAGGAGGTCTACCGCTCGCAGGGTGTGCTCATCCACGACAAGCACATCGAGATCATCATCCGCCAGATGCTCAAGCGGGTGACGGTCATCGACTCCGGCTCGACCGAGTTCCTGCCGGGCGTGCTGGTCGACCGGGCGCTGTTCGAGTCGGAGAACCGCCGACTCGTCTCGGAGGGCGGCGAGCCCGCCGCCGGTCGTCCGGTGCTGATGGGTATCACCAAGGCCTCGCTGGCCACCGACTCCTGGCTCTCGGCGGCCTCCTTCCAGGAGACCACCCGGGTGCTGACCGACGCTGCGATCAACTCGCGTAGCGACTCGCTGGTCGGCCTCAAGGAGAACGTGATCATCGGAAAGCTCATCCCGGCCGGTACCGGCATCAGCAAGTACCGCAACGTCCGGGTGGAGCCGACCGAGGAGGCCAAGGCCAAGGTCTACTCGATGACCGGGTACCCGGAGACCGACTACGGGTTCGGGCCGGCCGGCGGGCAGGCTGTGCCGCTGGACGACTTCGACTTCGGGTCGTACCGCTAAGCATCGATCACACGACGAGGCCCCCGGTTTCCGCCGGGGGCCTCGTCGTGTCCGGACCCACCCACCCCGGCTGCGAGTTCGGCATGATGGGGGGATGACGACCGCACCCGGGCAGGTGCCCGTCGCGCAACAGGACCCGCGTCACCCGCTGGACCCGGACCCGGCCCGTGCCACGAAGGCGCGGGCGGTTTTCGCGCTGGGGCTGCTCGGCATGCTGACCGGGCTCTTCATCGGCGGGGTGGTGCCCGCGACGGTGGCACTGCAACTGGCCCGGCAGGCGCGCCGTGAGGCGTACACCTCGGGGGGTTTCCTCACCGGCGGTGTCTGGCTGCGGCGAGGGGAGCGGATGGCCTGGACCGGTCTGGTGCTGGTCGCGGTCACCGTGGTGATCGCTGTGGTGATCGGCGTGGTCCGGTTGGCCGGTGCGCCGTTCGGCCACGACTACCCGACGAACATGGACTGAGCCCGCCGGTGGCCGCGCCCCGGCGGCGGCGCCCTCGGCGGTAGCCTGGCCGGTGTCCACCGTGCGGCGGTGGTGCCCTTTCGACAGGAGGACCTCGTGACGGAACCGGCGCGGCCCCCTGCGGACGAACCGGCCGGCCCTCCGGACGCGCTGGCCTCTTCTGAGCCGGCCTCTTCCGAGCCGGCCCCCTCTGAGCCGGTTCCGTCGGAGCTGAGTGGCTGGGAGCGACCTGAGCCGAGTGGCGCACCGCACCCCCCGGTGCCCACGCCGGGTTGGGGTGCGCCGCCGTCTCCCATGCCGCACCCCGGTTGGGGTCCGACCACGCCGACTGGCTTCCACCAGCCGTACCCGGTCTCCGGTGCGCCGACCCCGGCACCTCCAGGTTGGGGTCCGCCGTCGTCTGGGCCTGGTGTGCCGGCGGGGTGGGGTCCGTCGTCGTCTGGGCCTGGTGTGCCGGCGGGGTGGGGTCCGTCGTCGTCTGGGCCTGGTGTGCCGGCCGGGTGGGGTCCGCCGCCGCCGGGTCGCGCGCCCGGTTGGGGCGGCATGGTCGGGCATCCGGTGCCGCCTCCCACCGATGACCAGCGCCGACCGCCGAAGCGGGTCGAGACCGTGCCGGGTACGCCGTTCGGTGTCGTGCACCTGGACGTGGCGCCGGTCACGTCCGGGCTGGCCATCGGGGCGTTGGTGGCCGGAATCGCGTCGGCAGTGGTCTCCCTGCTGGTGATCTGCTTCGGGGTGAGCTTCGTGGACGACGGCGGGGCGTGGGCCTCCGGGGCGTTCGCGGTGCTCGGAGTGCTCACGGGCGTGGCGGCGGTCGTCATCGGCCTGCTCGGTCAGCGGCAGATCCGCCGCCCGGTCGCGCCTTCCGCGGTCCGTTTCACCGGCCGCGGGTTGGCGGTGGCCGGGATCAGCTGTGGCGTGGCGGGTGGGGTGCTCAGTCTCCTGGGACTGGGCCTGGCGTTGCTCCTCGCCCTGGCCTGAGGCCGGTCACGTCTGCTTCGCCTGCCGTCGCCGCTCCGGCGGTGGCTTCCCGGTGCTGGCCCGGGGCCGACGGGTGGCCTCGTGGGGAAGCCGGTACACTTGTGCTCGTAGGTGCCCATCGCGGGCGACGGGGCAGGACGAGATCCGGCCGGCGGATGTGAGACAGTCGCCGGGCCATTCCGTTTTGACCTGGGCGGTTGTGGTAGGTACTCTTTCCCCTTGTGCCCGGGCCTGCCCGGGCAACTCGTGCGTGCGCTGTTTCCGGAGTTCGGGCGGCGGCACGACAAGCCAAAGATCCGGGGCGGGGCGACCCGCACACCGGTGACAAACTCCGGTCCGCACGCGAAAGCGTCGCAACGGAGCCGTGACGAGGGCGACACGCCCGACCGCGGGTGCCGGGGTCTCCGCAAGGCGACCCTGGTCGGAATGTAGGAGAGCCGGTCATCAGGCCGGCTAACGAGCAGACGGCGCGGCCGCGGATGCGGCCGAAGGGAGCGGAGAAACCCGGTGCCCACGATCCAGCAGCTGGTCCGAAAGGGCCGCCAGGCGAAGACGACCAAGACCAAGACCCCGGCGCTGAAGGGTTCTCCTCAGCGGCGCGGCGTGTGCACCCGCGTGTACACCACCACCCCTAAGAAGCCGAACTCGGCGCTGCGCAAGGTCGCTCGCGTGAAGCTCAGCAGCCAGATCGAGGTGACCGCCTACATCCCCGGCGTCGGTCACAACCTGCAGGAGCACTCGATCGTGCTCGTCCGCGGTGGCCGGGTGAAGGACCTCCCCGGCGTGCGTTACAAGATCGTTCGCGGCTCGCTGGACACCCAGGGTGTCCGTAACCGCAAGCAGGCGCGCAGCCGTTACGGCGCGAAGAAGGAGAAGAGCTGACATGCCGCGTAAGGGACCCGCTCCGCGGCGGCCACTGGTCGCTGACCCGGTGTACAACTCGCCGCTGGTCACCCAGCTGGTGAACAAGATCCTGCTCCGCGGCAAGCGTCAGCTCGCCGAGTCCATCGTGTACGCGGCCCTCGAGGGCTGCCGCGAGAAGTCCGGCACCGACCCGGTCGTCACCCTGAAGCGGGCGATGGACAACGTCAAGCCGACCCTCGAGGTGCGCAGCCGTCGTGTCGGTGGCGCCACCTACCAGGTTCCGGTCGAGGTCCGCCCGACCCGGGCGACCACCCTGGGCCTGCGCTGGCTGGTCACCTACTCCCGCGCCCGGCGCGAGAAGACCATGGTCGAGCGGCTGATGAACGAGCTGTTGGACGCGAGCAACGGCCTCGGTGCCGCCGTCAAGCGGCGCGAGGACACGCACAAGATGGCCGAGTCGAACAAGGCCTTCGCGCACTACCGCTGGTAACACCCTGGTTCCGGCGCCCACGGGCGCCGGAACCGCCACCAGTTGAGTCGAGACGACGATAAGTAGGGATTGAAGTGGCCGCCGCAGACGCGCTCGCCAACGTACGCAACATCGGCATCATGGCGCACATCGATGCCGGTAAGACCACGACCACCGAGCGAATCCTGTTCTACACCGGTATCACGTACAAGATCGGTGAGGTCCACGAGGGCGCTGCCGTCATGGACTGGATGGAGCAGGAGCAGGAGCGTGGTATCACCATCACCTCCGCTGCTACCAAGTGTGAGTGGAAGGGCCACACGATCCAGATCATCGACACGCCTGGCCACGTCGACTTCACGGTCGAGGTCGAGCGGTCGCTGCGGGTCCTGGATGGTGCGGTCGCGGTTTACGACGGTGTCGCCGGCGTGGAGCCGCAGACGGAGAACGTCTGGCGGCAGGCCGACAAGTACAACGTCCCGCGCATGTGCTTCGTCAACAAGCTCGACCGCACCGGTGCCGACTTCTTCCGCTGCGTGCAGATGATGATCGACCGGCTGAACGCCACCCCGCTGGTGCTCCAGATCCCGATCGGGCTCGAGGGCGACCACATCGGTGTCGTCGACCTGATCGGCATGCGCGCCCTCACCTGGCGCGGGGAGACCCAGAAGGGTGAGGACTACGCGGTCGAGGAGATCCCGGCCGAGCTGGCCGACTCCGCGGCCGAGTGGCGCGAGAAGCTGATGGAGACCCTCGCCGACGTCGACGACTCGGTGATGGAGAAGTACCTGGAAGGCGAAGAGGTCTCCGTCGAGGAGATCAAGGCCGCCATCCGGCGTGCCACCATCGCCGGCAAGGCCAACCCGGTGCTCTGCGGCTCGGCGTTCAAGAACAAGGGCGTCCAGCCCATGCTCGACGCCGTGGTCGACTTCCTGCCGTCGCCGCTGGACGTCCCCGCGATCGAGGGTACGGCCACCGACGGTGAGACCCCGCTGCTGCGGAAGCCGTCGAACTCGGAGCCCTTCTCCGGTCTGGCCTTCAAGATCCAGACGGACAAGCACCTGGGCAAGCTCACCTACGTGCGGGTCTACTCCGGCACGCTCGATTCCGGTTCGCAGGTGGTCAACTCCACCAAGGACCGCAAGGAGCGGATCGGCAAGATCTACCAGATGCACGCCAACAAGCGGGAAGAGCGTCCGTCGGCGCAGGCCGGCGACATCATCGCCGTGCAGGGTCTCAAGCAGACCACCACCGGCGACACTCTCTCCGACCCGGCGAACCCGGTCATCCTGGAGTCGATGACGTTCCCGGAGCCGGTCATCTCGGTGGCGATCGAGCCGAAGACCAAGTCCGACCAGGAGAAGCTGGGCACCGCGATCCAGCGCCTGGCCGAGGAGGACCCGACCTTCCGCGTCCAGCTGGACGAGGAGACCGGTCAGACGGTCATCTCCGGCATGGGTGAGCTGCACCTGGACATCCTGGTCGACCGGATGCGCCGCGAGTTCAACGTCGAGGCCAACGTCGGCAAGCCGCAGGTGGCGTACCGCGAGACCATCCGCCGCAAGGTGGAGAAGGTCGAGTACACCCACAAGAAGCAGACCGGTGGTTCCGGCCAGTACGCCCGCGTGATCGTGAGCGTCGAGCCGCTGCCGCTGGACAACGACTCGCCGACCTACGAGTTCGCCAACGCCGTCAGCGGCGGCCGCATCCCCCGGGAGTTCATCCCGTCGGTGGACGCCGGTGCCCAGGACGCCATGCAGTACGGCATCCTGGCGGGCTTCCCGCTGGTCGGTGTGAAGCTGACGCTGCTGGACGGCCAGTACCACGAGGTCGACTCGTCGGAAATGGCATTCAAGATCGCCGGCTCGATGGTGATGAAGGACGCGGCCCGCAAGGCCGATCCGGCACTGCTCGAGCCGATGATGGCCGTTGAAGTCACCACTCCTGAGGAGAACATGGGTGACGTCATCGGTGACCTCAACTCCCGCCGCGGCATCATCCAGGCGATGGAGGAGCGCAGCGGCGCCCGCATCGTCCGGGCTCTGGTGCCGTTGTCGGAGATGTTCGGCTACGTCGGCGACCTGCGGTCGAAGACCCAGGGCCGGGCTAGCTACAGCATGCAGTTCGACTCCTACGCCGAGGTTCCGCAGAGCGTCGCGAAGGAGATCATCGCCAAGGCAACGGGCGAGTAACGCCCTGAGCAGGTGATTCGTGGTTGGTCGCGGGAGGTTCAACCCGCCCGCGGCCACCACGATCGGATCGCGTGAGACCGGGCCTGTAGGCTTCATCGCCGCAGAACCCACAAAGGCTCTCCGGCCGTCTGGCCGGAAAGGCTGTCGACAGAGTCCTAAGCGCCGACCGGCGCGCCGGGCGTACGAACCAAGAAGTCCACAGGAGGACACCAGTGGCGAAGGCTAAGTTCGAGCGGACTAAGCCGCACGTCAACATCGGCACCATTGGTCACATCGACCACGGTAAGACGACGCTGACGGCGGCCATCACCAAGGTCCTGCACGACCAGTACCCGGACCTGAACCCCTACACGCCGTTCGACGAGATCGACAAGGCGCCGGAGGAGAAGGCCCGCGGCATCACGATCTCGATCGCGCACGTCGAGTACCAGACCGAGGCGCGGCACTACGCGCACGTCGACTGCCCCGGTCACGCGGACTACATCAAGAACATGATCACCGGTGCCGCGCAGATGGACGGCGCGATCCTGGTGGTCGCGGCGACCGACGGCCCGATGCCGCAGACCCGCGAGCACGTGCTGCTGGCCCGTCAGGTGGGTGTGCCGTACATCGTCGTGGCGCTCAACAAGAGCGACATGGTCGACGACGAGGAGCTCCTGGAGCTCGTCGAGCTCGAGGTGCGCGAGCTGCTCTCCTCGCAGGAGTACCCGGGTGACGACCTGCCGGTCGTCCAGGTCTCCGCGCTGAAGGCGCTCGAGGGCGACCCGGTGTGGACCGCGAAGCTGCTCGAGCTGATGAGCGCGGTCGACACCGCGATCCCGCAGCCGGAGCGCGAGACCGAGAAGCCGTTCCTCATGCCCGTCGAGGACGTGTTCACGATCACCGGTCGTGGCACCGTCGTCACCGGTCGTGTGGAGCGCGGCGTGCTGCTGCCGAACGAGGACGTCGAGGTCGTCGGCATCCGCGAGAAGGGCTTCAAGACCAAGGTCACCGCGATCGAGATGTTCCGGAAGACCCTGGACGACGCCCGCGCAGGTGAGAACGTCGGCCTGCTGCTGCGTGGTACCAAGCGCGAGGACGTCGAGCGCGGCATGGTCGTCGTGAAGCCGGGCACCACGACTCCGCACACGGAGTTCGAGGCGACGGTCTACATCCTCTCCAAGGAGGAGGGTGGCCGCCACACCCCGTTCTTCCAGAACTACCGTCCGCAGTTCTACTTCCGGACCACGGACGTCACCGGTGTCGTCACCCTCCCCGAGGGCACCGAGATGGTCATGCCTGGTGACAACACCACCATGTCGGTGAAGCTGATCCAGCCCATCGCCATGGAGGAGAACCTCAAGTTCGCGATCCGCGAGGGTGGCCGCACCGTCGGCGCCGGGTTCGTCACCAAGATCGTCAAGTGAACTAGGTAACCCCGATTAGACCCGCCGCCGGTCGTGCGGCATACTAGTCAGGTTGCGTAACGACAGTTCGTCGCCTGTGTTCGGCTTCCGCTGAACCTCCGGGTGGCGAGGCAGTCGAGCGTGGGGTGGTTGGCGGCCCAGTCGCCAACCACCCTCGCACGGCGTTCAGGTCGCGGTAATGCGATCGGCGCCTTGACCCACCGCGCGGTCAGCACCGCTCCGGAACCACGGGGCGGAGCCCGATCCGAGGGCGCGACACGCCCGACCGCGGGGGTCGGCGAAGTGGGCCTGTACCAGCCGGTACAGGCGCCCGCAACACAGCGGCATCGAGAGAAGGAACAGAAGCCACCATGGCGGGACAGAAGATCCGCATCCGGCTCAAGGCCTATGACCACGAGGTCGTCGACTCCTCGGCTCGGAAGATCGTCGAGACGGTGACGCGCACCGGGGCGCAGGTCGCGGGCCCGGTGCCGCTGCCCACGGAGATCAACCGTTTCTGCGTTATCCGCTCGCCGCACAAGTACAAGGACTCGCGCGAGCACTTCGAGATGCGCACGCACAAGCGGCTGATCGACATCATCGACCCGACCCCGAAGACGGTCGACTCGCTCATGCGCCTCGACCTGCCGGCTGGCGTCGACATCGAGATCAAGCTGTAGGGACCGGACAAATGGACAGGCAAGTCAAGGGGATCCTGGGCGCCAAGCTCGGCATGACCCAGGTCTGGGACAACAACCGCGTTGTTCCCGTGACCGTGGTCGAGGCCGGCCCGTGCGTCATCAGCCAGGTTCGTAGCGCCGAGAAGGACGGTTACTCCGCGGTCCAGCTGGCCTACGGCACCATCGACCCGCGCAAGGTCAAGAAGCCGATCAGCGGGCACTACGCCAAGGCGGACGTGGCGCCGCGCCGGCACATCGTCGAGCTGCGCACCACGGACGCCGGGGAATACTCGCTCGGCCAGGAAGTCACGGTCGAGGAGTTCCCGGCCGGCGTCACCATCGACGTCACCGGCAAGACCAAGGGCAAGGGCTACGCCGGCCCGATGAAGCGGCACGGCTTCCACGGTCTGGGTGCCGGCCACGGTGTCGAGCGCAAGCACCGCTCGCCCGGCTCCATCGGCGCCTGCGCCACTCCGGGTCGTGTCTTCAAGGGCACCCGGATGGCCGGCCGGATGGGTGGCGTGCGGTACACCGTGCAGAACCTCACCGTCCAGGCGGTCGACACCGAGAACAACCTGCTGCTCGTCCGGGGTGCCATCCCTGGTCCGAAGGGCGCGCTCGTTCTGGTCCGTACCGCGGCGAAGAGCAAGGTGAAGAAGGGCGGTGCGGCCAAGTGACCACCGTTGACGTGCGCACCGTCGAAGGCACCACCAGCAGCTCGGTCGAGCTGCCGGCGGACATCTTCGACGTGCAGGCCAACGTCGCGCTGATGCACCAGGTCGTGGTGGCCCAGCTCGCGGCGGCCCGACAGGGCACGCACAAGGCCAAGACCCGCGGCGAGGTCGCCGGTGGCGGCAAGAAGCCGTACAAGCAGAAGGGCACCGGTCGCGCCCGGCAGGGCTCGATCCGCGCGCCGCAGTTCGCCGGCGGTGGCGTCGTGCACGGTCCCGTGCCGCGTGACTACAGCCAGCGGACCCCGAAGAAGATGAAGGCCGCCGCTCTGCGGGGTGCCCTCTCCGACCGGGCCCGCGCCGGGCAGGTGCACGTCGTCGAGGCGTTCGTCTCGGGCGAGAAGCCGTCGACCAAGGCGGCCCTGGCCACGCTGGCCAAGCTCACCGAGGCCCGTCGGGTCCTGGTCGTGCTGAGCAGCACCGACGAGCTGAACTGGGTGTCGCTGCGCAACGAGCCGCGGGTGCACCTGATCGAGTCCGGCCAGCTGAACACGTACGACGTGCTCGTGGCCGACGACGTGGTCTTCACCAAGGACGCCCTGGACGAGTTCCTGGGCGTGCCCGCCGAGACCACCGAGGAGGGTGGCAAGTGAGCACGATCGCCGACCCGCGCGACATCATTGTGGCGCCGGTCGTCTCGGAGAAGAGCTACAGCGAGCTGAACCGGAACTGGTACACCTTCCTGGTGCACCCGGACGCGAACAAGACCGAGATCAAGATCGCTATCCAGCAGATCTTCAACGTCCGCGTCCTGACGGTCAACACGCTCAACCGCCAGGGTAAGCGCAAGCGCACCAAGACCGGCTTCGGTCAGCGCAAGGCGACCAAGCGGGCGATCGTGAAGCTGGCTGACGGTGACCGCATCGAGGCCTTCGGCGGCCCGGTCAGCTGAGGGGTGTAGACAATGGCTATCCGTAAGTACAAGCCGACGACGCCGGGCCGACGTGGCTCCAGTGTCGCTGACTTCGCCGAGATCACCCGGTCCACGCCGGAGAAGTCGCTGCTGGCTCCGCTGCCGAAGAAGGGCGGGCGTAACGCCCACGGCCGGATCACCACGCGGCACCACGGCGGCGGTCACAAGCGCCAGTACCGTCTGATCGACTTCAAGCGGGTCGACAAGGACGGCGTGCCGGCGAAGGTCGCTCACATCGAGTACGACCCGAACCGCACGGCGCGCATCGCGCTGCTGCACTACGCCGACGGCGAGAAGCGGTACATCATCGCGCCGAAGGACATGAAGCAGGGCGACCGCGTCGAGTCCGGTCCGGGCGCCGACATCAAGCCCGGCAACAACCTGCCGCTGCGCAACATCCCGGTCGGTACCACGATCCACAACGTGGAGCTGCGTCCGGGTGGCGGGGCCAAGCTGGCCCGTTCCGCCGGCGTCGGCATCCAGCTGCTCGGCCGTGAGGGCGCGTACGCGACCCTGCGTATGCCGTCCGGCGAAATCCGGCGGGTGGACGTGCGCTGCCGCGCCAGCGTCGGCGAGATCGGCAACGCCGATCAGTCGAACATCAACTGGGGCAAGGCCGGCCGTATGCGGTGGAAGGGCAAGCGCCCGACCGTCCGTGGTGTCGCCATGAACCCGGTCGACCACCCGCACGGTGGTGGTGAGGGTAAGACCTCCGGTGGTCGCCACCCGGTCAACCCGCAGGGTAAGCCCGAGGGCCGCACCCGCCGTAAGGGCCAGCCGAGTGACCGGCTGATCGTCCGCCGTCGCTACGCCACGCGTAAGCGCGGCTGAGGGAGATAAGACATGCCTCGCAGCCTGAAGAAGGGCCCGTTCGTAGACGACCACCTGCTCAAGAAGGTGGAAGTTCAGAACGACAAGGGCTCCAAGAACGTGATCAAGACCTGGTCGCGGCGCTCGACGATCATCCCCGAGATGCTGGGGCACACGATCGCCGTGCACGACGGACGCAAGCACGTCCCGGTGTTCGTGACCGAGGCGATGGTCGGGCACAAGCTCGGCGAGTTCGCGCTGACCCGCACGTTCAAGGGTCACGAGAAGGACGACCGGAAGAGCCGTCGGCGCTGACGCCGCCAGGCATACGGATAGAGGGAACAAGGGGTTACAGCGATGCCAGGAAAGGGCGACGCTCCGGTGCTTCCGGGCGCGCGGGCGGTTGCGCGGCACGTGCGCATCTCGCCGATGAAGGCGCGCCGGGTGGTCAACCTCGTCCGCGGCCTGCCCGCGAAGGAGGCGCTCACGGTGCTGCAGTTCGCGCCGCAGGCTGCGAGCGAGCAGGTGTACAAGGTGCTCGCTAGCGCGATCGCCAACGCGGAGAACAACGAGCGGCTGGACCCCGACGCGCTGCTCGTCAGCGAGGCCTTCGTGGACGAGGGCCCGACGATGAAGCGGTTCCAGCCGCGGGCGCAGGGTCGGGCCTACCGCATCCGCAAGCGCACGTGCCACATCACCGTGGCGGTCGAAGCGGTCGCGCCGGCAGCGCCGAGGAAGGCCGCGGCTAAGAAGGCCGCCCCGGCCACGGAGGCCGCACCGGCCGAAGCGCAGAGCAAGACGGAGGACGCCGAGTAATGGGTCAGAAGGTTCACCCCACTGGGTTCCGGCTCGGCATCTCGACCGACTGGAAGTCCCGCTGGTTCGCGGACAAGCTCTACAAGGACTACATCGGCGAGGATGTCAAGATCCGCCGCATGATGTCCAAGGGCCTCGAGCGTGCCGGGATTTCCAAGGTCGACATCGAGCGCACCCGCGACCGGGTCCGGGTCGACATCCACACCGCACGGCCGGGCATCGTCATCGGCCGTAAGGGTGCGGAGGCCGACCGGATCCGCGGCGAGCTGGAGAAGCTCACCGGCAAGCAGGTTCAGCTGAACATCATCGAGGTGAAGAACCCCGAGTCGGACGCTCAGCTGGTCGCGCAGGGCGTGGCCGAGCAGCTGTCCAGCCGGGTCAGCTTCCGTCGGGCGATGCGCAAGGCCATGCAGTCGGCGATGAAGAACCCGGTCTGCAAGGGCATCCGGGTTCAGGTCTCGGGTCGCCTCGGCGGCGCCGAGATGAGCCGGACCGAGTTCTACCGCGAGGGCCGGGTTCCGCTGCACACGCTGCGGGCCAACATCGAGTACGGCTTCTTCGAGGCCCGTACCACGTTCGGCCGGATCGGTGTGAAGGTCTGGATCTACAAGGGCGACGCCGTCCCGGGCCGGGAGGCTCCGGCCGAGGCCGGTCCGTCCCGCCCGCGTCGTGGTGAGCGCGGCGACCGTCCCGAGCGTCCGCGCCGTGGCCGGTCGGGTTCGTCCGGCACCACGGCTGGTGGCACCGAGGCCGGTCGGGCTGCTGCGACCACCATCGCGCAGCAGGCCGAGACGCCGAGCGGCGAGCCGGTCGACAGCGCAGCTGTCGCCGCCGCGGCTGCTCCGGCAGAAACGCAGCAGGAGGGCTGACAGATGCTGATGCCGCGCAAGCCCCCGAAGGGCTTCCGCAAGCCGCACCACCCGGACCGCAGTGGCGCGTCCAAGGGTGGTAACCGGGTGGTGTTCGGCGAGTTCGGGATCCAGGCTCTCGAGCCGGCGTACGTGACGAACCGGCAGATCGAGTCGGCACGTATCGCGATGACTCGCCACATCAAGCGTGGTGGCAAGGTCTGGATCACGATCTTCCCGGACCAGGCCCTCACCAAGAAGCCTGCCGAGACCCGGATGGGTTCCGGTAAGGGTTCGCCCGAGTGGTGGGTCGCCAACGTCAAGCCGGGGCGGGTTCTCTTCGAGATGTCCTTCCCCAACGAGCAGACCGCGCGAGAGGCCATGCGTCGCGCGATCCACAAGCTCCCGATGAAGTGCCGCATTGTTACGCGCGAAGTGGGTGAATCCTGATGGCAGCGGGCGTTAAGGCGACCGAGCTGCGTGAGCTCTCCGAGGAGGAGCTGGTCACGAAGCTGCGGGAGGCCAAGGCGGAGCTGTTCAACCTCCGCGTGCAGGCCGCAACCGGGCAGCTGGACAACAACCGGCGGTTGCAGGTCATCCGTCGGGAGATCGCCCGGATCTACACGATCATGCGCGAGCGCGAGCTGGGGCTCTCGGCCGCGCCGACTGAGGTGACTGCATCATGACCGAAGACACCGCCACCGCCACCGCGCGGTCCCGCCGCAAGGTCCGTGAGGGCCTGGTGGTCAGCGACAAGATGGACAAGACCGTCGTGGTCGAGGTCGAGGACCGGGTTCGGCACGCGTTGTACGGCAAGATCATGCGTCGTACGAGCAAGCTGAAGGTGCACGACGAGCAGAACGCCGCTGGCACCGGTGACCGGGTTCTCATCATGGAGACCCGGCCGCTGAGCGCCACCAAGCGTTGGCGGATCGTGGAGATCCTGGAAAAGGCCAAGTAGCGAAGGCTCGAGCTCGCCCGGCGTTGCGTCGGGCGTAGGTTCCGCCAGGCTCCGGCCGCTACGGCGGCCGGAGAACCGGCAGACATAGGAGATAGACGTGATTCAGCAGGAGTCGCGACTGCGCGTCGCCGACAACACGGGTGCTCGGGAGATCCTGTGCATCCGGGTTCTCGGTGGCTCGGGTCGGCGCTACGCGAGCATCGGCGACGTCATCGTGGCCACGGTCAAGGACGCGATCCCGGGTGCCGGTGTGAAGAAGGGCGACGTCGTCAAGGCTGTCGTCGTTCGCACGGCCAAGGAGAAGCGGCGGCCGGACGGCTCGTACATCCGCTTCGACGAGAACGCCGCCGTCATCATCAAGGACGGTGGGGACCCGCGTGGTACCCGTATCTTCGGCCCGGTGGGCCGGGAGCTGCGGGACAAGCGGTTCATGAAGATTATTTCCCTCGCGCCGGAGGTGTTGTGACCGTGAAGGTCAAGAAGGGCGACACGGTCGTCGTCATCGCCGGCAAGGACAAGGGTGCCAAGGGCAAGGTCATTCAGGCCTACCCGCGGCAGGACAAGGTCCTGGTCGAGGGCGTGAACCGGGTCAAGAAGCACACCCGCATCAGCACCACCCAGCGTGGCGCCAAGACCGGCGGCATCGTCACCCAGGAGGCCCCGATCCACGTCTCGAACGTGCAGGTCCTGGACTCCGACGGCAAGCCGACCCGCGTCGGTTACCGGATCGACGACAACGGCCAGAAGGTCCGCATCGCGCGTAGCACCGGTAAGGACCTGTGATGACCACGGCTACCGAAAAGACCATGCCGCGCCTCAAGGAGCGGTACCGCAACGAGATCGTGGCCCAGCTGCGCGAGCAGCACAGCTACGGCAACCCCATGCAGGTGCCGCGGCTGGTCAAGATCGTCGTCAACATGGGTGTCGGCGAGGCTGCTCGTGACGCCAAGCTGATCGACGGTGCGGTCCGTGACCTCGCCACGATCACCGGCCAGAAGCCGCAGGTGCGGCGGGCGACCAAGTCCATCGCGCAGTTCAAGCTCCGCGAGGGCATGCCGATCGGCGCGAAGGTCACCCTTCGCGGCGACCGGATGTGGGAGTTCCTGGACCGGCTGCTCTCCATCGCGCTTCCGCGTATCCGCGACTTCCGCGGTCTCGACGGGCGCAAGCTGGACGGGCACGGCAACTACACGTTCGGTCTGACCGAGCAGTCGGTGTTCCACGAGATCGATCAGGACAAGATCGATCGCCAGCGGGGCATGGACATCACGGTGGTCACGACCGCCACGACCGACGACGAGGGCCGGGCGCTGCTCAAGCTCCTGGGCTTCCCGTTCAAGGAGAACTGAGATGGCCAAGAAGGCGCTGATCATCAAGGCGGCCGCGAAGCCGAAGTTCTCGGTTCGCGCGTACACCCGCTGCCAGCGGTGCGGGCGTCCGAAGGCGGTCTACCGCAAGTTCGGGCTCTGCCGGGTCTGCATCCGGGAGATGGCTCACCGCGGTGAGCTGCCGGGCGTGTCCAAGGCTTCCTGGTAAGGGCGACCGCGTCCCGGCCGACGGCCGGGAACTCCTGCACCGATTAGGTATTGCTCTTCGCCGTAGGCCCGGGGCTGATGCCCCGGGAACCCCGGCGAGAAAGGCTGACGAAATCCATGACGATGACCGACCCGATCGCAGACATGCTCACGCGTCTGCGTAACGCCAACCAGGCGTACCACGATCAGGTGAAGATGCCCTACTCCAAGATCAAGGCGAACATCGCCGAGGTCCTGAAGGCCGAGGGTTACATCGCCACCTGGTCGGTCGAGGAGCCCGAGGAGGGCGCCGTCGGCAAGCGACTGGTCGTCGAGCTGAAGTACGGCCAGAACCGCGAGCGGAGCCTGGCCGGCATCAAGCGCGTGTCCAAGCCCGGTCTCCGGGTGTACGCCAAGTCGGACGGGCTCCCGCGGGTGCTCGGTGGGCTGGGCGTGGCGATCATTTCGACGTCCCAGGGGCTGCTGACCGACCGGCAGGCCCGCAAGCGGAGTGTTGGCGGGGAAGTCCTCGCCTTCGTCTGGTAACGGGAGACAGGTAGAAATGTCGCGAATTGGACGTAAGTCGATCCCGGTACCGACCGGCGTCGACATCACGATCGACGGGCAGACCGTCAAGGTCAAGGGGCCCAAGGGCCAGCTTGAGCACACCCTCGCCGAGCCGATCACGATCGAGCGGGCCGAGGACGGGCAGCTGAGCGTCAACCGGCCGAACGACGAGCGCAAGGCCAAGGAACTCCACGGCCTGAGCCGTACGCTGGTTGCCAACATGATCGTCGGGGTCACCGAGGGCTACCGCAAGAGCCTGGAGATCGCCGGCACCGGTTACCGGGTCACCGCCAAGGGTTCGGACCTCGAGTTCGCGCTCGGGTTCTCGCACCCGGTGGTCGTCGCCGCCCCGGCGGGCATCACCTTCACGGTGGAGCGGCCGACCCTGTTCCACGTTGCTGGCATCGACAAGCAGCAGGTCGGTGAGGTCGCCGCCAACATCCGGAAGATCCGCCCGCCGGAGCCCTACAAGGGCAAGGGCGTGAAGTACCAGGGCGAGGTCATCCGCCGCAAGGCCGGAAAGGCAGGTAAGAAGTGAGCGCCACGCTGCTCAAGCGCCGCCGCGGTGTCGCCGCCAAGCGCGCCGTCGGGCGTGCGCGTCGACACTTCCGCGTCCGCAAGAACGTCACCGGTACGGCCGAGCGTCCGCGCCTGGTCGTCACCCGTTCGCTGCGGCACATGGTCGCCCAGGTCGTCGACGACTCCAAGGGTCACACCCTGGCGTCGGCGTCGACCCTGGACGCCTCGCTGCGCGGTGCGGAGGGCGACAAGAGCGCCCTCGCCGGCAAGGTGGGCGCTCTGCTCGCCGAGCGGGCCAAGGCCGCTGGCGTCTCCAAGGTCGTCTTCGACCGCGGTGGCAACCGGTACGCGGGGCGTGTCGCCGCGCTTGCCGACGCCGCCCGCGAAGCCGGGCTCGAGTTCTAACAACCCCGTCACGAGAGATAAGGAAGGCTGCTGATGCCAGGTCAACAGCGCCGTGGCGGCGGGTCCGGTGGCAACGAGGGTGGTCGCCGCGACAACCGCCGTGAGGGCGGCCGCGGAAACGCGCCCGTCGAGAAGACCCCGCACCTTGAGCGGGTCGTCGCGATCAACCGCGTCGCCAAGGTCGTGAAGGGTGGTCGTCGCTTCAGCTTCACCGCCCTGGTGATCGTGGGCGACGGCGACGGCACGGTCGGCGTGGGCTACGGAAAGGCCAAGGAGGTGCCCGCGGCCATCGCCAAGGGTGTCGAGGAGGCCAAGAAGCACTTCTTCAAGGTTCCGCGTATCGGCCAGTCGATCCCGCACCCGGTGACGGGTGAGGACGCTGCCGGCGTGGTGCTGCTCAAGCCGGCCTCGGCCGGTACGGGTGTCATCGCCGGTGGTCCGGTGCGTGCCGTGCTGGAGTGCGCCGGTATCCACGACGTGCTCTCCAAGAGCCTCGGCTCGTCGAACCCGATCAACATCGTGCACGCCACCGTGGCGGCCCTGAAGGGGCTTGAGTCCCCCGAGCAGGTCGCGGCGCGTCGTGGTCTGCCGGTGGAGGACGTCGCGCCGGCCGCCATGCTGGCGTCGCGGGCGGGGGTGGCGCGCTGATGGCACGCCTGAAGGTCACCCAGCTCCGGTCCGGTATCGGGACCAAGCAGAACCAGCGTGACTCGCTGCGTTCGCTCGGTCTCAAGCGGATCAACGACGTGGTGGTCAAGGAGGACCGGCCCGAGATCCGCGGCATGATCTTCACGGTCAACCACCTCGTGAAGGTCGAGGAGGTCGAGTAATGACGATCAAGGTGCATCACCTGCGCCCGGCGCCCGGTTCCAAGACCGCGAAGACCCGTGTGGGTCGCGGTGAGGGTTCCAAGGGCAAGACCGCCGGTCGCGGTACCAAGGGCTCCAAGGCCCGCAAGAACATCTCGGCGGCGTTCGAGGGTGGGCAGATGCCCATCCACATGCGCCTTCCGAAGATGAAGGGCTTCAAGAACAAGTTCAAGGTGGTCTTCCAGGTGGTCAACCTGGACCGACTCGCTGAGCTGTTCCCGAACGGTGGTCAGGTCGGCCCGCTGGAGCTCGTCGAGGCCGGCGCGGTCCGCAAGGGTCACCCGGTCAAGGTTCTCGGCACCGGGGACCTCGGCGGTGTGGCGCTCCAGGTGTCTGCGCACGCGTTCAGTGCGTCGGCCAAGGAGAAGATCGCTGCCGCCGGTGGCTCCGTCACCGAGCTGTAAGGCGTAGAACCCATGGCGCCCGTCCAGTTGTGAGCAACTGGCGGGCGCCATGGTCTACCTGGGGCCCTAGCGCCCGGTAATATCGGAATCGATTTATGTAGTCGGGCGCATCTGCCCGGAGCGGGGTAGGGCTGTTAGAGTCCCATCCCAGTCATGGATTGCGGGCGCTCGCCCGTGATCCACCCCGACCCGCCAGGGATCACCGGCGGCCCGCCTCGCGCAGGAGGAAGAAGTTGCTGTCCGCCTTTCTCAGTGCGTTCCGTACGCCTGACCTGCGCAAGAAGCTGCTGTTCACAGTAGGCATCATCGCGGTCTACCGGCTGGGTGCGACGCTCCCCAGCCCAGGCGTCTCGTACGGCAACGTGCAGAAGTGCCTCGACACCATCCAGGGGGACACCACCGGGGTGGTGAACCTGCTCAACCTCTTCTCCGGCGGAGCGCTGCTGCAGCTCTCGGTCTTCGCGCTGGGCATCATGCCCTACATCACCGCGTCGATCATCCTGCAGCTGCTGACCGTCGTGATCCCCCGGCTCGAGCAGCTCCGCAAGGAGGGCCAGGCCGGCCAGGCGAAGATCACCCAGTACACCCGCTACCTGACCCTCGGTCTCGGTGTGCTGCAGGCCTCGGCGTTCGTGGCCCTGGCCCGCTCTGGGCAGCTGTTCCAGAACAAGTGCGACCAGTTCCCGATCATCCCCACCGGCACCGGCATCCCGGACTGGCTGACGCTGTCCATCCTGGTGATGACGATGACCGCCGGCACCGGCATGGTCATGTGGCTCGGTGAGCTGATCACCGACCGCGGCGTCGGCAACGGCATGTCCGTCCTGATCTTCACCTCGATCGCGGCCCGGCTGCCCAGCGAGGGTTGGCAGATCAAGACCAGCAAGGGCTGGGACATGTTCGCCCTGGTCATCGTGCTGGTCCTGGTGGTCATCACCGCGGTCACCTTCATCGAGCAGGCGCAGCGCCGCATCCCGGTGCAGTACGCCAAGCGGATGATCGGCCGGCGGATGTACGGCGGCACCTCGACCTACATCCCGCTGAAGGTCAACCAGGCGGGTGTCATCCCGGTCATCTTCGGCTCGTCGCTGCTCTACCTGCCGCAGCTGGCCCTGCAGTTCTTCGACCAGACCGACCCGGGCAAGACCCAGGCGTGGATCCAGAACAACCTGGTCAACCCGAGCAGCCCGATCTACATCTCGGTCTACTTCCTGCTGATCATCTTCTTCACGTACTTCTACGTCTCGATCACGTTCAACCCGACCGAGGTCGCGGACAACATGAAGAAGTACGGCGGGTTCGTGCCGGGCATCCGCCCGGGCAAGCCGACCGCCGACTACCTGGACTTCATCCTCAGCCGGATCACCCTGCCGGGCGCGCTCTACCTGGGCGTCATCTCGATCCTGCCGAACTTCTTCTTCATCTGGCTGGACAACCAGCAGTACCAGAACTTCCCGTTCGGCGGCACCGCTGTGCTCATCATGGTCGGCGTCGGTCTGGAGACCGTGAAGCAGATCGAGAGCCAACTCATGCAGCGGAACTACGAAGGGTTCCTGCGGTAGATGAGACTCGTTCTGGTTGGCCCGCCGGGGGCGGGCAAGGGCACTCAGGCCGAGTTCATCGCCGCGCACCTCTCGGTGCCGAAGATTTCGACCGGGGATATCTTCCGGTCGAACGTCACCCAGGGCACCCCGCTCGGTGTCGAGGCGAAGCGGTACATGGACGCGGGCGAGCTGGTTCCGGACGAGGTCACCATCAACATGGTCCGGGACCGGCTGGCCGAGCCCGACGCCAGCGAGGGGTTCCTGCTCGACGGCTTCCCGCGGACCACTCCGCAGGCGGCTGCTCTGGACAAGCTCCTCGCGGACCTGGGCACCGCCCTGGATCTGGTCCTGGAGCTGGTGGTCGACGACGACGAGGTGATCCGGCGGCTCTCCGGCCGGCGTACCTGCCGAGGTTGCGGAAAGATCTGGCACGTCGAGTTCGACGCCACCACCCGGCCCGGCATCTGTGACCGGTGCGGCGCGGAGCTGTTCCAGCGCGACGACGACAAGCCGGAGACGATCGCGACCCGGCTCCGGGAATACAGCGAGAAGACCGCGCCCCTGGTCGACTACTACGGCGCCCAGGGCAAGCTGGTCGGGATCGACGCCACCGGCCCGGTGGAGGACGTCACCACCCGGGCCATCGACGCCCTTCGGTCGTACGGCGGCTGAGGTCCGGCCGAGCCACGGCGGATAGAGTGCGAACAGCGGGGTACGCGAGACGTGCCCCGCTGTTCGGCAACGAAAGGTAATCGCTCCATGCGTCGTCCCCAGCTGGACATCCAGCTGAAGACCCCTGACCAGATCGAGAAGATGCGGGCCGCCGGGTTGGTGGTGGCCGAGGCGCTTCGCCGGATGCGGGAGGCCGTCGCCCCCGGCGTGAGCACTGCCGATCTGGACGCCATCGCCGAGTCGACCATCCGCGAGGCGGGCGGCGTTCCGTCGTTCAAGGGCTACCACGGCTTCCCGGCGTCGATCTGCTCCTCGGTCAACGAGCAGATCGTGCACGCCATACCCTCGCCGAAGCAGGTGCTTGCCGAGGGCGACCTCATCTCCATCGACTGCGGCGCGGTGCTGGACGGGTGGCACGGCGACTCCGCTATCACTGTCGGGGTCGGCGACGTCGACCCGGCACTGCTGAAGATGGCTGCGGTCGCCGAGGACGCCATGTGGGCCGGCATCGCCGCCGCTGCCCGTGGCGCGGCGAGCGGCAAGGGCCGGCTCACGGACATCTCGCACGCGGTGGAGACCGCCGTTCGCAAGGGCGGCCGGTACGGCATCGTCGACGGTTACGGCGGGCACGGCATCGGCACCGAGATGCACCAGGACCCGCACGTGCTCAACCACGGGCGGCCGGGCAAGGGTCCCCGTCTGGTCCCGGGCATGGCGCTGGCCATCGAGCCGATGATCACGATGGCGTCCCCGCGTACGGTCGAGTTGTCCGACGGGTGGACGGTGGTCACCCGGGACGGCTCGGTGGCGGCGCACGTGGAACACTCGATGGCTCTGCTCCCCGACGGCGTCTGGGTGTTGACCGCGTTCGACGGGGGCCGCGCCCGGCTGGGCGACCTGGTCACCGCACGCCAGTCAGCCGCCTCGACGACCCCCTGATCGGCCGAGCCCGGCCGGTCATCCGTGACCGGTGGGTCGGCTGGCCTGTGCCGTGACTGGTCGGCCAGCTGGGCCGGCTGGGCTGTGTCGTGACCGCTCGGGCCGGGTGGGCTGTGCGTGACCGCGTCGGTCCGGCTGGGCCGTGGTCGTGACCTGTCGGGCGGGTGCATGCCGTTGATCGACTCCATGTCGCCGATGTGGCGAAATTCGGCTGAATTGATACCGCCGGGTCGGCTACCTGGTGTGGATCATGAGCGTCGCGGCGTGGATCACGGGGGTCGGCGTGACTGGCGTGGCGGTGGCATGCTTGCCGGCATGGAGGGGCGCGACGGGATGCGGGCGGCAGACGCGGACCGGGAGGCGGCGGCCGAACGGTTGCGGGTAGCTCTCAACGAGGGCCGTCTGGACCTGCACGAGTACGACGAGCGGTTGCAGCGGGCGTATGCCGCACGCACGTACGCCGAGTTGGACGCCCTGCTCACCGACCTGCCGTCGGTGACGCCGATGCAGCGGTCGGCCCTGGACCCGGCGGCGGCCGCCGGTGTGCCGGCCGGCCTTCCCGGCGACCAACCCGTCGCCGCAGCGCGTGGCGTGACCGCTCGATGGTTGACCGAGGTCTGGCTGCCGTACCTGCGCGTGATCGCCATCGTGGTGACCATCTGGGCGGTCACCTCCCTGCTCAGCGGGGAGCTGCTCTACTTCTGGCCGGTCTGGGTGGCCGGGCCGTGGGGGGCGGTGTTGGTGGTACGCACGTTCACGGGGCTGACGGGGGGAGAGCCTCGGCGTCAGGCCATTGAGCGGGAGCGCCGGCGGCAGCGCAAGCGGGCCAAGCGAGAGCGCAGGCGCGAATTGCGAGCCGCCGAATCAGACGAACCGAACAACCCCACCGCAACTGACTGACCTCACCCAACCGCACTCCGCCGGCGTCCGGCGGGGCAGTGGGCTGGCCGGGCCTGGGTCCGCAGCCGCGCGGCGTCGGGCGGGCGGCCGGTCACCTGGCCTGGGTCTGCAGCCGCGCGGCACCCGGCGGGGCAGTGGGTTGGCTCGCCTGGGTCTGCAGCCGCGCGGCACCCGGCGGGGCAGTGGGTTGGCTCGCCTGGGTCTGCAGCCGCACGGCACCCGGCGGGGCGGCGGGTTGGCCTGGCCCAGACCGGAGCCGCGCGGCACCCGGCCACATCCTTGATCGACTCGGGTTGCTTGAAATCGTGGTGTCCGGGGCTGTTCGAGACCCCGGTTTCCTCAAAGCCGAGTGGATCAAGGCGACCCAGCGAGCCACCGGCCGACCCTCCCGACCCTCCCGGCCCAGCCCGACTCGGCCCCGCTCGGCCCAGCCCGACTCGGCCCCGCTCGGCCCAGCCCGGCTGGGCCCAGCCCGACCCCGCCCGCCCGGACCACACCCCATCCCACCCGCGCCCGACCCTCACCCACACTGTCGATCATGAGGTTGTCCTGTCGAATCGGCGGCGTGACGGCGGGTAACCTCATGATCAACCAGGTGGGGTGGTGTGTTGTGGGTGGCCGGTTTGGCGGGGGACTGCGGGCGGGCGTACACTTTCAGATCGGCGCACAGCGTCCACTCCGGCATGCCCACCCTGCGCTTCGGTGGGACCTGGAGCCGCGGCTGGCGCGGGCTTCTGATCATGGTCAGATTTCCGTGTAAGACGTTGTGGGCCGCCCGGAGCAATCGACGTCAGGACAGCGGAGGACATGCCGAAAAAAGACGGAGCCATTGAGATCGAGGGTCGGGTCATCGAGCCCCTGCCGAACGCCATGTTCCGGGTGGAGCTCGCGAACGGTCACAAGGTGTTGGCTCACATCAGCGGCAAGATGCGGCAGCACTACATCCGCATTCTTCCGGAGGACCGGGTCGTCGTCGAACTCTCGCCGTACGACCTGACCCGCGGGCGCATCGTCTACCGCTACAAGTAGTCCTGACGGCGGCCGGGAAGTCCCGTGTCCGTCTTCGACGTCCGGCGTCGCGCATCGCGCGTCTCCGGGCCAGATGGGAAGTAAGGCAACCGTGAAGGTCAAGCCGAGCGTCAAGAGGATCTGCCAGAAGTGCCGGGTTATCCGCCGGCACGGCCGGGTCATGGTCATCTGCAGCGACCCGCGCCACAAGCAGCGCCAGGGCTGAGTCAGCCCACACATCACACATGCTCGTCCCAGCCGCGAGCGGTACGCGAGACGTACTCCCTTCGTGGCTGACCCCCGGTCGGAGGCCGGGGCCCGCTTGGGCAGCGACCGATCCCGGTCGCCGGCGCTTATCGCGTCGGAAAGACGGGACGGCCGGTAGCGGGGTGGGACGGGTCCACACCTCCGCCACACATCACAAGGAGTACGCCCGCACATGGCACGTCTAGTCGGCGTGGATCTCCCCCGCGAAAAGCGGTTGGAGATCGCGCTCACCTACATCTTCGGGGTCGGTCGCACCCGCGCCCTGGAGACGCTCGCCGCCACCGGCATCTCGCCGGACAAGCGCGCTCGGGACCTCACGGACGAGGAGCTCGTGCAGCTCCGCGACCACATCGAGGGCAACTACAAGGTTGAAGGCGACCTGCGCCGCGAGGTCGCCGCTGACATCCGCCGCAAGGTTGAGATCGGCTGCTACGCCGGCATCCGGCACCGCCGGGGCCTGCCCGTGCGTGGCCAGCGGACCAAGACCAATGCCCGGACCCGCAAGGGCCCGAAGCGGACCGTCGCCGGCAAGAAGAAGCCCGGCAAGAAGTAGTTCTTAACCGGATGACGGGGTCGGCCGCCACCGAGGTGGGTCAGGCCGCAACCCAATCCGGAAAGTCAACTAGGAGCGCACAGACTTATGCCACCGAAGGCTCGTGCCGGAGCCGCTGTAAAGAAGGTCCGGCGCAAGGAACGCAAGAACGTCGCCCACGGGCAGGCGCACATCAAGAGCACGTTCAACAACACCATCGTGTCCATCACGGACCCGACCGGTGCGGTCATCTCCTGGGCCTCCGCTGGCCAGGTCGGCTTCAAGGGCTCCCGCAAGTCGACTCCGTTCGCTGCGCAGCTGGCCGCCGAGGCTGCCGCGCGTCGCGCCATGGAGCACGGCATGCGCAAGGTCGACGTGTTCGTCAAGGGCCCCGGCTCCGGCCGGGAAACCGCCATCCGTTCGCTGCAGGCCGTGGGCCTCGAGGTCGGGCAGATCGCCGACGTCACCCCGCAGCCGCACAACGGATGCCGTCCGCCGAAGCGTCGCCGGGTCTGAGAGGTAGAGAGAGATGGCTCGTTACACCGGTGCAGACTGCCGCCGTTGCCGGCGGGAGAAGATGAAGCTGTTCCTCAAGGGCAGCAAGTGCGATGGTCCGAAGTGCCCGTTCGAGTCCCGGCCGTTCCCGCCCGGGCAGCACGGCCGCGGCCGCACCAAGGAGACGGAGTACCTGCTCCAGCTCCGTGAGAAGCAGAAGGCCCGCCGGGTTTACGGCGTGCTGGAGAAGCAGTTCCGGGGTTACTACGAGGAAGCCGTCGGCAAGCAGGCCAAGACCGGTGAGGTCCTCCTGCAGATCCTCGAGTCGCGGCTGGACAACGTCGTTTACCGGGCCGGCTACGCCCACTCGCGGGACATGGCCCGCCAGCTGGTCAAGCACGGTCACTTCACGGTGAACGGCAAGAAGGTCGACATCCCGTCGTACCGCGTCAAGGAGCACGACATCATCGAGGTTCGGGGCAAGAGCAAGGAGCTCACCCCGTTCGTCGTCGCGCAGGCTCAGGCCGGCTCGAAGACGGTTCCGGCGTGGCTTGAGGCCATCCCGAGCCAGATGAAGGTGCTCGTGCACTCCCTCCCGGCCCGGCAGGTCATCGACACGCAGGTCCAGGAGCAGCTGATCGTCGAGCTCTACTCCAAGTAGTCCGAGCTCGTTCGGTGGCCCGCCCTTCGGGGCGGGCCACCGGAACAGTTTGTGTCGTGGGCGTCAAATAGCGGGCGCCCCGGAAGAGAAGAGAAAAGATGCTCATCAGCCAGCGACCCTCCCTGTCCGAGGAGTCGATCAACGAGACCCGGTCGCGGTTCGCCATCGAGCCGCTGGAGCCGGGCTTCGGCTACACCCTGGGTAACTCGCTGCGGCGCACGCTGCTGTCGTCGATCCCGGGCGCGGCCGTCACCTCGATCAAGATCGACGGCGTGCTGCACGAGTTCACCACGATCCCCGGTGTCAAGGAGGACGTGGTCGAGCTCGTCATGAACATCAAGGAGCTGTGCGTCAGCTCCGAGCACGACGAGCCGGTCAGCATGTACCTGCGTAAGCAGGGCCCGGGCGACGTGACCGCGGGCGACATCCAGCCCCCGGCCGGTGTCTCGGTGCACAACCCGGATCTGAAGCTCGCCACCCTCAACGGCAAGGGCCGGCTCGACATGGAGCTGACCGTCGAGCGGGGCCGGGGTTACGTGACGGCCGCGCAGAACAAGCAGTCCGGTGCCGAGATCGGCCGGATCCCGGTCGACTCGATCTACTCGCCGGTGCTGAAGGTGACCTACCGCGTCGAGGCGACCCGTGTGGAGCAGCGCACCGACTTCGACCGGCTGATCATCGACGTCGAGACCAAGCCGTCGATGGGCCCGCGTACCGCGCTGGCCTCCGCCGGTTCGACGCTCGTGGAGCTCTTCGGGCTGGCCCGGGAGCTGGACGAGACCGCCGAGGGCATCGACATCGGGCCGTCCCCGCAGGACGCCCAGCTGGCGGCGGACCTCGCTCTGCCGATCGAGGAGCTGGACCTCACCGTCCGCTCCTACAACTGCCTCAAGCGCGAGGGCATCAACTCCGTTGGTGAGCTCATCGGGCGTACCGAGGCCGACCTCCTCGACATTCGCAACTTCGGTCAGAAGTCGATCGACGAGGTCAAGATGAAGCTCGCCGGGATGGGTCTCGGGCTGAAGGACTCGGCTCCGAACTTCGACCCGGCGCACGTCGTGGACACCTTCGGCGAGGCCGACTACGACACCGACGACTACCGCGAGACCGAGCAGCTCTAGTCCGCGCTGCCGCCACAACTGAGGAGCACCAAAAATGCCCACGCCCACCAAGGGCCCCCGCCTCGGCGGCAGCCCCTCGCACGAGCGGCTGATGCTGGCCAACCTGGCCACTGCGCTGTTCCAGCACGGCAAGATCCAGACCACCGAGACGAAGGCTCGGCGGCTGCGTCCGCTGGCCGAGCAGCTCATCACCAAGGCCAAGCGCGGTGACCTCGCCTCGCGTCGGCGGGTGCTGGGTGTCGTCAAGGACAAGGACGTCGTCTACGCCCTGTTCGACCAGATCGCGCCCCGGTACTCCAACCGCCCCGGCGGTTACACCCGGATCGTGAAGACCGGTCCGCGCAAGGGTGACAACGCGCCGATGGCGATCATCGAGCTGGTGGAAGAGCTTCAGGTCGCCGAGCCGAAGGTGAACAAGAAGACCGCCGCCCGCAAGGCCGCGCAGCAGGACAAGGTCGAGGCGCTCGCGCCGGCCGACGAGGCCCCGAAGTCGGCCCAGGCCGACCAGGACTCCGAGGCGCCGGTGTCGGCGTCCGGTGACACCGACGCCGCCCGCGAGGACAGCGACGAGGCCACCGAGAACAAGGCCTGATCAAGGGCATTGTCGGGCCCGGCACCCCATCGGGGTGTCGGGCCCGACCCGTTACAGGAGGTACGAGGTGGACGAGCGGATCCGGCTGCGGCTGGACGTCTCGTACGACGGCACGGACTTCTCCGGCTGGGCCGCCCAGCCGACCCGGCGCACGGTCGCGGGGGTGCTGGTCGAGACCCTGGACCTCGTCCTCGGCGCCGGCACGGTCACCGGGCTGACGGTGGCCGGGCGGACCGACGCGGGTGTGCACGCCACCGGGCAGGTGTGTCACCTGGACCTGCCCGCCGAGGTGTGGCGGGAGCACGAGGGGCGGCTGCTGCGGCGGCTGGCCCGGCTGCTCCCCACCGACGTGCGGGTACGCGCGATGACCGAGGTGCCGGCCGACTTCGACGCCCGGTTCTCGGCGACCTTCCGACGTTACGAGTACCGGGTCACCGACGCGCCCTTCGGTGCGGAGCCGCTGCGCCGGCACGAGGTGTTGGCCTGGCCGAAGCCGCTGGACCTGGCCGCGCTGAACGCCGCCGCGGGCGGCCTGGTCGGGGAGCACGACTTCGCCGCGTACTGCCGGCGCAAGGAGAACGCGACGACGCTACGCGAGGTGACCCGGCTGGACTGGCGCCGCGACCCGGACGGCATCCTGGTCGCCACCGTGCAGGCCGACGCGTTCTGCCAGGCGATGGTGCGCAGCCTGGTGGGGGCGATGCTGGTGGCGGGCGACGGTCGCCGCCCGGTCGAGTGGCCGGGCAGCCTGCTCACCCGTGCGGCCCGCTCCAGCGAGGTGACAGTGGCGCCGGCGCGGGGGTTGACGCTGGTCGCGGTCGGCTACCCGGCCGATCCGGCGGACTACGCCCGCCGCGCCGACCTCACCCGCCGGCTGCGGGTCCCGATCGAGGACTGACCGTCGGGTCAGTTGCCCGGCAGGTCGCCCTCGCCGCTGCTGTCGCCCTGGGTGCCGTTGTCGGTCGGCCCTGCCGTCGGCTGTGCGGCGGTGCCACCGTCGGCGCGTTGTTGCAGCACTCCACGGCTGAGGTGCAGCTCGATCATGTCGAACAGGATCTCACCGACCTTGGCGTCACCCGCCTTGATCGCTGTTCCGTCCTCGCGGACCACCAGGGCGTACGCCAGGTAGTGCCCTCGTACCTGCCAGCCGACCCGTGCCGGGGCGCTGGCCAGCACGCCGGTGTTGTCGCCTTCGTTGCCGGTGAGGCCACGGAACCGACCCTGCCGCTCGTCGAGCAGCTGTCGGATCCGGTCCCGGGCTCGTTCCGCACTGACCTTGTCGGTGAGGTTGAACAGCCCGGCGGTGACCAGGTGGTTCCCGTCGGGTGTCCGCAGTGTGGCCCGGACGACCTGGTTGCAGCCGAGTCGGACCAGCAGGTCGGCGACCTCGCCGGTGGCGGCGACGGCGCAACTGCCACTGGACTGGGTCTTGAGGACCTGGTAGGTCGGCTGGCCGTCGCCGAGCTTCAACTCCTTGCCGGGGAAGAGTTCCTTGGCGGTGAGCGGGGCCTGGTCGGTGTCCCGGGAGTCCAGCGTCAGCCGTTCCGCCGGGGCGGACGTCGGTGCGGCGTTCGGTTGGAACGTCGGGGTGGACTGCGGTTGCGGGTCGCGTTCGGCGAGTAGCGCGGCGGCACCCAGGCCGCAGAGGGCGAGCAGCACCAGGACGGCTGCGCCGCCGATCAGCACCTGCCACAGTCGGCCGCCGCCGCGCCGGGCTGGTGGCTCCATCGGCGTCGCCGAGGTGTAGATCTCGCCGCGCGGCGCGGTGGGCGGGATCTCGGCACGGGCCGGCGGCGGTGGCGGCGGCGACACCGAGGACGGCGATACCGAGGACGGCGATACCGAGGACGGCGATACCGAGGACGGCGACACCGACCGGGGCGACGCCGAGGACGACGGCAGCGAGAGCTGATTCGGCCGGGGCAGCGACGGCGTGGGGAAGCGTGACGGAGAGGGCCCGGCCGGCGGGGGCGGACCGGCGCCGAGCACCGACAGGTCGGACCCGGGCTCCGGGTACTCCTCGAAAGCGTCCTCATCGGACTCGTACCGATACACCATGTGGCCCAGAGTAAGAGCCATTGTCCCTTTTGGGGATAATTTCGAGGAAATGTATGTGCAGGCCGAGTCAGGGCCGGCCCGGGTCGGTGCGAGAATTGCCGGCGTGACCGGCGACCACTACTTCTCCGCTCAGCCCGCCAGCGACGCCCCGGCACGCGAGGTCGAGTTCTCCGTCGCCGACCGCGACTACCGGCTCGCCTCGGCCGGCGGGGTCTTCTCCGCCAGCCGGCTCGACCCAGGTACCGCGGTGCTCCTGCGAAAGGCCGAGCTGCCGGCCGCCGACACCAACGGCGACCTGCTCGACCTGGGCTGCGGATTCGGGCCGATCAGCTGCGTGCTGGCCGACCTCGCACCGACCAGCACCGTCTGGGCCGTCGACGTCAACGCCCGCGCCCGCGAGCTGACCGCCGCCAACGCGGTCCGGGTCGGTGCCGGCGACCGGGTCCACGTCAGCGCGCCCGACGACGTGCCGGCGGACATCCGGTTCGCCCAGATCTGGTCCAACCCACCCATCCGGATCGGTAAGGACGGGCTGCACGAACTGCTGCTGCGTTGGCTGCCCCGGCTCGCGCCGGACGGCGTCGGCTGGCTGGTCGTCGCCCGGCACCTCGGCGGTGACTCGTTGCAGCGCTGGCTCACCGAGCAGAACTGGCAGGTGGAGCGGCGCGCCAGCCAGAAGGGCTTCCGGGTGCTACGAGTCACCCGGTAATTGGATGTACCCCCCGGCCCTCGCTGGGGCAGGATCCCCGCGTGGGATACGTGGACGTGGCAGGGGTCGGGCACATCCTGCCCGACGGTCGGGAACTCTTCGCCGACGTGTCGTTCCGGGTGGGGGAGGGCGCCAAGATCGCCCTGGTCGGGCCGAACGGCGCGGGGAAGACGACGCTGCTGAGGATGGTCGCCGGCGACCTGCCGGTACGCAGCGGCGTCGTCGCACGCGCCGGTGGGCTGGGCGTGATGCGCCAGTTCATCGGCATGATCGGAGACGAGTCGACGCTCGCCGACCTGGCGTTGTCGTTGGCCCCGCCCGCACTGCGCGACGCCGGCCGTCGGCTCGGCGAGACCGAGACGGCCATGCGGGCGGCCGAGGCCCGCGGGAAGTTCAGCAACGCCGCCGGCAAGGCCCAGTTGGCGTACGCGGACGCGCTCGGCGCCTGGGGCGAGGCCGGCGGCTACGACGCCGAGGTGCTCTTCGACACCGTCGCGACGATCGTGCTCGGCCAACCCTGGGACGCTGTCCGGGACCGGCCGGTGCGCACCCTGTCCGGCGGTCAGCAGAAGCGCTTCGCCCTGGAGCTGCTGTTGCGCGGCCCGGACGAGGTGCTGCTGCTCGACGAGCCGGACAACTTCCTCGACGTGCCCGGCAAGCGCTGGCTGGAGGCGCGACTGCGCGAGTCGACCAAGTCGGTGCTCTACGTCTCGCACGACCGCGAGCTGCTGGCCCAGAGCGCCGACCGGGTGGTCGCCGTCGAGGGTGGCAGCGCCTGGGTGCACCCGGGCGGCTTCGCCAGCTGGCACGACGCCCGAGTTGCCCGCCACGCCCGCCTCGACGAGCTGCGTCGGCGCTGGGACGAGGAACACCAGAAGCTGCGCGAGCTGGTGCTGATGTACAAGCAGAAGGCCGCGTACAACGACGGGTTGGCCTCGCGCTACCAGGCCGCGCAGACCCGATTGCGCAAGTTCGAGGAGGCCGGGCCGCCGCCCGTACCGCCGAAGGACCAGGACATCCGGATGCGGCTCAGCGGCGGGCGGACCGGCAAGCGTGCGGTCGTCTGCGAGCAGCTTGAGCTCGACGGCCTGACCTTCCCCTTCGACCTGGAGATCTGGTACGGCGATCGGGTGGCGGTGCTCGGTGCCAACGGCACCGGCAAGTCCCACTTCCTGCGGTTGCTGGCCCGCGGCGGCACCGACCCCGATCCGGCGAACGGGCCGGTCGACGGGGCGGGAGCGCTCGCGGCGGTGGCACACGACGGCACGGCACGGCTCGGCGCGCGGGTCCGCCCCGGGCACTTCTCGCAGACCCACGACCGGCCGGAGCTGATGTCCAAGACGCTCGTCGAGATCCTCTGGCGGGGCGACGAGCACCGCACCGGGATGGACCGGCACGCCGCGATGGGTGTGCTCAGCCGGTACGAGTTGGCCGCGCAGGGCGACCAGCGCTTCGGCACGCTCTCCGGCGGGCAGCAGGCCCGTTTCCTGGTGCTGCTGCTGGAACTGTCCGGGGCGACCCTGCTGCTGCTCGACGAACCCACCGACAACCTCGACCTGGCCAGCGCGGAGGCTCTCGAAGCGGGCCTGAACGCCTTCGAGGGGACCGTGGTCGCGGTGACCCACGACCGATGGTTCACCCGGTCCTTCGACCGGTTCGTGCTGTTCCGGGGCGACAACGAGGTGGTGGAGACCCCGGAGCCGGTCTGGGACGTCGGGTGACCCCCGCCAGCCTGCCCGACCGGTTGTGGGCCGCCGGAGTGCCCTGCCCGGCAGGCTAGGACGGAACCAGGCGTTCGAGGCGGCTGCGGGCCTCCGCGGCTGCGGGATCGCCCACGTCCTCGTAGATCCGCACGGCCTGGTGCCAGGCGAAGGCGGCAGCGGTCAGGTCGCCCATCCCTTCCCGGGTGTCCCCGAGTCGGATGAGGGTCTCCGCTTCGTGGTAGCGGTCGGCGGAGTCGCGGAAGAGTTGGATCGCCTGCTCGTAGCAGTCGGCCGCGCGGTCGCGTTCACCGAGGTGGTCGTAGGCGAAGCCGAGGCTGTCGAGCGTCGCGGCCTGGCCGTTGCGATCGCCGCTCCGTCGTTGCTGTTCGAGTGCTTCGGTGCAGCTCTCGATGGCCTGGACATAGTCGCCGGTGGTGGCCAGCAGCCAACCGACCGCGTTGAGTGTCCGAGCCTCACCCGAGCGGTTGCCGACCAGCCGGTAGAGCCGCAGCGCCTCGCGAGCGTGTGCGAGGGCCTCGTCGATCCGGCCGTCCAGATAGCAGAGTTCACAGTAGTTGTGCAGCGTCTGTGCCTGGCCAGTCGGATCGCCGAGGCGTTCGTGCAGCTCGAGTGCGCGCCTCAGCCGGTGCTCGGCGGCATCGCGGTCGCCGAGTCGGGTCAGTGCGCGGGAGAGCAGCCGGTTGGCGGCAGCCTGACCGGCGAGGTCGTCGATCTTCTCTGCGGCGGTCAGCGCGACCCGTTGGATGTCGAGCTGATCCTGCCAGAGGCCACGTGGCGCGACGAAGGTGTTCAACGCCCAGGCGAGCTGCCAGGCGTACGCCTCGAACCCGTTTTCGGCGGCCTGCCGGACCAGCCGAATCAGCACGCGATGCTCCGCCGTGAACCAGGCGAGCGCGCCGCCGTGATCGGTCACCGGCCGCCTGGTGGGTACGGGCAGCGGCGGCACCGGCTCGATCGGGGGCCACTGCGGCTGGAGCAGTAGCGCGGCCGGGTAGGCGGCGTGCAGGTAGTGGTCGTACAGGCGCTGTCGGGCGGCCGTGCGTTCGTCGGCGCGCTCCGACGACTCCGCGAGTTCGGCTGCGTAGGCGCGCAGGAGATCGTGGAAGGCGTAGCGGCCAGGCATGTGCTCGGCCAGCAGATTGAGCCGCGCCAACTCCCGCAGTCGCGGCGTAACGACGGTGGTCGGCACCCCGGCGAGTGCCGCGGCCGCGGCGGCGGTCAGGTCCGGGCCCGGATGCAGCCCCAGCAGAGTGAACAACCGGGCCGCGTCCTGCCCCAGCGCCAGGTACGACCAGGAGAAGACGCGCCGCACGTCCCCGTCCGCCAACACGTCCAGCCTCGCCTCGGTGGAGTGCAATTCGGCGGCGATGGCGCCGAGCGGAAACGTGGGATGGGTGGCGGCCCGTGCCGCCACTATGGCCAGCGCCAGCGGAAGCCGGCCAGCGGCCTCGACGATGGCGGCCACCGCGGCCGGCTCGGAGGCAAGGCGGCTGGCCCCGAGCCGGCCGGCGAGCAGGCTCATCGACTCCTCCGCCGTGAGCACGCCCAGTGTCAACGGCACCGCAGATTCGGTGGCGATCAGGCCACCGAGCCGGTCCCGGCTGGTGACCACGACCATGCAGCCGCCGGCACCGGGCAACAGGGCGCGAACCTGGGCGGAGTCGCGAGCGTTGTCGAGCACCACGAGCATCCGCCGGGAGGCCAGCAGGCTGCGGTAGAGACCGGTCCGGGCCTCCATGCCGGCGGGTATCCGGGCGTGGGGCACGCCGAGCGCTTCGAGGAATTCGGACAGGGCGTCGAGCGGGGACACCACCCCGGCCTCGTCGTAACCCCGCAGGTTGACATAGAGCTGGCCGTCGGGGAAACGGTCGGCAACCCGATGCGCCCAGTGCAGGGCCAGGGCGGTCTTGCCGATTCCAGCCATGCCGGACAGCGCGGATATGACCACAGTGCTCGACCTCTGCACGCCGCCGTCCAGTAGCGCGTCGAGGCTGGCCATCTCGGCGCTGCGGCCAACGAACTCCGGTACCGCGCGCGGCAACTGCTCGGGGCGCAGGAGGTGCGCTCCCGGCACCGGCCCGTCCGACCCCGACGGTGGTTGCGCCACCAAACCCGGCCGGTGATGCAGGATGTCGTCGTACACCTTGACGAGTTCCGGTGCGGGATCGAGGCCGGTCTCCTCCGCCAGCGCCTGCCGAGCCTGCCGGAAGGCGTCCAACGCACCGGCCACGTCTCCGATGCGGTACAGGCCCACCATCAACTGGCCCCAGGCCCGCTGCCGTAGCGGGTGCAGGTCAAGCAGGGCCCGCAGGCGGCGCACCACGTCGGCCGGTGCGCCGAGCGCCAGCACCGCCTCGGCGTAGTCCTCCTCGACGAGCAACCGGCGCTCGTCGAACTGCGCCACCCGCCTGGCCAGCGCCGAGCGCAGGGGCAGGTCCGACAGTGGTGCCCCGCGCCAAAGTCCCAACGCGGCAGAGAACTCGGCCTCGGCACGGTCCATATCGGAGGCGGCGAGAGCGTCGCGCCCCCGGGCCGCGGCGGCGTCGAACAGGTCCAGGTCCCGCTCGTCAGGGCCCACCCGGAGCCGGTAGCCGCCCGCCACAGCGGTTATCCCGTCCCAGGACGCCCCGTCGCCCAGCGACTGCCGTAGCCCGCCCACGTAGGTGCGTAGGTTCGCAGCAGCCGACGCCGGCTCTTCGTCGCCCCACAGCATCAAGGCCAACTCGTTGGTGCCGACGACCTCATTGGGACGCAGTAGCAGGGTGGCCAACAGGAGACGCTGCTTCACCGAGCCCAGCGGAACCGGCCGGCCTCCGCGGTACACCCGGAGCGGGCCAAGGATTTCGAAACGCAACCAGGCACCTCACAGATGGGCGCTGCGATCCGTCACCAGGCGCACCGCACCCGGGATGACGGGGGCGGGCGGGTGACCTGTACGCCAGTTGTGCGGCGGATGTACCGGCCCCACCTTACCGTTCTACCGTCCCATCGCCCATTCGAGGTATCCAGCCCCATCCAGGCAAGGAGATGCATGTCTTCGCTCCACTCCATCCGCCGCGTGCTCCGTAAAGCCACGGTCCCCGTGGCCGGCGCGGCGTTGGTCATCGGCATCAACGTCACCCTCGCCACGCCGGCTGCGGCCAGCGGCTCCTACACCGGCAGGGCGTACGTCCACGGCGCCGGTGCCGTACCTGACGACTTCGATGACGAGGGCGTCGTCAACGTCAGCACGCACCGCAGCTCGAACGTCACCTGTCTGTGGCAGACCATTCTCTGGGCGAATGGATATCTGCCCTCGTCCGGGATCGATGGCCACTTCGGCGACCAGACCGATGCCGCAACGAGGAATTTCCAGCGCGACAAGGGCCTCGGCGCGGACGGCTCCGCTGGTCGGAACAGCTGGACGAAGGCGGGCGACAAGCTCGTGCAGCACGACAACCTGAACGGGTGGCCCTACGTGATCTACCACGGGGCACGGGGTTCCCGGAGCTCGTACAGCGCGCACGAGTTCGTCCTGCAGCGTTCGCCCGACGGGAACTACAGGTTCTACCCGCCGCAGGGCGGCCCCTACTGGGCCACCTACAACACCCGCTCCTGCTGATCTCGAGCCTCTGCGCGCGTCTCCGGGGGCCGCTGGGCGTTGATCGCCTTGGCGGCCCCTGGAGGGCCGGTCCGTCGGCCATGGCTCCGCTGAGCTGATCGTCACCATCGGTGCCGCCCGTGAGGTGGTCAGTGAAGTAGTCGGTTGAGCTGCCTCCGGGGTGGGGCGCGTCCAGCCGGCATAGGGTGGATCTCGTGACTGAGATGACCTATCGCCGGCTGGGCGACTCCGGGCTCGTGGTTTCCGTGGTCGGCATCGGCTGCAACAACTTCGGCCGCAAGCTCGACCTCGACGGCACCCGCGCGGTGGTGGACGCGGCCCTGGACGCCGGGATCAACCTGTTCGACACCGCCGACATCTACGGCGAGCCGCAGGGCGGCTCCGAGGAGCTGCTCGGGCAGGCGCTCAAGGGCCGCCGGGACGACGTGGTGGTGGCCACCAAGTTCGGCATGGACATGAACGGCCTCAACGGGCCGGACTTCGGGGCCCGGGGTTCGCGCCGCTACATCGCCCGCGCCGTCGAGGCGTCGCTGCGTCGGCTCGGCACGGACCACATCGACCTGTACCAGATGCACGAACCCGACCCGGGCACCCCGATCGACGAGACCCTCGCCGCCCTGGACGACCTGGTCCGCGACGGCAAGGTGCGCTACCTGGGCAACTCCAACTTCACCGGCTGGCAGATCGCCGACGCGGACTGGGTCGCCTCGTCGAACGGACGGGCCCGCTTCATCAGCGCGCAGAACCACTACAGCCTGCTGGAGCGGTCCGTGGAGACCGAGGTGATCCCGGCCTGCGAGCGGTTCGGCCTGGGGATGCTGCCGTTCTTCCCGCTCGCCAACGGTCTGCTCACCGGCAAGTACAGGCGCGAGGCTCAGCCGCCCGCAGGCAGCCGGCTCTCCGGCGGTGGCCGGTACACCGAGCGGCTCGCCGCAGCCGACTGGGACACCATCGAGGCGATCGAGGCGTACGCGGGCGAGCGGGGTCTGAGCATGCTCCAGGTGGCGATCGGTGGGCTGGCCGCTCAGCCGGCGGTGACCTCGGTGATCGCCGGTGCCACCACCCCCGAACAGGTCCTCGCCAACGCCGCCGCCGGCACCTGGGAACCCAGTCACGAGGATCTGGCGGCGCTGCGCGCCATCCTCTGAGCGCGGTGCCGTGCCGGTTCCGTTGCTCGAGGGCGCGCGCCGCGCTTGATCCACTCGCGTTCCTTGAAGTCGGGGTGACCTGTTGCGCTGGACACCCCGACTTCAGGGAAGCCGAGTCGATCACGAGCCGGTCAGACGGCGACGGGCCGGGCCGCTCATCGCGGCCCGGCCCGGTTGGTGAAACGCCTGTCGGTCAGTTGGTGGTGCGGCGGCGGCCGAACAGCATGGCCACCCCCATCGCCAGGGCGACGACGACCAGGCCCGCCGCCGCGTACGGCCACCAGCCCGCACCGCCCGCGCCGTCAGCCGGCTTGTTCACCGCGACCGGCTCGGGTGCCGGCGGAGACTGCGCGGCACGGGCCTGCACCGTGGCGGTGGCCTCGCCCGGCAGCGGAGCAGGGGAGTTCACCTTCACCTTCCACGTGCCGGCGGTGAGCACCGCGCCGCTGCTGTAGAAGCCCTGTCCCTCGGGCTGCGGTTCCAACTGCACCGGCCCGACCTTCTGCCCGTCCGGGCCGGTGGCCGTGAGGACCAAGCGCACCACCTGGTCCAGTCGACGCCCATCGGTGTAGGTGGCCTGGATGGTGACCCCCTCGGCGCCGTCGCCGGCCACCACGAGTTTGAGTTTGTCGGCCTGGGCGGCCGCCGGGGCAGCGGCGAACAGGGTCAGAGCCAGCCCGACGACCACGGCGGCCAACACCTTGCGGATACCCGTCACGGACATCTCCTCCCTACGGATGAGGGAGGCCCCTCCCCGACACCGGAGCGTCGGAGAGGGGCCTCGTCGGATCAGAGCTGACGACCGGGCGCGAGCCGGGTGGCATCGCCACCGAGCCGTCCCGTGCCCTTGACCGTCTCGCCGTCGTTCGCCTTGACCCCGGCCTTGCTGGCCGCGCCGCCGAGCCGAACGATCATGGCGTCGGCGTCCCGGATCAGGACGTCCCGAACCTCCGCCTCGCCCACCAGTGCGGTGTCGGAGGCGAGCGTCCGGAATGCGGTCAGCTGCCGCACCGCCGCCTTGTCGTCACCGGCCGCCTCGGACTTGCGGACGGCGTCGAGCTTGTTGGTCAACTGCTTGTGCGCCTTGGCCGAGAGTCGACCCGTCGCCTTGAACCGGTCCAGCAGACCCTGCATGTCCCGGAACGAGGTGGTGACGAAGAACCGGACCGTCGAGGTGGTCTCGTTGCCCGCCTTGTCGGTCGCGGTCACGGTCAGCTCGTGCAGGCCGAGCGACAGCTCGTACATGGCCTGCAGGGTGCCGCTGGCGTACGCCTGGCCGTCCAACTTGCCGACCACGGTCGCGATGCCCGAGGTCGGGTCGACAGCCTGCCAGGACACCCGGACGTCCTGGCTGTCGCCGTAGAGCTGCCCGTCGGCGATCCCGGAGACCAGCAGCGTCGGCTTGGTGCCGTCGATCTTCAAGACCGCCGACTTGAGCGTCTCGGCGTTGCCGGCCTTGTCGGTCGAGCGGTACAGCAACTCGTGCTGCCCGTCACCGGTCACCTCGACCGGCGTCGTGTACGGCGTCCACGCTCCACCGTCCAGCGACCACTCCACCGTCTTGACACCGGAACCGGCGTCGGTGGAGGCCAGCACGACCGGGATCGTCCCGTTGTGCCAGCCGGAGTCGTTCGCCGGAGCGAACGTCGCCGTGGTCACCGGCGCGGTGGCGTCGATCTTGACCGAGACGGTCTTGGTCGCCTCCACGTTGCCGGCCTTGTCGGTCGAGCGGAACCGCAGCTCGTGCTCGCCGTCACCGCTGACCTCCACCGGGGCGGTGTAGGCCGTCCAGGTGGTGGCACCGTCCAGCTGGTACTCGGTGCTGGCGAGCCCGCTACCGCCGGCCTCGTCGGCACCGGTGAGCGTGATCGTCACCGGCCCGGTGTGCCACCCGTCGGTCGGGGTTCCGGACACCGCCGCCGTGGTCACCGGCGCGGTCTCGTCGGCCACCTCCGTGCTCAACCGGAAGTAGTCGAACGCGGCGGTCTTCGAGGCCGTCTGGTTGGCGCCGAGGGTGAACAATCCGACCTTCGGGGTGGCACCCACCGCGGTGTTGGTCAACGCCTCCAACGCGGTCCAGGTCGTCCCGTCGGCCGAGTACGACGCGGTGAACGTGTCGCCCGTGCGGGCCAGTCGCAGGTGCCACACCGCCGAGGTCAGGCTGCTCGCCTCGGGCTGCGGGTTCTGCACCGTCCCGGCGATCTCGCTGCGGAACTCGATCCGCCGCGTCACCGCCTGGCCGGCCTGGTTGTCCGCGATGAAGTCGAACTTCAGGTAGTTGTCGTCGTCCGCCTGCACGAGCAGACCGGCCTGCTGGTACTGCTCGTTCAGCAGGCTGCCGTCGACCTTCGTCTCCAGGGTCCAGTCGCCCGACGGCGCGGTCTGGAGGATGAAGTTCTTCGGCCCGGTGTTGTCGGTGCCGTAGATGTCACCGTTGGGCACGTCGATCCGCAGCGCGCCATCGGTGACCCGGTAACCGGTCGGGTCCTCCCGCAGGATCGCGTCCCACCGGCACTTGTCCAGGCTGTCGCCGTTGAACTCGTCCGACGGGTCGACCGGGCCGGCCGGAGCGTCCGGCGTGACCTGGAACGAGTCGAACGCGGCGTCGACGACCGGCGCCTCGGTGCCTCCGTTGAGCGCGAAGACCCCGATCCGCGGGTTGGTGATGCCGGCGAGCGCGGCCGAACGGCCGACCGGGGTGAAGGTCTGCCCGTCGGCCGAGGAGGCCGCGGTCAGGTTCGTCCCGTCGCTGGTGATCCGCAGGTACACGGTGTCACCCGCCGGTGCGGCGGTCCTGTCGTCGGCCTCGTTGCGCGGCGTGCCGGCCGTCTCCCGGATGAACTCCACCGCCCGGCTGCCGTTGTACAGCAGGTCCAGCTTGGCGTAGTTGTCGTCGTCGCCGTACACCAGTAGGCCAGCCTGCTGGTAGTTGGCCGTCACCGGCAGGGTGACCTTGGTGGTCATCTCCCAGGCGCCGGTCGGAGCCGCCTGGAGCACCAGGTTGGTGGCGTCGTTGCGAGCGCCGTAGAGGTCACCCACGCCGGTGGGCAGCCGCAGCGCACCGCCACTGACCGAGTAGAGCTGGTTCTCCCGGATCACGCTCGTCCAGCGGGCCTTGTCGAGGCTGTTGCCGTTGAAGTCGTCCGAACGCGCCCCGAAGCAGGACGTGTCCGGAGCGTCCACCCGCACCGGCACCGTGGCGTACGCCTTGGCGCCCTTGCTGTCGGTCACCGTGAGGGTGGCCGTGAAGGTGCCCGCGTTGGTGTAGGTGTGGCTGGCGTCCAGGGTGGTCGCCGATCCTCCGTCACCGAAGTCCCAGGCGTACGTCAACGGGGTGTCGCCCTCGGCGTCGGTGGCCGTGCCGTCGAAGGCGACGGTGACCGGTGCGGTGCCGGTGGCCGGGGTGGCCGTGGCGCTGACCACCGGCGGCGCGTTCTCGGTGACACCGCGGCCGACGAAGTCCATCCAGTTGACGTTGAACAGCGAACCAGTGCCGCCGTTCGGATCGCGGGCCAGGAAGAACAGCGAACCGCTCGCGGCACCGGTGACCGGCGCGCTCACGTCCGTGTACGTCTGCCACGCACCGGTCGCCGGCACGGTCGCCGTGGCGACCACCGGTCCGTCGACGGCACCCGCGCGGACCTCGATCCGGCCGCCAGCGGCAGCCGAGGCGGCCCGGAAGCGGATCTCGGTGATGTTGGTCAGGTCCGCCGGGGCGAGCGACCACCAGTCGCCGTCCTCGATGAACCCGATGTTCTGCCCGCCGCCGGCGGTGTCGGCGCCGGTCTCCCGCTGCACGCCGGCGTCGCCGCCGCCGGTGCTCACCGGAGCGCGCCCGGTGGCGGTGAAGAACTCCGCCTGCTTGCGCTTGGGCTGCAGGACCTCGATCACCCGACCAGTGAGCGGGCTGGCCCCGCCGGCGCCACCGTCATCGGTGTAGGTGGCCTCGAAGACCGCGAACACGTTCGCCTCGGCGCCGTGCCCGGAGGCGAGCGACGTCTGGACAGTGCCGGTGCAGCCGGTGTGCTGCTCCAACGGGTGGGCGTGCTCGTCGTGGCCCAGCAGGACCTGGAGGTTCACCCGGTCACAGTCGATCTCCCCGTCCTCCGGGTCGGTCACCTTGATCGAGTAGCGGACCTGGTCACCCCACTCGAAGAACCCACCGTCCGGCGGGAACTCGATCGTCACAGTCGGGGACGTGTTGCCCACGGTGATCGGCACGTTGGCCACCGCGGTACGGCCCTTCGGGTTGGTGACGGTGAGCTGGGCGGTGTAGTTGCCCGCCGCGGCGTACGTGTGCGTCGGGTTCGCCTCGGTGGAGGTCTGCCCGTCGCCGAAGGCCCAGGCGTAGGTGAGCGTGCCACCGTCCGGGTCCCGGGATCCGGCACTGGAGAAGGTGACTGCCAACGGTGCCGCACCCGAGGTCGGGGTGGCGGACGCCGCCGCGATCGGCGCGCGATCACCGGCGGTGTAGTCGATCCGGTAGACGCCCGAGTTGTCGTTGTTGCCGCCGAAGCCGCTGCCCCACTCGATCAGGTACAGCGCGCCGTCGGGGCCGAACTCGAAGTCCATCGGACGGACCATGGTCATGCCGGTGAGCAGCTGGTTGATGTCCACCAACGACTTGCCGTCGGGGGTCAGCTGCATCGTGTACATCTTGTTCTGGTTCCACTCGCCGAGCAGCGCCTTGCCGTCGTAGTACGCCGGCCACTTGCGGGTGGAGTTGAGGTCGGCGTCGTAGCGGTAGACCGGGCCACCCATCGGGGCGCCACCGCCGCCGATCTCCGGGTAACGCGCGTCACCGGCGTACCCGTAGTCGACGGTCGCCGGCACGACCGGCGGGAGGTCGGTCAGGCCGGTGTTGTTGGGCGAGTTGTTCACCGGCGCCGCGCAGTCGAACTTCGCGCCGCTCGGGCCAGACGGGAACGTGTAGTCGTTGTAGGCCTCGTTCGTCCCGGTGCAGTACGGCCAGCCGTAGTTGCCGGGGGTCACGACGTTCCACTCGACCAGGCCCCGAGGGCCGCGGTTCGGGTTGTCGGAGTTGGCGTCCGGCCCGTAGTCCGCGACGTACAGCGTGTTGGTCTTCGGGTCGGTGCCGATCCGGAACGGGTTGCGGAAGCCCATCGCGTAGATCTCGGGACGGGTCTTCTCGGTGCCCGGCGCGAAGAGGTTGCCGGCCGGAACGGTGTACGTCCCGTCGTCCTCCGGGTGGATCCGGATCACCTTGCCACGCAGGTCGTTCGTGTTGGCCGAGGTGCGCTGCGCGTCGTAGTCCTGGCGGCCCGCCCGCTCGTCGATCGGCGAGTACGAGTTCGACTCGAACGGGTTGGTGTTGTCGCCGGTGGCCAGGTAGAGGTTGCCCTCGCTGTCGAACGTCATGCTGCCGCCAGCGTGGCAGCAGGTGTTGCGCTGGGTGTCGACCCGCAGCACCTGCTTCTCACTGGCCGGGTTGATGGTGTCGCCGGTCACCGTGAACCGGGACAGCAGGTTGCGGGTGACCCCGTCGTTCGGGGCGTAGTAGAGGTACACCCAGTTGTTGGTGGCGAAGTCCGGGTCGAGCCGGATGCCGATGAGGCCGTCCTCGTTGCCGGTGAAGACGTCCAGGTCGACGGCGGTGACGGTGTTGCCGGTGTCCGGCTTGATGATCTGCACGCGACCGTCACGCTCGATGTAGAAGACCCGCCCGTCGGGGGCGATGTCCAACTCCATCGGGTTGCTGGTGTTGCTGTCCAGCGCCACCTTCTCGAAGTTCGAGGTCTTCGAGGCGCCGCAGTCGGCGTCCTGGACACCTGCCGCGGTGCGGATGCCGCCGAGCAGGTGGGAGAGGAAGCCGGGCTCGGCGTACGACTCCCGGGTGTGGCCGCCACCGGTGTACCAGGACCGACCACCGTCGTAGTCCTGACACCAGGCGATCGGGTGGTCGGCGCCCATCGCGCCGGCGCCCGCGGTGTAGCTCTTCTCGTCCAGGCTGGCCAGCACGTGCACGTCCGGCCGCGGGTTGGTCTGGTAGTTGTACCACTCGTCGAACCGGGACCAGCGGTCCGGCAACTCGGCGGTGGACGGGTGCGCGTGGTCCTCCACCTTCACGGTGGCCTGCTGGTTCTGCGGGTGGTTGGCGAAGTACGCGCCGACCAGGTCGCCGTACCAGGGCCAGTCGTACTCGGTGTCCGACGCGGCGTGGATGCCGACGTAGCCGCCGCCGGCCTTCACGTAGCGCTCGAACGCCGCCTGCTGCTCGGCGTTGAGCACGTCACCGGTGGTGGAGAGCCAGATCACCGCCTTGTACTTCGCCAGGTTGGCGTCGTTGAATGCGGCGCCGTCCTCGGAGTTGTCAGCGGTGAATCCGTTGGCGGCACCGAGCTGCTGGATGGCGGCGATGCCGGTGGGGATGGAGTCGTGCCGGAAGCCGGCGGTCTTCGAGAAGATCAGGACGGAGAAGGGATCGGCCGCTGCCTTTGGTGCCTTCGGCACCACCTGGCTGACCGGGGCGCCGGCCGGCGCCTCACGTGGGGGGACCTGGGCGGCCGCCTGTGCGGGGGTGCCGAACAGGGTGGTCGAGGCCATGGCCAGGGAGATCAGGGTTGCGGTGATGGGTACGCGGGCACGACGAGAACGGGACACGCCGCCTCCTGTGTCGTAGTGACAGAGATCGCGGGAGCCGGCTCGCCGAAGACCCTCCCTGATGGAGCCGGTGGTGACACCGTGCCAGGGTGTCCCCGCCAACATTTTGTCGAATCGCTGAACAAATTAATTCGGCTGGTTCGATGTCGGGCAAGATGCCGGCGGGTAACGGTTCTGCAACGGCGGGCGACATTCCGAACAGGACCGTATGAAGCGCCCCATCGATCTTGCTCATCCGGCCCGCACGGACGCCGCCGACCCCGCCTTGGCAGACCGGCGGATCTGTCGTACGGTGACACGCAAGTAACCCACGGGAGCCCGGTGTACCGGGCTGAGAGGGGGGCTGACAGCCCCCGACCGTCGAACCTGATCCGGGTAATGCCGGCGCAGGGAGGAGCGTTGCCGTGCCGTCCATGGGGCGACTGCATCTGATCACCGACACCCGACCCGGGCGCGACCCGCTCACCGTGGTCCGGGCTGCCCTCACGGCGGCCCGCGCCGACCTGGTGGTGCAGGTCCGCGTCGAGGATTCCGCCACCGACCGCGAGGCGTACGACCTGGCCCGACGGGTGCTGGCGCTCTGCGCGTCGTACGAGGCCACCTGCCTGGTCAACGACCGGCTGCACGTGGCGCTGGCGGTCGGTGCCGCCGGCGGGCACGTCGGTGCCGACGACCTGCCGGTCGCCGCCGCCCGCCGGGTGCTCGGCCCCGCCGGAGTGCTGGGAGCCACCGCCCGCGCGCCGGAGACGGCGACCTCGGCGGTCGCGGCCGGAGCCAGCTACCTGGGTGTCGGGCCGTGCCACACCACCAGCACCAAGTCCGGTCTACCCGACCCCATCGGGCCGGCCGGGGTACGCGCCGTCGTCGACGCCGTCGACGTGCCGGTCATCGCGATCGGCGGAGTGACCGCCGCGCGGGTGCCGGCGCTGCGGGCCGCCGGGGCGTACGGGGTGGCGGTCGTCGGTGCCCTCTCCGCCGCCGCCGATCCGGCGCGGGCGGCGGCCGAGCTGCTCCGGGCACTGACGTGTTAGCAGGAGGCCCTTCCTCTACAAAAGCCGTTAACAGGGGGCCCTTCCTTGCGGATGTGGTGGTGGTGGGGGCAGGGCCGATCGGGCTGTCCATCGCCTGGCGCTGCGCCGCCCGAGGGCTTCGGGTGGTGGTGCACGATCCGGCACCCGGATCGGGGGCCTCCGCGGTGGCCGCCGGCATGCTCTCCCCGGTCGCCGAGGCGTACTTCGGTGAGCGGCAACTGACCGAGTTGCTGCTGGCGTCCGCCGCCCGCTGGCCGGGGTTCGCGACCGAGTTGACCGAGGTGACCGGAGTCGAGATCGGCTACCGGACCGAGGGCACCCTGATGGTCGGCCTGACCGGCGACGACCTGGCCGAGGCGCGCCGGCTCTGGGCGTACCAACAGGGGTTGGGTCTGCCCGTGACCCCGTTGCGCCCCAGCGAGCTGCGCGACCGCGAACCGGCGCTCGCCCCGAGGGTGCGCGGCGGCGCGCTCGCGCCCACCGACCACCAGGTCGACCCCCGACTGCTGGTGCCGGCGCTGCGCGTGGCCGCGCAACGGGCCGGCGCGGTGTTCGTGCCGCAAGCGGTCCGGCACCTGTCCGATGTGGATGCCGAGGTCACCGTGGTCGCCGCCGGCTGTGGCGCTGCGGCACTCACCGGCCTGCCGGTGCGGCCGGTGAAGGGCCAGATCCTCCGGCTCCGCGCGCCCGACGGCGTCGCGCCGGGCTTCCGGCACGTGATCCGGGGGTACGCCGACGGCGAACCCGTCTACCTGGTGCCCCGTGCCGGCGGCGAGGTCGTGGTCGGCGCGACGGTCGAGGAACGAGCGGACACCACGGTCACCGCCGGTGCCGTGCAGCGCCTGCTCCGCGCCGGAATCGACCTGCTGCCCGAGCTGGCCGAGTACGACCTGGTCGAGGCGGTCGCCGGGCTGCGTCCGGGCACACCGGACAACGCGCCGATCCTCGGGCCGCTGCCCGGCCGACCGAACGTCCTGGCCGCCACCGGGCACCACCGGCACGGCATCGTGCTCGCTCCGATCACCGCCGACCTGATCGCGGACCTGGTGCTCGGCGGCGCTTCCGACCCGCTGCTCGCGCCGTTGCGGGCCGACCGGTTCGGCGGCGCGGGCTCGGACGGAGCTGAACCGACCATCATGGAGGGGGACCGGTGGAGTTGACGGTGAACGGGGCCGGACGCATCGTGCCCGGTGGCACGTCGGTGGCCGACCTGGTCCGCGACATCGTGCCCGAACAGCGTGGGGTCGCGGTCGCGGTCAACGGTGAGGTCGTACCCCGGACCGGTTGGCCGGCCACGGCGCTGCGCGACGGCGACCGGGTCGAGGTCCTCACCGCGGCACAGGGCGGGTGAGCGGCATGCCGTTCGAGCTGGGCGGGGAGACGTTCACCTCGCGGTTGATCCTCGGCACCGGCGGTGCCGCGAACCTGCACGTCCTGGAGCAGGCGATCCGGGCGTCCGGCACCGAGCTGGTCACGCTGGCGCTGCGGCGGGTGGGCACCGCGCCGGGCTCCACCGGCGGGCTGCTGGAGCTGCTGGACCGGTGCGGGGTACGGCTGCTGCCGAACACCGCCGGCTGCCACACCGCGACCGAGGCGGTGAAGGTGGCCCGGCTGGCCCGGGACGCGTTCGACACCGACTGGGTCAAGCTGGAGGTGATCGGCGACGAGCGGACGTTGCTGCCCGACGGGGTGGAGTTGCTCCGCGCCGCCGAGGAGCTGGTCGCCGACGGCTTCACCGTGCTGCCGTACACCAGCGACGACCCGGTGCTGGCCCGCCGCCTCGCCGACGTGGGCTGTGCCGCGGTGATGCCGGCCGGCTCACCGATCGGGTCGGGGCTCGGCATCGGTAACCCGCACCACATCCGGCTCATCAGGCAGGGCGTGGACGTCCCGGTGATCCTCGACGCGGGCATCGGCACCGCCTCCGACGCGGCCCTGGCCATGGAGTTGGGCTGCGACGCGGTGCTGCTGGCCAGCGCGGTGACCCGGGCCGAGGACCCGGTGGCGATGGCGACCGCGATGCGGTACGCGGTCGAGGCGGGCCGGTTGGCCGCGGGCGCGGGCCGGATCGCCCGACGCTTCCACGCGCTCGCCTCCACCCCCGACGAGGGAAGACCCGACCTGTGACCCCCTCACCCCCCC